>JAFOND010000145.1 GCA_017418645.1 Lachnospiraceae bacterium | reverse complement strand
GTCAAGATCAACCCCCAGCGTCTCATGGGCAAGGAGCGTTGTATGATAGATCCCTTTATACGATAGCTTTTCCGCCTCCGAGCGTACGGTCTCATAGACCTCTCTTCCGGAATTTCTTGAAAACATCTCAAAGTATAGGAAGAAGATGCTGGCAAAAACAAAGGACAGAACGGTATACGCGCCGTATTTTATCTTGACCTTTTTCTCTTCCGCCTTAAGGAAAAGCACAACCGTCGTTATCAGGATGATGTTGAAGTACATGAAAACATAGCCCTGATGGAACATAACCCCGATGACGGAAAGGGGGATGCAAAGAAACGCCGCCTTGTCTTTTATAAGAAGAGTTATGCCGAGGAGGGACGTTAAGAGCATGAACATATCCACGCGAAGGAAGTTATATCCCGCGGAATACGTTCCCATGGTGATAAGAGTCAGTATTAAAAGAAGGATCTCCGCCGGGATCCGCGCGGATTCTTCCGTTTTTTCAAGAACGGTCTTTGAAAACCAAAGGAGCGCGGGGATCATTAAAAGAGTGCAGAACACGCCGAAGCCCAGGGCAAAGGAATAGTTCATCTGATCCCCCGGAAGGATCTTTTCTATCACATGATATATTGTTCCCAGAAGCGCCCGGGATGTGAAGCCGTTTCTGTATGAGAGCGCAAGCATCGTGCTGTTATACGAACGAAGGCGTCCCTGAAAGAATGTTATGAATACCGCCAGCGAAAAAACGGTCTGTATTAATAGGAAGGTCTTTATCTGTTTTTTCATCGCCTAATACTCCAGAAGCGTCTCTTCCTGCAGCATATGCGGCGCATACATAAAGAAGAGTAAAAACATGAAAAGCCCCAAAATAACCAGCGACGGAAGATACGGATGATCTTTTGTCAGCTTTTTTTCGTTCAGCCTGTAAAGCGGGACCGCCGCAACAATAACAAGGGCGGTAACAAGGATCGTTCTTATATTTTTTCCGGCGTAGAGCGCGGGATAAAAGAATACGGAAACTACCGAAAGATAATAATAGAGTTTTTTCTTTTTTTCGGGTGATGAAAAGAAAAGGATCGCCATCAGGACGATGTTAAAGACTGCGATCCCGGCGATGATAACGGGTACGGGAAACTTTGCCTCCGAGGAAAAATATACCCGGAAGGAACATGCGAGCCCAAAGAGGAGCTCGAAAAGTATGAAGATTATATCCGTTTTTTCAAGTTTTTTCATATATTACCGTGAATAGTGCCAGATGCAATGGAGCGCCCGAAGGCCGTCCGAAAAGCCGATCTTCTTGCCCTCGGAGTTCTTCCTGGGATAATATGAGATCGGAACTTCCTTTATCTTTATGCCGCGTTTTGCGATCTTTGCGGTGATCTCCGGCTCAAAGCCGAAACGTTTTTCTTCTATGTCTATGGACTGTATGATCTCACGCCTGAAGGCCTTGTAACAGGTCTCCATATCCGTAAGATGCTGGTGTGTCATAAGGTTCGAAAGGAAGGTGAGACCCTTGTTCGCCAGGCGGTTCAAAAGATAGCCCTTCGCCTTCTGGTTCATAAAGCGGCTGCCGTATACAACTTCCGCCTTGCCTTCAAAGATCGGGTTAACGACCAGGGGATATTCGCCCGGATCGTATTCCATATCCGCATCCTGGATTATAACGACATCGCCGGTTGCGGCCTTAAAGCCCGTCCGGAGCGCGCCGCCCTTTCCGGTATTCTGTTCGTGATATATTATCTTATCAACCTGCTGTTCTATCTCTGCCTTTAAGAGTTCCCGGGTACCGTCCGTGGACATATCGTCCACGATTATGATCTCCAGGTCAAGTGTCGACTCCTTTATCTTTGCCAGGATCTCTTTTAAGCTGTTCTTTTCATTATAGCAGGGGATTATAACGCTGAGTTTTCCCATATATCAATCCTTCTTCTTTTCGAGGAAGATCTTTCTTGTCACAAAATTGTATACCATAACGATGGCGGTGGCGATGATCTTAACGCCCGCAGTGGCGACGCCGTCGAAGGTCATGGGGAACAGGTGGTTTACAACACCCCGGCACCACTCCGTAAAATGATTGCACCAGCCAATGTTTTCTATCATCGCCATTCCGGCAAGGATGATAAGCTCGTTAAGGCCCAGGCCGATGACGCTTAAGGTCACAAAGATGATAAACTCTTTCCTCTTGTCCATGCTCTCGTTTCGGTCGAAGACCCAATGCATGGAGAGGATATAGTTAAAGATTACGGAGATTATGAATCCGAAAAGCGCGCCCACCATTGCCGCGGCGGTGGCGTTCATACCAATCGTACGGAGAGCCAGCGCAACAGTGTTTGTTATGGCAAAATCTATTACAAAGGAAAGCCCGCCAACAACGGCGAATCTCATTATCTGCTTTCCAAGGTTATCCTGCTTCATTTCCGTTTCGTTGCTCATGCTTTTACTACCCCGATCCTTATAAAGAAGAGACGGATTATCGTCTTTAAATAGCTTAAGATGAACTTTAAGAGCTGTCTCTTGGACTCGCCGTAAAGTCTCTTGGAGAAGGTTATGGGCACTTCGCCGACTTTAAGCTTCTTATTGGGTTTTCTGAGCTTTAACTTAAGAAGAACTTCTTCCAGGACGTCATAGTTTTCGCAGGAAAGAGAAACTTCCTTAAGCTGCTTTGTCTGATACATGCGGTAGTCCGTGGAAAGGTCCTTTGCGTTTACGCCGATGACGATCCCGTACGCAAAATTCAGCATATGGCTCATGATCCTTGAGCTTACGGCATCGTTTGAAACGCCGCCCTTTGTGTAGCGGGAGCCGATGACCACATCATAGTGTCCTTCAACGAATTTTCTGTATATATCCGGGATATATTTCGGGGGATGGGATCCGTCCGAATCCATGATAAGGAACCACTCTTTATCCGCATATTTTATTGCGGTACGGAATGCTCCGCCGAAATGCGGTTCCTCCTGATTTATATATTTTGCGCCGAACTCTTTGCAGACTTCCGGCGTCTCGTCCAAAGTCTCTTCCGTATCGATGACAAGGATGTCATAGTCCTTTGTGCATTTCTCTATGTTTTCCTTGATCTGCGGGAGAAGAACCTTTAAATTTTCCGCTTCTTTATATGATAACAATACTATGCTTACACCCATGATGAAGCTCCTTTCTTTCTTGCACACTAAATTATATTGTAGCATCTAATTATATTTATGTAAACTGTTCATTTCACGAGAACATATTGTCATTCCTCGTCTCTTCGCTCCGTCGGAATGACAGATGGGTGATCAGCAAACAAAGCCATGAAATACGGCAGCATATAAAAGATCGGCATCGCATAGCGCGAGCTTCCGTTTACGGGGGAAAGCAGGCAGAGCGCGATGGTCAGGAATGCCGGCAGAAGGATAAGGATATCCTTAGGCTTCCTTCGTTTTATGCTAAGGATCGCGAAGAATCCCAATATCCAGGGCAGCATGCCCAGGGATACAAAGAAGTTCAAAAACGGAACCTTCTGTATAATAAGAATGATCTGGTTTACCGCATAGCGCATGGACGCCGTTTCCGGCGGATTCTCGATATAAAGCCATGAATACTCTTCCGGAGGATAAGTCTTCGGATGGTCCTGAATGAAGGTGTCCATTTTATAGTATTCCATTCTGGCCTTCTTGGACATGTCGACATACATGTATGTGTTATGAAGGAAGGCCTCAAGATAGCAGAGGGGCTGCTTTTTGCCCATCTTGTACCAGACCTTGAAATATGCTTTCAGGTCTTCCTTTGTGGCGTCCTGGTTATATTTGTTTTTAACGGGATCGGAAAGCTCCGGGTTATAGAGCTTTGCAAGCTTTTTATACGGAAGGACGGCGCTGATCGCCTTCTTTTCTTTCTTTGTGACCTCATCGCCATACTCCGTGACATAGCGGGCCGTCTGCTGGAAGGGCACGGACAGCGCCTCCTGGATCCCGCCGGGCGCAACGCCGAGGGCCGGAAGCAAGACGCTGATGTACAGGCGGAAGGCAATGAGGGGGATGAGGGTGGCGATCAGGAGCGGCGCGGTCCGAGCTCTAACAAGCAGCACGACAACAATTACCGCTACCGTGCATATAAGCACGTGCTTCCCGTATACTTTGGACATCATAAACAAGAATGAATTGATCGAGAAAGCGATGAGGAACCTCTTGTCCCTCAGCACTTTGAAGTTCGTCCGCACCATCTCCGCGATCATAAGCGTCATTATAAAGAAGAACGCGGAATAGATCGTATCTTTTATCATGCATATGGAATACATGGGAAAGATCGGAAGGATCATAACGATTCCCTGCACAAGGACTGTCCTCCTAAGCGTTACTCCCGCCCGGAGAAGGTAGCAGATGCCCAGGGCGAAAACAAGGCAGGTGCAGATCATATGAAGGAAGATATAAAGCGCAACGCCGCGTCTTATATCCCCCAGGGCAAGCCCAAGCTTCGCAAAGCCTCCGAATATCAGGGTTTCGATATAGGGATGATGATTCGTGTATTGGACTTCATCGCCGCGCAGCGGCGTCATATCATGGATGTAACTCTTAACATTGAAGTACTGCAT
>JAFOND010000144.1 GCA_017418645.1 Lachnospiraceae bacterium | reverse complement strand
TATTAACAGGATAGATCCGGAGGCTGCGGAAGAGATAAACACAAAGCTTGAATCTCTCCGTACAATAGCGGCGTATTACAGTGTAAAAAAAGAGATCATGAATGACGAGTATTACAGAAGTCATTACAATCATGAACTTAAGAAGGATACAAGCCCGGATATGAAGGCCGACGAACTTAATCTTACGACAAAACTCCTTGAAGCGGATGCGCTTTCCACCCTTATGACGGATTTTAACAAAAAGGGAAAGAAGGTCAAAACAAAGTACAGGTTCCGTCCTCTTCGTGATGAAAAAACGGAAAAGACCGCTGAAGATTTTTACAAGAAAGTAAAGAGCGCGGAAGAAAGAAAAGCGCTTAAGGAAGGTGAAAAATACGGCGGATTAAAAATCCTGGAATTTACGGTCACCGATGAAAAGTATGCTGAGAAGTTTTCCTCAAAGATGACGGAAGCATCAAGAGAAGTAAAGAAGAACAGACTGAATACCGTTTTATACAAAAAAGATCAGAGTTCAAAAGAGATAAACGAAAAGGAAAATCAGGAAAACATAAAAGCATATTCTCTTATGAAAGAAGCAATGAAAAACAGACGCCTTGGCTGCCCGGGCGCTGACTTCCATACCCTTGCGGCCTTTATGACGGAAAACGCAGAGGAGAATGCAAAACTTCTGGATCTTTATATCGGGAAAAAGAAAAACGAGGACGGCTCCGTTGACGGCCGGGACAGAAACGGCGCAATGGAGATCGCAAAAAAGAGCATCCTTTCAATAGACATAAGCAATATCGATCTTTCGGAAGAAGGGATCGTAAAGAATGCGGGTGAACTTGAAAAAGTCGTAAACAAAGTTGCGGCAATGGATCGCATGCTTTCCGAAAACAAAGATTATTTAAACAACCTCGATGCGGTACAAAAAGAAACCCTTACAAAACGGATGAGCGATCTTCGTGCAGTCGCGGCATATTACAATGCAAAGAAAGATCTTATAAACGACGATTATTACAGAAGCCATGAAAACACCGAGCTTTCCATGGAAATCGATAAAAAGAGTTCCGATGAGCAGCGTGCCGTGGCGGAAAAAATGATGAAGGCATACCTTGCGGAAAACTCTCTTTTAAAAATAACAGGAAAGAAGGGAAAGAAAGAGCTTCATCTTGTAAACAAAGAAGCAAGAGACCTTTTAAAGAAAGCAACGGAAGAACTATCGGAAGAAAAACAGCGTGAATATATTGAGGAAGCCTTCAGAAAGTCGGATTACCTTGTGGCGGGACACAGACTGGATGCAAATAACCTGAAACTCACCGGCGGAAGCGATGAAAATCTGGATGCTCTTTCCGCGCAAAGATCGGTTACGTATTTCGAAAAGCACAGGCCGGAAATGGACAGGCCGGATAAAGATGTAATAGAAGCCGAATTAAAAGAAAGAGGCATCCCCATGAACGTTACCGTTAAAAATCCCCTTAAGGGATACAATGCTTCGGGTCTTAACATCTCAAGAATCCTTGGAGCCCTTACGGTTGATAATTCCTCGGACTGGGGTACGGATGATATCGTAAACATGCTGGCGGATGTATTTGAACTTTCAAAACCGAAATATCAGACCATGGATAAGAACTCCAAGGAAGCCGAGGAAGCAAATAAGGTCTTCGAAAGAGGTATAAAACAATTAAAGAAATTCTATCTCGGAACCATGAGACGTGCGGTGGGAACCTTTGGAGACATTCCGGATCACCTCACATATCAGGACGGAAAGGCTCTTATGAAAAATTACGGCGGAGTTTTTATCCAGCCCATAAGATTCCTTCAGGATTACAGCCAGCTTGTTGAAAACGATAAAGACGGTCTGTACTTTGACAGTAAGAACAAGGAAGACAGGGAATATAGAGCGCTAAGCAGTTTTCTCCAGGGCTTTGACCGCGGTTTTTCACCGACAGAGACGGATGATCGGGCAAGGCAGATGGCGGAAATGTCCTCTGACGGGATTGAAGCGGAACATTGTCATAATACAAAGCTTGCATACAGCACGGACATGACATTCATCGCGGACGAGGATTTCAGAAAAGAATTTTTTAAGGGACCGTCCTTCTCCGAAAGGCAGATGAAAAACTATAAAAAGGATGCAGCCTCAAAACTTGATAAATCGGATTATGAAGCTTATGTCGATAAGGTAAAGGTTGTGGACGGCGGATTTATAGGCGCACTTTCCATTTTCAGCCCCAAGATGATGAATACCGTGTTCGGCGATGTAAGGTTTGAAAGAAACGTAGTGCAGGGTATATTTGATGTTATCGATATCAACATTAAATCCGCGGCTTATCTTGAAAAGGATAAGAGATGGCAGGATCCGGACAGCGTGAAGGATCCGGTATTAAAGCAGCAGATCCTTGATGCAAAGCATAATACGGCGCTGCTTCCCCTTATGAGGGAATGCGCTGTCCTTATGGATAAACGGAACAGCCTTAAAATGGACAAAAAATACGGCGTAAAATCAAAGGAATATCAGGAAGCAAAGGCTGCGTCGGAAGAGATATTAAAAAAGATTACCATCGCGGGCTACAATCCGGATGAAGAAAACGAATAATAAGGAGTAAGGTTTTATGTTTGCAACCGTGGTTTTCGGACCGAATTCGTCTGGCTTTATTAACGGATTCGATCATGAAGTTATAAAGAACAGCGATCTTTTTATAGGTGCTATAGAAGAAACAACGGACACCGCCATAGGGGTACTTGCCGCGGAGGTCATTGAAGACAATATGATTGCCATAAGGCATATATTTGTTTCCGAAAGCTGCCGGCGAACAGGCGCGGGAAGAGAGATGATGGAAAGGCTTTTCGAGATCACCCGCGAGACAAAGGCGGCGGGGATCCTTTGCGCTCATCCGGCGGATGCCGAAGATGAGGTGGAGGACTTTCTTCTTTCCTGCGGATTCGGGGAGGACAGGAGCAGACGGAAGAAAGATGAGATGAAGCTGTTTATGTATTGTACGGAGGTTTAGGGGATATGAAGGAAAGTAATAAGGAAATCAGGCAGAACGAAATTAAGACCCAGAATAAGACCACGGAAATAAACAAGACAGCCGAGGTCAACAAGACAGCCGAGGTCAATAAAACCACAAACGTAAACAAGACCGTACCGAATTTACAGGAAAACAAAACGGGTCAGGTGAACAATCTGAATAAGATCCTGGAGAACAAGATATCTACCGTCAATGAGCAGATGGGGAGTCTTAAGAAGCCGGAAAAACTGAAAGATGATCCCGGCGTCGATAAGAGGAAAAAAGCCGGTGTTAGGATCGGTGTTCCGGCAGGAGTGCCTACCTTTGAACAGCTGGAAGCGCAGGCTGATGAGATCTGGAAGCAGATGTATCCCGTAACAAACGAATTCGGGTTACCGACACGCATCATCCATAAATACAACAAAAATAAAGAAATAATCGGTGCAACCGTTTATTATCAGTTTTCCGATAACGAAGAAGAGTGGGACGAGGAATATGACAACGAAAAGGTTGAGGTGAGCGTTCCCTTTGAAGATCTTAAACAGATGAACGAAGCAAAACTTCGGACGGAATGGGCGGGCTTTGACGAAAACAGGCCGGGCTATGTTCCGGGTGAAGGTGATATAGTCGGGCTTCGAAATAAGCTTCTGCAACAAAAACTAAAGGAACATAACCTTACCATGGACGACTATAATAAGACCCTGGTAGGCGGAGACGATACGGGCGCAACCTTCAAACTCTTAAAACGGATAGGAGCCTGGGATACTTTCCGGAAACTGGCCATAACCCAAAAGTATTATCAATATCAGAAAGTACACAGTGAGCACAGGGAAAATGTGCTTGCTCGAATCCCGAGAGCGGAGGTCCGGGGGAGGACCGTTATTGAAGGGGAAAGATTCGACATGGAAGTTCAGGGATATAACAACTGTTATGCCTGCTCCATGGCGGGGGTTTACAATCATCTTATTTCAACGGATCCCGTACTTAAAAAGCAAAGGCTTGAAAAACTGAATCAGGAAAAAGTGCGCTCCTTTACGCCCAGATACCTTGGCAAAGAGGAGCTGTTTGCTATTAATAAAAACGACGATCATATAGACGGTCGCGATGCGGTTGAAAAGTTTGCCGGCCCGGGGAAAAAAGAGGTTGGAAATGTTGGTGCCATGGCGGATATCATCTTTGACAAAAAGGAAAACGGAGGCCTTGAGAGAGATGACATTGCGGTCTTTGAAAAGACCTATGGATTTGACCGCGTTATGGGCAGGGAAGATATAAGGAAAAACATCCTTGAGGCTTTCAAAAAAACCGTACACGATGTGATAAAGTCCGGAAGTATGCTCTCCTGTCTTGTAGGAATGCATTATGTGACCATCATCGGAATAGAAGACGACAAACTTATCTATCTTAACTCCTCCGAAGATTTTCCGCAGTTTCCGCAAGTGGAGGAAATCGATAAGTTTCTGGAAGACGGTACCGATGTTTATGGAAATACCGCATACAGTAAGGTTGAACTTACATACATGAAAAGGATGACACCCCGGGATTACGAGAACCTTAAGAACGAATACAGCGGTTTTAAAAAGGATGAACAGACGGGAGAGATCATAAGGACAAACGATCTCAATAAAGACCATGACGTTGCCCACAGAATGGGTATCGTAATATCAAAAGATGCGAAAGAAATGACGGAGCAGGGGAACGGAGATATCCAGAATTACAGTTCCGAATGTGTCATTTTAAATAAAAAGGCCCTTATGTCCCAGGCACAAAAAACAGCCTTTGATAAAAAGGCTGATGACGGCTGGAATAAAACAAAGGAGGACTGGGAACAGGACGCTGTTATCCTTGCGGAAAGAAAGAGACAAATGGCCCTTGAGAAACAGAGGTACGCGGAAGAAAGGAAAAAGGAAAGAGAAAAAGAAAACGCCGAATACCGGAGGAAGTTCGAGGAAAGAAAAAAAGAAGAGGATACAAAAAAGCAGAATCTGGTAGATATAACCAATTATAAAATCGATTTAAAGACAATTACTGCCCTTGACGGCAAAACGGCAAAAGAAGAAGAAGCAACGGCCGAGATCAATAAAATAAACAGGATCATGAAAAAGGTTCTGGAACTCGACCTTAATGAACTAAAAGCGGAAACTCCGGAAGAAATGGCTGCAGTGCTGAAAAAATATCAATCTGTTTTCTATCTCGCGTCGGAAGAAAACAAGAAGATGCTCGATGCATATTTCAGCGTTGGAAGAAAATCCGGTACTACTTTTATGGTAAACAAGCCGGGCATAACGGAAGTAAAAAAGATCCTTTCCGTCATAGACCAGTACGCCGTTATTTACAATGGTATTCTTGAAGCAAAGAAGAAAAACGAGGTGTTCGCAAACGAGGAGTTCGAAAGAGAATATCTTAATAATCTTTTGTCGCAGATCATCGACGGGGAGAGAAAAGAAAAGCTTCTTGAAGCAATAAACACTAACATCAAAAACTACGAAAATCAGGCAGATCTTGACAAAAAGGTAAGCACTGCAAAGAGTGAATACAGTGAGAACCAAAAACGAAGAATGGAAAGGCAAAAAAGAGATAAGGAACTTTTGGAGCCGTATAAGATCCTTGAAAAGGGTGCTCCGAAACGTGACTCATCCCTTAAAGACAAACAGAAATTTGTTGATGCCATAGAATTTTTCTGTAATGCATTCATAAGATTCAATCCGAATATATTAAAGGCGGAAAACGGAAACGACTTTTATTCCGACCCGAGGAGATATGTAAGATGCCGTGAGATGGCAGAGTATGCAAAGAACCTTGCCGGATGGCTTCCTTATTACCAGAGCATGACAAATATGGACGGCATAACATTTGCCTTTACGGAGGACGAGGTCAAGGAACTCAGAAAGCGCGCGGAAGCAATTAAGAATGCAGATAAAACCCTTAAACAATACGAGAAGATAGACGTTGTCCCGGAAACGGAGCAATATGAATTCGACGATGACAAGACACTTCTTCTCATAGAATGCATTGAAAAAAAGAAGGGTCGAAAGGTAAAAACCGATAAGGATACATCCCTTGACAAACTGAAAAAGAACCCCCATGTTTCCCAACGCGCGGGCGCGGTAAGAATGGTGGCGGGAAAGACGCTTTATTCCTATGCACAGATCAACAATCTCCACAGGAATCTTTCCGTTAACGAACGCGAAAAGAAGATGAAGGGAAGCGTTTCAAGGCTCGGCAGGAAAGTAAAATTTGCGGATGCTATTGATGCGGAATCAAAAACCTTCAGGAATGAGACCGCAAAGAGAAGAAGGGATATAGGCTTCAGTTCCCGGTCTATGGTAAGCGAGGATGAATTTATTACGATTTCCGCCTTCTTTGAAGACGAATCACATAAGAATGCGCTTCTTACAAGGGGATATGCTGAAAACAGAGACTCCGCTCTCGACCGGATAACGGAAAAATTTATGGAGCTTTCAATTGACGAGTTGGATCTTTCCACGGATGACAGCCTTCTCTTAAACATTGTAAAACTTGAAGAGGTTTCCTCCAAGGTACAAAACTATAAGCGCCTTATTGAGGTTAATCCTTTATATGTCGACAGATTAAAGGCCGTGGATATGGGCGGCGTTAATCTGTATGACATGGTTAAAAAGAGAATAGACGAATTCTCCGCGGTATCGGACTATTACAGGGCAAGAAAACTTCTTCTTACAAATTCATATTTTGTATCCCATTATGACGACGAAGTTGCACCCACATACCGGGATGACGATACAAAAGAGCAGAAGGAAGTTTCGGCTCTTATAATGCTGTGCTCAAAACTTGCAAAGAATATGGAAAACGTATTCGGAAACAATGCCGTCGGACCGAGGGTTGACCATCCTGATTATCTTGAGATGGTAAGAAACAACGAAGATATGTATCAGGCAACGAACTATCTTAACGCCATAGGAAGGGATGGCTTTGCCACCGGCGAGTATCTTACTAATCTTGAAAAAAGGCACAGGATGCGTGCATACAGGGACGGAAGAATGAACCTTTCCCTTTGCACGACGGACGGTCTTAACAAAATGGCAAAAGAAATCGAAACCCTTAAGGGATTGGGGCTGGAATTGGAAGCTTTAAGGACTGATTCTCCGGGATACAGAAAAGCCTTAAAAAAGGTTTCCCCGGCAACTGCGGAACTTTTAAAATTCTACCATAACAGGAGCACTGAGACAACCACCGACTACACAGAGAAGAATTTCGGAAACCTTTATAAAAAATTGCTGGATATCAGGAATTCAAAAAAAGGCAGCAGGAACAGAAAATATGATAACGGCAGTGATTTTAAGGATGGTTTTAAGAAGGAATCATACGCTATCTCAACAAATATGGACCGTTTGATAATGACATTTTGCCGGATGGCGTACAGCGAAGGATTGAGTGATGAAGAGGCTATTGAAATCTTTGAGGGCTTAAGCATTCAAAACTGGAAAGATGTGGACATGAGCAATCCCGCTCAGGTGGAACGCGCAAAGGATACATACTTTAAGAGCGTTGCAAAGTTCTATACCATGTATTTTGAACATCATATGCGCTTTATTAACACATACGGTCTTGTTCCGGATCAGATGCCGGCGGCAATGCTTGCGCTTGCAATGCCGGATTCCTTTGGGGAAATCCAAAGAAGGATAGACGGTGCCAATTTTACCGATCTTTCGTTACAGGGATATTTTAAGGCAGACGGAAGGGATGAAGTAAATCTTCTTGATGTTCTTGCCGAAAAGAACTATCTTACACGGGAATTTGCGGATAGTTTTAAGAATCTTGCCAGCCATGCTGCGGATACGCATATGAATATGGGAGCCCCGGTAGATGATATGATTACTTATATCAGAGCCATGAGCGATCAAAATGCCGGGGAGGGTCCGAAATTCGAATACAACCAGGGCCTTGTGGATGACCAGATCCAGTTCAGGGAACAATACAATAATATGGAAATTCCGCGACTCTCCGAGGATGAAGAACTCGATGTATGGAAGAAGATACACGGTGCGACTGCGCTTTCGAAGGACAGCTTTAAGGAACTTGAAAAATCCAACTTAAAAGTTCTGAAGAAAGAAAGTGCAAGTGCCGCTGCTCTTATTGACCTTGAAAAATACAAGCTTTCACTTGAAGGTGTTGATACCGGCGGTCATTCGGAAAAATACGCTCTTATGAGCATTAAACTGACCGAACTTATGGAGTATATGAAGATGATCTCGCGGAATAATAACGGGACAGGAAAGAACGTTACTCCGGCGAATCTTCATGATATCAGAACACTTTATTCAGAACTTATCGATCTTACCACAAAATATCTGAGCGGAAAGAACAGAAATCATTGGAGAAAGACATACAGAAGAAGATATGACATCGTGGACGATATGCTTCAGACCATAAAGAAGGATTATGAGATCATAAGCGGCAAAAACTATGACAGATCATACAATCTGGCCGATCTTCTTACGGAAGGTCGTGAGGAAACCATAGAGGCCGGGGACGAGATCGAATTCAAGGGCAGTATGAACGTCCGGCATATGTTCACGAGAAACGTTGAGGGTGTGGATAAGAACTTTGCCTTTACAAAGAGAAAGAAATTGGAGTTTGATCCAAACGTTACGGACCGTTACAACGAGCTTATGACGGACACGAAAGAAAGCGTTGCTTTTCCGGAGTTTGCATGGATAGCGACACACGTTGATAAAAGCATTATAGAAGCGTTTTTCAGAAGACCGGAGAATATTACTTTCTTCAGACAGATAAGAGATAAAAAGCTCACGGAAGAAAATATAGCGGTCGGAGAACAGAGAATTGAAGAGGAGCTTTATAAATTCTTCGATGAGATCTGGAAAAAGTATGGGGTATATTTCTCGGCCAGCAATGAGAGCCTTTTCCCGCCAAAGTCCGGAAATGCGCTTTTGGGAGTATATAAGTCCTTTACAAAGGTAAAACGCAGGAACGTTGTAAAACATATAATCTCCATAGGAGGAGATTACATAAAGAATTATCTTACCGTAGACAGATACAGTGATATGGGAATAGGACTCGGCGCAAATCTCGACAAGAGAAACGTTGCAATGACCATCGTTTCAAAGGAGACGGGAATCGGGGACAATATCGCATATTCATCACTTGCGAAGGTTAAGCTGAACGAGGATAAAAAAGCCGGGGAAGGTGTTATTACCGAATGGATAAACGGGCTCACTCACAAGGAAGTTATCGACGGCATAAAGTCCGGAGAAATCGTCTGCGACAACGAAGAGAAACTTATCGAACAGCTTTCCGATATTCAGGTGAACGACTATATCTGCGCAAACGGCGACCGTACCATGGATAACATCATGTTTGAGATGGAGGAGACCGGACAAAAGACAGCGCAGGGTAAGCCCATACACCGGATAAAGAGGATTGTGGGAATAGATAACGATATGAGCTTCGGACGGCTTAATCCGGAGAACATAAAGGATTATATCGGTACACTTTGTCCTCCGGAAAGGATGCAGGTAATAAGCAGAAGGACTGCGGATAACCTGCTTTCCCTCGATAAGGACAGGCTCTTTATAAAGCTTGGAAGCACCATTACCCAGAGCGAAAAAGACAGTATGTGGAAGAGGGTACTTCACCTTCAGCAGGCCATAAGAAAAGCGGATACGGACAGAGAAAACAGTACCCTTAAGATCATAGAGACCGAGAACGGATTCAAGAATCTTACGCTTAAGGGGCTCGGCGAAGCGGGGACAGGTAGGAACAATATATACAAGCAGTTTTCAAAGGACATCTGATGGACAGGGTGTTGTAGAATACAAGTGTCACCACGAGTGAGCGAAGCGACGAGGGATCTTCACTGAAAATTACGGAAAATTGAAGTTAAGATTTCTCACTGCGTTCGAAATGACAAAAAAAGGAGATAGGTTATGAGAGATAGCAATAACGAAGTATTTTACGAAGGGAACGCGAAGAAGAATAAGAACTACATCCCGGGACTGGATGATGGTTCCGAACTTCAAAAGGAGCTTTATGAGCTTAGAGACAGCAATGCGTATCGTACGGAGAGCATGCAATCCGACAGTTCGGAGAGCGAGTATTCCGAAGAGAACGATAACATAATCTCGACCAAGACAAAAAACATAAACAAGCTTAACGAAGGAAGAAACAGCGTCGATAAGAATAAGCCCAAAAAGCGCGACAAGCAGTTGGATGATTATGACGAAGTACAGGGCATGCTTAATATCGAAGCAAAGCTTAACCAGGTTACGGCCGATACTTCCCGCGCCGCTCTTTTCTATAAGGTCAGGGATGCCGTAAAACTCTACAGAAAATGCAAAAACGATTCCGAAAAGCATAATATGCTGCTTGCCATAAGGGAGTGTGCCGCAAACTATCTCCGGGAAAAGAAGGGAAAAGCCACGGGGAACAGAAGGGAAATCTGCCGTGACCTTGTTGACATGATAGACAAGCATGTTGAAGCCACGGGAATGTCGGCGGAAAGAAGTGTTGACTATCTTTTCACAATGGAAGATAAAGATATCTCCGATGAACAGCTTAATATGGAACTTATCCTTGCGGGTAAACTCACAAAGAATGCGGACGATCCTTTTGACGGAAATCTTAAGGACAGAAGAAAGGCATTCAAGAGAAAGAAAAAAGATACCCTCTTCCTGCAGAAACTTGTGGAAGAGATGAATGTGGAATCCAGCGTAATAGAAGGCTATATAAATAAAGCCGAAGAAGACTACAGGCTTCCCGTAAACGAGAGAAACGAAGAGTATGACGATGCCTCCAACGAAGTTACCATTGCATACGCAAAACTCCATAATTTAAACGAAGAGGATACAAAGAAGCTCATAAGAAAACTCTCTGCAAGAGACGATAATAAAGAGGGAGTCCGGACAAAGGGGCATATGATAGAGTCTCTCCTTATGGAGATACTGTCCTGGGATCTTAAGGATTTTGCGTTTAAGAATCCTGAGGATTTTCTGCACCGCAGGAAGGGAAATACGGACGAAAAAACCCACTTTAAAAACCTTATGACAAAGCTTAATTTTGCGGTTAACGCCGTTCCTCTTGTGACGGAACTCGGACAGCTGAGAGAAATGGGACGTATAGATCTAAAACTTGATAAGGCAATGATAGACGAGATCGGTGCCCGTATCTCCTTATTAAGCGAGATTCATGACGAATATGTACAGAGGATGGAGATAATGTCCTCTCCCTATTATGCCCTTCTTTTACAGGAAGATACGGAAAGATTCAAAGACAGCGATAAGCTTAACGAGCTCTTAAAAGACAGGGCGATCCCGGAAACGGACAAAAAGACGTTCGCAAACGGAAGATTCCGGTATTACGTAGAAAAACTCGGTGAAAAGAAAGACCGTCTCGAATCCACCAAGAAAACCGGCAGGGAATTTACAAGAAAATCCGACCCCGAAAAGCTTCTGAAAATTCACAGAAGATATATGGGCGCTGCCGTAAACTTCGATAAGAGAAACATTGATCATACAAACAGACTCTTAAGCTATGACCTTCACAATGATGAGGTCTTCATAAAGAAGGTCTGGGCTAAGGAAGAACTGGAACTCGAGCGGGAAAAGGAAGGCGAGGAGAACGACGTCCGGAAAGATAGCCTTCCCCTTGAGGGAGAGGTGGCGCCGAAGGAGCCGGATGAGGTGGACCCCGAAGTCCTCAAGGCTGCCCGTAAGCGCGACAAGGATGAATTAGACGCCAAACTCTCCGAACTCAGAAAGGCCGCAAAAGACGCGGAACTCAATGAATATAAGGAGAAGATCAAGGATGCCAGGGCCGTAATACAAAGAGAGAAAGAAGAAGCCGAGCGAAGGGAAGCCGAGCGCAAGGCAAAGTTCAGAGCGGAAATAGAAAGGGAAGCCGCTTTAGTCCATGAAAAGAGAGGCGCAAAAATTGCCGCTTTGGACAAGTCTCTCGATGAATCCGCAAGAAAATATATTGCGGAAGTTTTGGAAAAAGAGGAGATAGAAAGACAGATCCGTTTCAGAAAAGCATTGGAAGAAGAACTTGCAAACTCTTCGAAAGAGATGCTTGAAAAGAGCAAGAAAAGGATCGAGGCCATAGAAAAAGATATCGATGCAGCACAGAAGAAGAGAATCGAAGAAGCCATGAAGGCGGAGAATTTCGAATACTTCAACGATGTGTTTGAGATGGAAGAAGCGGATAAAGAACTTCTCGATAAGATGGATCTTTCGGCCGTAAGGACTATCAGGATACTTGCGGAGAAAGTAAACGATTCCGACTATGACGCGGAGGCCGGTGAAACCTGGGAATCCGTGGGCGAAGAACAGAGACTTCAGCACAGGGAAGACTGCGCGGAACTTCTTTCGCACTTTATGAATGCAGACATCGAAGATTTTGCATTGCTTCCCATAGATGAGCTCTCGCAGTTTGCATATGATGCCGTTCAGGGCCTGGTAAAGGAAAAATCAACAAAGACAATAAAGTCCCTTAATGATGTAATAAAGGATCTTAAAGAGCGCGTAAAGGAAACGAAGGCTCTTGCGGATAAATTTGAGAAGACTGCGGAATCCATGGACAGAAAAGACATACTTGCTCTTCTGAAGGAATACACCGGAAAAGAAGAAAAAGATCTTTCTGATATACCCACCGTTGAACTTGCGGACCTTATCGACAGCCTTACGGAAGACGTGGGAGACCTTGATGAATTAAAGAAATCCGCGGATGTTCTTTTAGGAACCATCGTAGACCTTCACGGTGAAGAATACTATAGAGAAAGATTCCTTGAATAGAGGGGAGACCTTGCGAAGATCGAGGATTCCGGGACAAAGGATAAATATACTGCGAGGCTTATCAAGTCAGCTAAACTTTCGGTGGGAGAGTATAAATATCTGTACTTTAAGTCCATATTAAAGGATGTTAAAAAAGAGGATACAGATAAACTTTCGGATGATGATGCATATACTATTATTCAGTATTACGGAGTGATCAAGGGCATCGGCGCCGAGACCACGGATGAATATGAGAAGAAGGACAGAAACATTGCACTTAAGGCGATATCATCCCTTAAGCTGAGCAAGGAATTAAAGGACACCTTAAACACTGCTTTTGCGGAGGAAATAAAGGCGGATAAGGAAGCCTTTAAGACCGCTCCCGTAAAGAAAGCCAAAGTTAAGATGTTTGCGGATGTCGATAATAAGAATATCATCCGTGAAGAAAAGACGGTTTATGAACCCGGTAAGAATTATAACGAATATATAAATAAAAAGATCAAAGAACACGGAGAGAAAATACAGAGAACCGAAGAGGAATTACAGGAAGACAAGGCCTTAAAGACCCGCCTTGACAAGATGGTCCGCGAGAAAAATCTTGGAAAGAACAAAGTCATAAACGAAGAAAAGGAATGGAGCAAGGATGCAAAAGTTCTTCTTGACTTTGTGGGAGATCTTGCAAATGCAACCGCCACAGAAGGCGGTCTTAAGAAGCTGCTTTCAAGCAGGTTCGGTTATGTAAAGGCATTAAAGAAAAATCCGGCGCTTTTGGACGAACTTATCGCAAAAGCTCATACCGAAGAAAAAGAGTTAATGCAGGGCATGAAGAATGCCATTCTTTCGGATAATCCGGAAGCCGGGATAAACAAGACTTTAAAGGCATTTGAAGAAAAGATAACAAAGACCATGGAAGAGGCCACAAAGGATATCTTCGATACCACCGGAGATACTCCCTTCCCGGATCTTATAATTACGGAACAAAAGCAGCAGAACGAAGCGGACAAAACAATACTCCGAAGCTGGCAGAACGACGCCCTTTATAATAACAAATATGGCCAGGGCAAGTTTGTTCAGACCCTTGTTTCGGGATATTATCAGAACGCCTCAAAGAAGGACCGGGCAAATATGCTTTCATACATCATAAAAGACCTTAAGGGCGGCCGCGAAGGAATGACGGAAAAGCAAAAGGGCGGAGAGTATTTTGCATCCACCCTTAAGGGCGCGGGTCCCCTTATGCAAAAGATAATACAGGGTGTTCCGGAACGTATGGTAATACCGGAAATGAGACCGGCAATATCCGTTGTTAAATCAAACCTCGGTTCCATAGATAAGGCCTATGTTGATCAGGTTTTTGAAGAGATGAAAACGGATTCCAAGGGCAAGATAACTTCCATTACGGACATCAAACCTCTCGGTGCCGCTTCCATTGCGGAAACCTTTATGTGCACCGTATCCGGAAAGAAGAAAGAGCCCACACAGGTGGTTGTAAAGATCCGCCGTCCGGGTGTATACGAATACATGAAGTCCGAGGAAACATATATCAAGAAATGCGCCATGTTTGCGGACATGACGGATAAAGAGATTGCGGCATACAAAAAGAAGGAAACGGATAAAAACGTGATCCTTCCGCATCAGCCACGTGTTACGGAATCCGGTCTTATTGCACAGTTACAGGAAATTGAAAAGGAATTCGATTTCATGACAGAGATCAAAAACGCAAAACGCGGTGAGAAGAATTATATCGATGCCGGAAGAAAGGTTAATACCGTAAAGATAAACGATTCATTTAAAGAAAAATCCCATTATATGGTAATGAACAAGGCCGATGGCGTTACGGTCGACAGATTCATAAATACAACAAGAGAACATGCCGAAAACGAGTCGAATAAGTTCTTAAAGACGGATCAGAGGACCCAGGGAAGGTATGCGGTTTCCATGGATAATTATATGGAACTCGGGAAATCAAAAGATGCCTTAAGAAAAGATCTTGAAAAGACAATAAAATATGAACGCATGGTTTCGGATCTTGCCTATGTATGGGTTAGGCAGGCGCTCTTTGGAAGCTTTTGGCTTTCCTATAACGGAGACAACTTCCATCACGGAGATCTTCATTCCGGAAACATTATGATAAGCGATAAGGGAACAACGGTCATCGATTACGGCAACGCCGCTGTATTTAAAGATGACCGTGTGACGGAGATCCTTGCCATGATGGCTGCCGTTTTAAAGAAAAAGGAAGACGTCTTTATAAACGCCTTTGATAAACTTATTGAGATCGGCGCAAAGAAAGACAACAAGGAAAACGGCGGAAAGCTGAACCTTCAGAAGATGACGGAAGACCAGAAGAAGGCATATGCTGCGGAACTGAAGAAGATATTCGAGATCGGTACCCCCGCGGATGCCGGTATAAAGATCCTTGTTGCCCTTTCCACGGCGCAAAAGCTGGGCATAAAGCTTCCTCTCGAGATACAGAACTTCTCACAGTGCGAGCAGCGTCTGGAAAACAGCCTTCTTGAAGTAAAGAAAACGGCTCTTGATCTTCAGCTAAAGATCGAAGAAATGGACCGTATGCCTGTTGAATTCGGTATGGAAGAAACCATTGATCCGCTTATGCGTCTGCAGCACAGATTATCACAAAAGGATGAATTAACTAAAAAATACGAGGACAAACGAACGGCTATAGACAATCTGCTGAAAGACTATCCCGAAGAGACTGTCGCTTCTGCCGGGGAGAGCATGGCGGCTATCAATTCAAAGGAAATGACTAAGGAAGAGTTTATTGAAAAGCATCTTCCCGCATATAAAGCCATGCAGAAGGATCCCTTGCCGGAGAACCTTGGAGAACAGACAAAAAACTGGCGCGCTGTTTTTTACGAATTGAAGGCGCTTCGTGACAAGGGAGAGGAAGTACCCAAAGAACTGATGAATAAGGTTGAAGAGTGTAGCTTGGAGATAACGACTTTTCTGCTGACAAACCCCGTAATGGACAGTATTGGGGACAGAGACGACTACATGACTTATAAATCCTACTCGATCAATAACAATGAACCGGAACCGGATGCCGAATACTTTGAAAAGCTGATGCTATTGTTCGAAAAGATACTTCCGCTTATTAAAAATGCCGGAGATAAGCTGGATCTGGTGGTTAAAGGCAGTTCATTGCGGGAGGGAAGCCTGGTTATGGACAGTATAACAAAACTGTCATATATAAAGATAACCTCTTCACCGGCGGTAGAGAAGGTTATAAAACGTCTCAGGGAGAGCAAAAACGGTCCGGAACGCGAGCAGTTTGAAAAAGAGTTGAATAACCTTTCGGCAAAGCAACCATCTGTTAAGATAGATTATGATTCATACAGAAAGGTACAGGAAAAATATGACAAGGCAGTTCTTGAAGGCGACGAAAAGAACATAAAGAAACTTGAAAAAAGCCTTGCCGATAAAGAAGAAATGTTCATAACCAACTATGTTACCTCGGCTCGTATTGTTCTTTTGGAAGAAAAGGAGCGCGCAGAGAGAGAAGTAGAGATGATCGCAGATCTGAACATCCCGGGATATGAAGCCGGAAAAGAGTCGAAGGCTCTGGATGCGGACCTTGATGACTTCGTTGACGTAATGGGAAAGGTTATAAACAAGAGATGGTGCAGAACCTTAAAGAAACTTAAGGGCCGCGGCCTTATGACCAAGGCAGAAGACAAAGAGATCGATCAGAAGGCCAAGGACGAAGAGGACGAAGAAAAGAAGAAGAAGGCTAAGAAAAAATAAGGGGTACACATGTCTAAATTCCATAACAAAGAAACAGAAAAGAAGCAAACCGATACTCTTTATGTCACGGAAGAAGAAAAAAAGATTTTAAACGAAGTCCTGGAACTTCCCCAGGAACAGTATGATGAGATCTTCGACAGTCAGACTCAGACATACAGAGAGGAAGATGCCAGGGAAATCCGTTTGTCCGAAGGCATTAAAGCCGTGAATGAAAACCTCCCGGATTTCTTTTCATCAAGAAAAGATCTTCTCGGAGATAAATCCTTCAGGGACAGTGATCTTATGTCAAAGATCAAGGACGATGTCACCCGTATCGATGACGCCATAAAGTCCTATGAATTAAAGAATATCACTGCGGAAGCCATGGAGGATCTTTCCGTAAAGTATGAACTTGCCATCATATCCTGCAGGAAATACCTTGACAAGAGACATTCCACCCGTTCCAGGGGAATGGAAAGACGTGCAAGGGTGGAAGCCGTTTATGAAAGGCTTCTTGCCGAGTCTGCCTTCCTGGGGTATACCCGCTTGGATTTTCAGGATGTGGAAAAGAGAATGGATATCCCGGCTACGTTCGCTGAACTTTTCGGGATAGACAATCCTCTTCCCGCCGCAAAAGTTGAGAAGACCGAAAGACCGGTACAGGTTAAGCTTTCCGGCGCCGCGGAAAAAGTAAAGAGTATCCTCAACATGGAGAAGCTTCCGTCGAGCAGGGTAAAGGGCAGGACAAGGAGTTCAAAAAAAGCGGAAGAAGCAAATCTTATCATTTCAATCGAAAAGGCTCTCAGAACCTTCCCGATGGATGATGTATATGTAACCACAATAAACGTGGATGACGAGGAAGTCCGTCTTGTTCAAAAGAGTGATAACAGCCTTTATATCGAAGAAAACGGAAACCTTGTAAAACTTGATCTTACAGCTTCCATTATAACGGATCGTATCAGAAGCGACGTCATGAAAAATGATGAACTTTTCGGCATGAAGGCGGCTCTTGATATAGTTGACCGGATAAGCGTTAATAATGCGGGAAAGAATGCGGGCCTGATCTCAAGGGACGATGCCGTTCTTCAGGAAGTAATCTTAAAGCATGCGGACATAACAAGAGACATGCTTTCCAATGTTCCCACGGAGCAGCTTAAATATATGGCGCGCATGCTCCTTCGAAACAACAAAAAGGGAAAGCAGAACATCGATGCCTGGCTGGACAGAATGGATAAGTACCGGGACGAAACGGTGCTTACCGCAAAGGATGTTCAGCTTGTGGATTCCTATAGAAACATGAATAAGGAGCAGGTTGAATCCCATATCACGATAAACGAAAACGTCTTTGCTCCGAAAGTTGTAAAAGAAAAGAAAAAATGGACCGAGGATGAAGAGAAGGTTAAGGATCTTATATCGGATCTTATCTTCTCTAAAGACAGTGTCCTTTCGGATAAATATAAAGAAAATCCCGAAGAGAGGGTTGTCGCGGTTTTAAGAGACCATGCGGATACCCTTGCTCTTCTTATCGGTGATGTCTTCAGTACCGGCGCACGGTATGACAAGCTCCACGAAAGAGAAACGGAAGTTAGTAAAACCATTGCTGAAAAAGAAACGGAGCTTTCGGAAACTCTTGCAAACATTAAGAACATGGAAGAACATCCGGAACTTAAAGTTGTGGAAATCGATTATCTTTTCTTCACCACAACGACGGATATGTATACTCCCGAGTTAAAGAAAAGAGACGACATAAAAGCAGAGATAGAGAAACTTAAAAAAGAACAGGAAGAAATAAAGAAAAAGATCAGGCCCAAAGACTCCGCCTACGATCCGGATCTTTTTGATTTCGATTTTGATTTTTCTTTTGACGAGAAAGGCAATCTCGTTTTAGAGAACGTTATCGCCGGAAACGAATTCAAAAAGATAAAAAAAGAGCTGGAAGATGCTCTGAACCAAGCAGAATCCGTTGTGAAGGAAAACCAAAGCCTTCCCCTTGAGGTGGAAAAAGAAAAAACCGAAAACCAAAGCGCAAACGCGGAAAAATTAACCATTCCGCTTGAAGAAAAGGTGGCCCCGAAGGGGTCGGATGAGGTGGCAAAAAAGAAAAAGAAGAAGCCTTCCCCCGTAAAACCCCCCGAAACCTTGGATTCCATCATCGAGGGTGCCGCCAAGGGTAACCTTGGTATGGGCCGTTTTATGAAACTCGTTATGCAAAACTATTTCAAAGAGGCATCCACCCTCGACAAGAGAAGCATGATGAGTTCCCTTATCCGCGATATGGAACCGGAAACGGATGCAAACGAAATCCCCGCGGAAGATGTTAAATACGGACTTCTTGAACGATTCATGAAGAAGCTTCCTCTTGATGCCATGGGAGATGAAAAGGACCTTTTCATCAAAGGCATAGATAACATCATGGCCGTAAGAAACAAGATCTTCCAGAGCATCCTTAATGAAGAGATAAAGAAAACAAAGATAAATATTAAAGACCTTGCGGATCCCAATGACAAGGAAGACATCAAGAAAAAAATAATCGCAAGATTCAAGGCGATGGTGAAAGCCATCAACTCCGAAGGCGGTGGCTTATTGGGTAATCTTGTGGATAAGAACCGGGCTATAAAGGACCGCGTGAACGATATTCTTTCGGATGATGAAAAGATTAAGGAGCATGCTGCTGAAATAAATAAAGGAATCGACGGAATGGTTAATTCCGCCATGAACACAATACAGGAGATAACCGGAAGCATCGCGGGAGAGATCTTTACATCGGAAGAAGAGAAGGCGTTAAAGGAAGAGATCGAAGCGGATGTTGAGGAAGCTATACAGGAACAGGCTAAAGAAATAATAGTCGAGAAAGTCGAAAAGATAGCCGAGGAAAAAGCAGAGAATAATTTCATAATAGAGGAGAAAAAAGAAGAGAAGAAAGAAGAGCAAAAAGAAGAAAAGAAAGAGGAAGTAAAGGAAGATAAGAAGGAAGAGAAAAAAGAGGAAGAAAAGAAGGTCGACGAAAAGATAGAAAAGGTTGTGGACAAGGTTGCGGACGTAATAGTTAATCCCGAAGAAATAAAGAACGTTGTGGAGAACGTTGTTGTCGATCTCGAAACAAAGAAAAAACAAAAGAGCAAGAAAAACAACGAACTTGCGGGCAAATACCTTAGCGCAATATTAAAGGGTGCCGGTCCTCTCATGCAAAAGATGATGCAGGGTATGCCCTCATCTTCCATGTCTCCCGAAATGCAGGAAGCATTAAAGGATACAAAAGAAAATCTCCTCCCCATTCCGGAGGATGTTGTAAAAGCGCAGCTTATAGCCATGGTACAAAGCTCCGGAGGAAAGGTTACACATATCGAAGTCCTTCATTCTCTCGGCGCCGCATCCGTCGGTCAGGCATTTATGTGTAAATTCTACGGTCCCGCGTATCCGGAAGGAAAAGAAATGGTTGTAAAACTTCTTCGCCCCGATGTAAGAAACAAGATCGAGCGCGAAAAGGAAGTAATGTTAAAGTGCGCCCGGGAAACGGATAAAACCGGCGGTATGTACAGAACATACAAAGGCACTTTGAACAAGATAATGGAGGAACTGGATTTTAATATCGAGAAAGAAAACACCGTTGCGGGATATATTTACGAGGGCAAGAGTGATTTCTTAAAGACCTCAAAAATCTGCGAGGACATTGTTCCGAGTTCGGGCTATATGGTCCTTGAAAAGATCGAAGGCGAGACGGTCCAGTCATATGCGGATAAGATCAAAAAAATGCAGAAGGAACTGATGTCACAATTCAGGGGACCGGACGGAAATATTGTAAGGAGTCTTCATTTCTCGAAGCAGAAGGATTATGAAGAGGCAAGAAGAAAGCTTACGGAACAGCTTTCAATGATAGAAAAGAGACAGCAGTATATCACGGACCTTGCATCCCAGTGGGTTGAGGAAGGTGTGTACGGAAGCGGTTTTTATCACGGTGATCTTCATGAAGGAAACATCATGATAAATGATGACTGTGCAACCATCATCGATTACGGAAACGTTACGCAGCTTAATCCGAAACAGAGGGAATACATCATGCGTATGATGGCTGCATCGGCCGTTGGCGGACAGAATCAGATTGCTGTGGATGATTTTTATCATTGCTTCTGCAAACTTCTTTCGGATAAGTCTACCCTTTCCAACGAAGAAAACAATGCAAAGCTTAAAGAGACTTTCAGAGAAATCCTGAATATGGGAGATGGACCGGTTGATGCCGCTGCCCGAATAGCGGCAGCCCTTATCAAGGCACAGGAACTTGGTTTCGAACTTCCCGCATCCGTATCCGGTTTTTCAAATTGCCAGCAGAGACTTGCAAATACCGTCGATACAATGAAGAAACTTGCGGAAAGTGTAAGAGAAAGCATTGAGATACTGGATATTATCCCTCCGGGAGAGATCGACAAACGACAGGCAGAGGACCTTAACCCTCTGAAAATTATAAGAAGACTGGCTGCAACGGAACATGCCATCGATCAAGTGGAACATTCCATAGAAAAAAGATCAAAGCGCCTAATGAACGAACTGGGATTTGTTGAAAAAGAGGAACTTTTAAGGGAAGTTCGAAAGACAAAAAAACAGGCTGCGGATCAAAAACTAAAGCTTGCGGAGATAGACGAAAGGGCAGACTTCGACAAGAATTACATGGGCGGCATAATGAACATGAAGGCCGTTTACAAAACAAAGTATCCCATCGGGCTTGATGAAAAGGGATTTATCGTCAAAAAAGAGATGGAAGTAAACGACAAGCTCATTGATTCCATAGAGACCGATCTGAATGCTTTTATAGAAAAATATAAGGATATGCCTGAGAACGTGGTAAAACTTATGGTAAAAGAAACGGCATACCTTTTTGCTAATCTGACCTTTGATAAGAAGAGATATCGCTCCTATTATCTCGGCAATCATGTGGAAGAAAAATATCAGGGAATGACTTTTGAGAAGTTCAAGGAAGAAGCCGAGAACAATACGCCGCTATACCAAACGATTTTATACGAAAACGCAAAAAGTGAATACGAGAGAAGAGGGCTGGAGAAAAAGTATGACGGCATGACGTTTGATGAGTTCTATGAGACTTTTAAAAAGTATAAGGACTTCAACGCCGACAAGGATATGATGAGACACAAAATGACACTTGATGTTTTTGACGCTTCAAGGGACATCTACGCAGGATTCAACAGACTGGGCACGGCAACCCTTCTTACGGAAAACGTGACGGATGCCCTTGTTATGAGAAGTAAGGAAAAAGCAAAGCCTTATTTTGACACCTTAAGAAGAAAGGTCCCCATGGCTTTTGCACTTGCGGACAGCCTAAACGCGCTTCGTAAGGAACAGGATAAAAAGAGACCGGATCCGAAAAAGATAGAAGCGCTGGAGGAAGATTTCTATAACAAATATAAAGCCTATAACGAGGAGACCGCAAAGTCCAATGAATTGTTCGCGCTGATCAAAATAAAGATGGAAACCATGAACGATTGTTTCGATTTCTTTGATGCCGAAATGGTAGAGATGGAGCAGTATTCCAACTGCGAGGAGTTCCAAAATTTTAAGGTTGCATACAACGCACTCAAGGAACATATGAAGGACCGGGAAACTAAACAGGGAGAGCCAAAATACGAGGAAGATAAAAGTAAACTTATGGATGACTTCTTTGAAAAATATCGCCTGTTTGTGGGCCGGGAAGTGGGCAATCAGATAAAGAATGCGTACAGTGTCAAACTTGAAAATAAGAGACCAATGGACACCTTCTTCCAGCTCACCGGAAAAGTAATTAACAAAAACTGGGGCAAGATGTTCAAAGCCCTTAACCTCAAAAAAACATGGTCGTATAAAAAGGATTTGGGTATTGCATAAAGGAGAAACGGAAGATGCATGAAGCAAATGAAGAGTTATTAAAGCAGCAACAGAAGAATAACGAAGTCATTAACATAAATGAATATGACGAGGGGAAGCTGGAGAAGAACAAGCAGCAGAATGCGAACAAACAGCAGCAGAATGTTCAGGGACAGCAGAACCTCCAGAATCAGGAGCATCAGGAAATCGTTCAGAATAACATTGCGGCGGTAAACCGGAACATGCCTCCTCAGCTTCATGATGCGGAAAAGAAAGCACCCGCAAAGATACTCCTTCTTCCTGAGTCGGCAAGGAAGCTTATTACCGATGTTTCCATGTGGAAAAAAACCAATACAGAGACGGCGGAGGAAGTAAAGAAAGCTGCGGAGAATCTTATTAAGGCAACGGACGATGAAACCGCGGCGGAATGCCTTGGGCAGCTTGTTAAGGCTGCAATAGCATATCTCGATGATCATGTGGACAATTATCATATCTGGTTTGGAAACGGCAGAAAAAGAATGGCACAGATGCGAGCCATAATAAAAGACTGCTACGCTTTTTCAGCGGAAGCTCCAAAAGAATATAAAGATAAGATCAATGAAAATATAAATGAGTATGCAGAGGAAGAGAATCTGACGGAGGACAGGATCAACCTCTTTATCCGTGACGGTGTTGCACTTTTCGGAACCAGAACGAAAGAAGTTGAAGCGGGAGATATCAAGGCGGTACCCGTTAAGGAACTGAATTCCGAAGAGGAACAAAAAGTTATGCTCCGCATGAATAAAGAAATCTCCGCCGCAAAGGATCTTCCCGTTGCGGAAAAAGAAGCGCTCCTTAAAAGGCTTGCCCTTGAACAGAATGCAAGGTTTTCCGAGATCAATAAGGAAAAAATCGGTGAAGGCCGTATTGCAACGGTGGATAAAAAAAGGTTTAAGGCTGTTATATCCGAACTCAGTGACATGGATTTCAGCAAGATCATGATAAAAACAAGGGAAGAACTTGTTTCAAATGCCGGGGCAAGTATGATCTTCATAAATAAGTATAAGAGTTTATTTGACGAATTCGATGCCGGAATGATTTTCGAACATCAGATCACGGAAAAGAAGCTTATGCAGGTTATGAAAAACCGTGAGATCCTGGAGCAATATGAAGGGTATATAAAACTTTCCCTTCAGCTTTTTGCAAACAAGTATTACATGAAGAAGGAGACGGATGACAGCCCGGAATACAGGGAATATCTTGATCTCACACAAAAAATTTCAAAGCACCAGCTCGCGCTTTCGGGCAGTCTTGACGATGTGAAAAAGCATGCGGAAGATAAGGTAAAGGCACAAAAAACGGAAGATATTAAAGCCATTAACGAAGCGTACGGCGTATTAACCGGATATCCTCTTAAAACCAAAAGTAAACATTCCGATTTTTTGTATCTTCAGGAACTTGGGCTTATTGACCGGTTGAAGATCGATAATCCGGAGAAGGCAGAACTTTATGATAAGAAGTCTGAAGAAGCCAGAGAGAATTGTTATGTCAATTATTACAGCGATTATTTATGGAAAAACAACGATTTTAGATTCTTTGACAGAAGAAAAAAGGTTCCGGAAGATGAACTCGGCGAGCGCTGGATGGAACAACAGCAAAATGCCGCAAGACACAGAATAATGAAAAAAGCGGTAGCATTCGCAAAGGTGAAGTCTGAGGAATTTGAAACACGTCTTAATGAAGCGATAGAAGAAAATGATTATGAAAAACTATCATCTCTGATAGACGCAGCTTTGGCCGTTGACGTGGAGAAAGTCGGCGATGATTTTATGAGTCAGCCCGCCATCCATCTATCAATATTATCCATGTTGGAGGCTTTGCAAAAGAATATTAATTATATAAAGGAAAACGGAAATCTTATCGGCCTGTCCCCGGAAAAGGCTGCGAAGCTTGTGGTTTCATGCAACCTGACGGAGTATATCCGTGATAATTACAGGCCGGAGATCGAGATATGCTCGGAGATGGTAATTAATTCCGCTAAAAAGGATTTTGATATCCAGGGAGCAAAGGACATGGTCCAGGAATACAACAGAATGGCACGAAATATCGGGGATGACGAATATAAGAAGGTTAAAAAGATCACAGCCCCAACGCTGTCATATCTTAGCGTAGGCACTTTTAAACGAGCCACAAAGAAAGACAGAACATATAAAGAAATTGCCGAAGATAAAACATGTCAAGCCTATGATGAACTTATAAAAACCGAAACGAAAAAAGAAAAGAAACTTTCCGCCATGCCGGATATCGAAGGCGCATACAACGAATTTGAATTTCAAAAGCATAAAGAAGCGCGCCTTAAGCAGCTTGATTATTTCCTTCGAATATGTAAGGAGTATGCTGAGTATACAAAAAAAGATAAAACCGCCACGCCCATAGCCATGTATTTGCCCTATACCATAAAATACATCGAAGATAAAAAAGATGAACTTTTGGGCAAGGACTATGTCGACGGAGCAAAGGAAGCTTTCCGGTCTCTTGAAACGGAATTTACCGTTTCGCTTCAAAACAGAAATGCGCATTATTGCAAGGATACCAAGAATTTTATTTTTGAGGAACAATTCTCCGTAGAAAAGGAAGCGGTCCGGACGGCATATGAAAAACATATCGGTAAACTTAAAAAGCAGATAGAGTACATAAAAAATAAGGAGGAATGCAAGGAGATCCTTAACGAGCTTCAAAATAACCTTGATAAAAGACTGCAAGAACAGGAACTTGTTAACGGGATGAATTATGATGATTATTATTATCTGGTCTCCGTTATGCAGATCTATAACTGGGAATCCGTTATAAGAAACGCTAAAAACAGAGAAACCGTTGATCTTTTGCATGAACACAAAGACAAACTTGTTGAAGAATACGAAAAAATCCGTGAAAAAGACGGTGTTCCCAAAAAATATGCCCGTGAGGAAGAAAACGATAAATTTGATGAGTACTTCAAAAATAGAGCAAAGTCATTTATGGTAGCGCATGACATAGATCTAATGCTTCCCAGCGTTAAAAAGATGTTGGAACTCCCCGAGAAAGAACTTTCAAAGAAACTCATGGAGAATGACAACAACTGGGCAAAACTTGTGGGCATGGACAGTCCGGACAGTTTCTTTGAAGAAATGTTCAGAAATCTTACGGGTTCAGTCGACATTACGGATGTTACGGAACTTAAAAAGACACATTCTTTTGTGGTATTATCGTATGATCATATGATGGGAATAGGGGCGGAAGATTCAGTATTGATCGTTGACTTTGCCGAACAACTTGTGGGTGACAGGGAATTTCAGAATATTATCGGAGTAAAAGAAGAACATAAGGATATCCTTGACGGTTTTCATCGGGAGATGGATGAAATTCTTGTTCGGGCTGTAGAAATGAATATGGTAATGGAGTGTGTTCCGTCCAAACTGAAACTAAAACAGCCGGGAATGACGAAGTATCAGGAGGAAATAGCTGAAAAGATAGAGAATGATTATGACAGACGAGTCAAAATGATCTATGCACAGGCCGACGCGGATGTAAGGAGAAAGACATTGGGGCTTTACAAGAAGATCTTTGCATTCATGATAGAAAATGATATCAAGTTCAACATTCCGAAGGGTGACGGATATCGTGACTATCGAAAGTTCACGGATAAGCTTCTTACCCTTACGGATTACAACAATACCTTTGAGAAGAACGTGGGAGGACAGACTCTTATGATAAACAATTCCCTTGAGGAATTAAAGGGAGATTATAAACTTAAAGAGGGCGAAGATCCGGCGGCTTTTGCGGAACTTGTAAAGAAGCATAACGAGTATGTGTCCAAGGGAACTTTATTGATAGACTTACTCAAACGCAAGCCTATAGCACAGGGGCAGTTGGAAGAGGAACGCGATAAGCTTAAGGAAAACGGAATACCCCAAATGACGGCAAGGATGTCGTACTATGCATACCAAGATCTGGCGGCGAAGCTGAAGAGTCAGATACTGAGTAAAATAGAGTAGGACATCTGTTGGACAAGGTAAACTATAATATACCGCATAAGCCTTCCCCTTGAGGGGGGAGCCTTTATGAAAGGAGATCCATAATGAAAAACCAGAATGAAGAAATACAGCAATTGATGAAAGGGACGCAGCTTGAAACCATAAAAGAGGAGAACCTCGAAGAATCCAGAACATCATCTATGACGAGCCGGTACTTTGAAGGATTTGAAATACTGGAGTCTCCGGGCGAAAGCATAATGGAAACAAGGGATTCCCTTGATGTCGAACTTAAAGAAAAGAGAGAAAAAGTCTCAAAAAACATGCCAAAGAAATATAAATACATCGACGGCATGAACGATAAGGCTGCGGAACTCATCGCAAACAAGAGAAGCTTTGGCATGAGCGACAGTGCGGAGATGGATCTTATCAAAGAAAAGATCTATGACGTTGAACAATTGATGTCCGATACCACAAAAGACGAATATACGATCTCCGATATAGAAGAAGTCCTCGTTAAATACGGCGAGGCTATTTCCGCGTGTGATGTATATCTTAATAACCCGAAAAAGAGAAAGACCACAACAAGATACAGACTTACACTTGAAAACAAGGAAAGACTTGAAACAGAAGCAAGCAGGCTCGAAAAGGCCAAGGAACTCATAACCGACGGGAAAATGAAGGAAAGCGGAATTTCCTTAAGATATTATATCCATAAGGTTGAAGAACTTCCGGAAGATCTTCGTGTATCCAGGGAAGAGACGGACAGAAAAGAATACGAAAACTTCCATAAGCAGATCCCGAAGTTCGATGAAAAGGCTTATGAAATCTATAAGAAATTCCAGACCTTTAATGCTATACAGGTGAGTCAGGAATATGTGGAACTGTTCCAAAAAGGAGTACAAAACTGGACAAAATTCGGCGGAGATCCCACATATACAAGATCCGCGGGATCCCTTATGCGCCCGGTTCGTTTTGATGAGAACGGACAGCCCATCTCCAAGGAAGATAAAGCAAACCACGAATGGAATCTTAAATGGTTAAGGGCTTGGGAAGATGATGATGTAGAGACCCGAGAAAACATGATAGCAGAAGATTTCCCACACTTTATGGATAAAATAACCGTTCCGGAATTTACCGAGGAAGAACTCAACGACGTCGAAAAAATGCAAAAAAGATTGCAGAAATGGACTGACGAAATGTTGGATAAGGACGAGTTTATCTACTATTACAATGCTTCCAAGAGAAGCCTTTGCATTGATTCCACAAAAAAAGTCCATCCGGGAATAAAAAAATTCATGGAAGATAATCCATCCTTTAGTATAAAGACGGATTGCATCGATTCCATCATGCAGTTTGTCAGCGGATATATGTTGGCAAAGTACCAGTTTGAGACAGCAACGCATATTAAGGTTAATACGGTGCCGGATGGATTCGACGAACAGAAAGCGAAAAATTGGGACAAAAACCGGGAAGCAAACGGGAAGAATTTAATGCTTGCCTACGCCGTTAGGATGCAGGAAGTAATAAAGGCTTATAAGGAGGTTAAGGATGACCCCATCGTTCCGTACGAAAAAATGAGGTCGTCGGTTAAAGAGGAAGTTAAACCGGAAGTTAAACAGGAAGAGACAGAGAGCGTACTGGAGCAAGAAAAGAAAAGGGCAAAAGAAGCGATCGATTCCGATATGAGCGCTCAGGAAGAAAGCTTCAAGAAGAAACTGGAAGAAAAGAAAAAGAAGGCAGCAGAAAAGAAGCGCCTGGCGGAAGAGAAGGAAAGACTGGATAAGCAGCATGAAGAGGAAATGAATGAGCAGTTTACGGAGGATATGACTGCGCTTCAAAAGGAAATTGAAAAGGAAGAAGAAAAGGTTGTAACAAAGAGTAAACGCGAACTTAAGGGCAAAAACAAGAAGAGGATCAGCGGCGCAGAGTCAAGGAAGAGGGTAAGAGCAAAAGAAAAAGCCGAGTCAAAGGCACGTAAAGAACTCCTGGAAAATGTTGCAAAACCCGTATATGACAGTATGCGGAGCAGCATGTTAAAATTTGTGGAGAATGAGGATTTTACATATGAGGAAATATATCTTCCTGACGTAAACAAGATGATGGAGACAACGGTTGCCGGAAAGAAAGCAGCCGCAAGAAGAATGGGAATCCTTACAACCCCCATAAGAGACCTTAAGGTAAAGGCAAGACGATCCGTTGACATCGAAGACAAAAAATACATGGATTATCAGACACTTAAGAGTCTGTCGGAATTTGCACCCCTCCTTAAGGAAGGAGAGTTTAAGGAAATTGCCCATCTTTACAACGAAGGAAATAAACTGTATTCCATGTATGATGAAGATCACAGGAAGACTGAAGCAATTAAGGAAAAAATTGAACTTTCAAAGACCCTGGCACTTAACAAGATAACCGACAAACTTATGGGAATAGATCCCCTGGGATTTGATCTTACAAACGACGAATCCCTTGCAAAGTGTTCGGACAAGCTTGAGGAAGTTTCCATGGCTGCGACAGCATACAGGGACCTTCTTCAGAAGAATCCGGAATACCTTGATTACCTTGAAAAGCAGAAGCTTCAGAACGGGGAGACAATGGCTGACCAGATGATGAAGCAGCTGGACAGACTGACTGCGCTGGGCGAATACTACCGATTAAGAAAAGTCATAATCGAAGACGAGCTTTATCAGTCAATACCGGAAGAAGAAATGACAATGGAGGAAAAACCGGGGGACAACCCGCAGCTTGCACGTCTTAAGAGGATGATGCGCGCTTCGTATCAGACCGGTGTAAACCTTAACAGAATTCTTAACGATGAAGACCTTCCGGATTATGATTTTAAAAATGAAAAGGGCGAATACAGGGATCTGCTTCCGCTTCTTACAACAGGAAAACTTGTTGTATCCACAGACAAGATGGAGGCATATAAGAAACGTCTTGAACAGCACCGGGAAAGGAACTGTATCGTAAACAAGATCGAATCCGAAAAATACTTCCAGGCACCGCTCTGGCTGCAGAATGCCCTTACATTGGATGCAAGTAAGATAAAAGATAAGTGCGGTAAGGATGCGGGCTTTGCAAACGGAGATTCAGCCGTAGATTTCACGAGAGCTACAATCCGTATGAAAACGGCGGGTAGGGGAAATCTGGTTGATGCTTATAAGAAAATGTCAGTGGAAAAAACGGGTAATGAATCTTTTGGCTCAGCGCCGAAATTTGAAGGCGGAAAAGATGAATACCTTGGCAGCCTTGAAATATCGGATAACTGGAGCAGAAATCATGTGCATATAGCAAATACATACAGCTATAAGATGACGGATGAAGAGATGCTGGAAATGCTGGATATCCTTTCCTACCAAAAGGATGATAAATTGAAAGAAGAAAGATATGACCTGGATGCCATGGCATATCGTGAAAGCGCTTATAAAGAGATGGCAATGAAGTTTATATTCGTAACTTATGCAGGATGCAGAAGAGTTGCGGAAACGGTTTCGGCAAAGGCTATGGCATTACATCCCATCGATCTTGCCATGCAGATGACAACGGATCTTAGAGATGAAGTGTTCTTAAACTCCGTTATTACAAACATCAATACGAAGGATAACATGCCCCGTATTGAGAAACTATTCTTGGAAAACAATACCGAGAATCAATACAGTTTCGACATGAAATCTTTCAAGGATTTCGGGGATATGGGCTCAAACCTTAACTGGAAGGTTCTGAACATTGGAAATACGTTGTATAACATCGCGTATAACCCCCAAAATGAAGACCAGTGCGAAATATTATTCGGAGATAAAAACTTTTTCGCAAATACTATAGATAAAGAATACAATGATTTCATAAAAAAAGGCGGAAAATTCGAAGGCTGGTATGGTGTGCAAAACGGAGGGTTAAACGAGTCAAACCGGGTACACTGGTATTTCTCAAGACATCCGGAGTATTTTACAAAGGAATTCTTTATGAAGAAGGACAAAGACGGAGAATTCATCTTTAAACCGAATATGTCCACCTGCACACAATTGATGTATAACGAGATCGAGATCGGAACGATGAACTGTATAAAGGAAAAGAAGGTGGATCTTCCCACGGATGAAGAATTCGATAAATATGAAGAGCATTTAAAGAAGGAACAATATCCCGAAATAAGAAATCAGTGTAATTATGACAGTGAACTTGAAAAGGAGATCATCGATCCGAACGAAGAGATTAAGATAAACAAAAATGAAAAGAAAAAATATAAGAAGAAGATCGTTCTTGATAACAGGAAGAAGGATCCTTACGGTGTGAAGCTTATCAAGACAGGCATGAAAGAACTTGAGTATGTGGCCGACGACGGAAAGAAGTATATCAGGTGGGGATTGGGATCTATTTAAGGGGAACAAAATATGAAAGAGCACATAAAAGACGAGAAGAAAACCGAAGAAATAAAGGTCGAAGAGGTTAAGAAGGACGAGTATATCGAGCAGCAGGAAGAAAACTTCAAAAAGCAGCACCAGCGGTATACCGAAAACGAAAAGCAGAAGGAAATGAAAAAATCCGCTGAGGATGAAGACGCGGACCTGGAAGCCAAGCTTAAAGAAATGGAGGAAGAGATCCTCCGGGAAAAGCTGGGCGAAAAGCGGGAAAGCGTGCATGGCCTTGCACCGGAACTTATCCCGGAAAAGAAGAAAAAGGAACTTTATAAGGGCAGGAAGCCCAATGCTTTTCCGCCCTCTCTTCTCGCGAGCCTAAACGAAGTTATTGCATGGGGGGATAATGTTCAGGCCGCATCTTCGCAGCCGGTACAGGCAGCAGTTCAAAGGCTGATGGAGGCAAAAACGGAAGATGAGGCTTCGCTTGAACTTGCTCTTCTTATCAACAAATCCATAAAATATCTTGCGCTCCGGGGCGAACAGTGGCATTGGCCCGGCGGAAACGGAATAAGGCGTATAAATACGGTTAAGAGGCTCGTTAAGGGTCTGTTTTCTTATGCCGCGGACCAGAGTTCATCTTATCTTCAAAGTGTAAACAATCAGGTTGAAAATCTCGAAAACTTCAGAAATAAAAAGACCGCCAATCTGTATAAAAAGTACATGAAAGAAGGTCTTGATCTCTATAATGAAAAACTCGGCGTTTCTGAAGAAGATACTGCAGAGGAACTGCAGGAAGCAAGAAAAGTTGAAGAGGAAACCCAGGAAGAAAACGCAGGTAAGTTTGAAAGCGAGATGGCGGAAGCAATCCTTCGTCTTGAACTTCGAAACGAACCCGAATATAAAAGACATAATGCTCTTGTATATAAAGAGGACAAGAAGCTTAATGCAAAGAAGGTTATAAGAGATATCGAGAGTTTCCGCATCCCCGATATCTGTTCCATGTCAGACCGTGAAGTGCTTTCGTATCCGAACCTTGACTATATGAGACATGACGAATATCTGCCCTTAAAGCTGAAGTTCGAGCGTCTTGTTGCCTTCGGGCATATAAAAGACGTGGATAAGATCCAGAGACTCCGCGCGAAGATGCGCTCCTTTGACCAGTCTTTGAAGCTTTACGAAGCAAGGCTTAAGGTTATAGCGGGAGAGGATGATAATCCCGCAAAAGAAGAAGGGACCGCAAAATATAAATATGAGCATATGGCGGGATACGGCCTTTCCGTGGATGACATGACGGAGAATAATCTAAACGAGATCAAGGCTGCGGAGGAGGAAAGATTTGAAGCGTTCCCGGCAATGTACCGCGAAATATACGGAAAGAGCCCGTCAAAAGACGAGCTTAAAAAGAGACGCCTTATCTTTGAACAGGGAGTATCCAGAAAAGAATATTTCAATACGGGCTTCGAAGTCAGAAATAAGGCGGCGGATATCGACGCGAACCTTATGACAAAAGATGAAGAAGGAAAAACGGTTCAGCTTGACCGCTCTCTTTACGGACTGTTCTTCTACGGCTTTGAGGAAGTTCCGCAGTATGACGAATATGAGGAAAAGAATTTAACGGTAATACACACCACCGATGATATAAAAGATCTCATTAAAAAGATAACCAGTAAGGACCAAAAGGAAAGATACAAAGGCTATAATACCATGATCTATTTTGCTAGAGGCATCGATTTTTCGGAATTTCTGGATACATCTTCCGACGAGGCCATCTTTTGCGACAATGCATACAAACAGACTATCCTTCAGATCCTTTCACAGGTCAATGCCACGGTTGAGCATATGACAAAAGACGGTTATCCATTAAGGAAAGAAGACCGTGATCTTTTAAATGCTTTGGGCGCAATGGGACTCAGCATTAACACAACGATAGGAATGACCCAGTCCGCCCTTAATACGGCAAATTCAGAACTCTTTACCATGGCCGAGATCAAAAAGCTCAGTAATATGTCAAACGGTCTCGGAGAGATGACGGATAATGACGACCTTAATGCGCTTATCACAAAGCTGGGATCGTTAAAATCCGAAAGCAGGGATTACGATAAGGGTGTGGATTTTGACTATCTCTTAAGGAGATCAAAGGCACAGTATTCCGGTGGTAGTCTTACGAAGGAATTTATAAGCAGCAGGCTGGCACTTGGAAGATTAAAGAATAAGGATTACGAAGCGGAGATTATACTGAAAGGAGAGCCCTTCAGCAAAAGTTTGGTTAAAGATGCTCTTCGGACCATTAAGTTATATACGCCGGAGAAGCCCGTGGGAACAAACAGAGACGATGCGTTGGATAAAATTTACAAATATGAGAGCGGCCGTCTTCAGGTTGAAGAAATGGAGGCGTATTTAAAGAAGCATGGAAAAACATTAACTCCGGAACAGCAGGAGATAATCGATACGCAAAAAAAGAATTATAAGCTCTATGCACCCTATTACAAAAAGATGGCGGAACTTATTAATTCAAGAGGCTTTGTTGATATGGTAAACAAGGGTGTATACCTTGATATCAACCAGTGTCTTTCTCCCGGGGCAAAACTTGACGATCTTAAGATCATGGAAAATAACGCCACAACGGAAGAAGAAAAGAAGACCATGGTGCTCTGGAAAGAGCTTGCCGAAATGTTTAACGAATTCACAAAGGAAGATGCCGAAATCTGTGACGCGTTAAAAATAAACATCTTCGGTGAAGATGCAAAGAAAGAGATCAATAACTTTAAAAAGGGAATGGATCCCGGACAGAAGATGCTTATAGACAAGCATAATCTTAATAAATTTGAGGAGGCCATCGGAAACTATTTCGGTACCCAGGCCAAAAAAGAAGACTTTACACCGGATAACCACCGTATAGATATGGTTTATTCGGAAAGTATCGGTCTTCTTAAGGGAAAGTCGACTTCCGAGATGTATGAATTCTATAAAAAGATCGGAAGAAAGAATAATGACTGCAACAAAGCGCAGTTAAAGGAAAAGGCAAATGCCATAGAAGAACTCTTTGACGAGATCATGAGCTGGGATATGAACGAGTTCAATTTTAAAAATGACGATGAACTCGCAGAGAATATCGGCGAAAAAATGCTTAAGGCTCATCTTGGAATGGAGATGCAGACCGCCGTTAACAATTACAAACGAATGATGGTAAGGAAAGATGTTGAAGGTCTTAAATACTA
>JAFOND010000143.1 GCA_017418645.1 Lachnospiraceae bacterium | reverse complement strand
TGGTATAATTTCATAGTTTACGGAGGTCTTTGCATGAAGAGCTATTATCTTATGCATAAGAATAACCCTGTTTTAGAGTTCTCTCACTATAACGAAACACTGAAGTTTCTTAACCGTGAAGAGGCTCCCTTTTCTATACGAAAAATGCCGGAAACCTACGAAACAATACAGAAATTCTGTCAGTCACGCGTTATGATAGAAAGCAGGAAATACAGGGACATAATCATAAGATCCTGCAACGTTATCAATTCTTCTCCCGTCAGTCTTTGTCTGACAGGCGGCGCATTTACATTCCGGGATTCATATTGGATCAGGGAAAAGGACGGGTTCGAACGCTGGAAGGACGTAAATCTTTATCAGAACAAGATTTCCGAAAAACTTGCGGAAACCGCACTTACCGGAGAGGAGAGCGACATACGTATCCTCGATGAAAACGAGGGCAATATATCCGGGGAAATAACAGGGCTCGGTTCCAAAGCAAAATGCTTTTTTAAGGAGGGCGGTCATATCTGTATGGCAAAACATATAGATGAAGACAGCATCGTTGCGGAAGTTTTAAGCCATTCCGTTGCACAGGCAATGAACCTTTCATCGGCGGTATACACCAGGGAATTTGTTTACGACATGGATTGTTCCGTGTGCCATATAAAGACAAACGAAAACGTTGAGCTTATTACGGCCCGGGATGTACTTATGCATTACGAATGTCCGATGAAGTTCGGCACGGATTATTACCAGCTTTTTATGAAGGTTGATCCGGTAAACTTTATGCGTATGCAGCTCTTTGATTACATAACACTTAACGTTGACAGAAACAAAGACAACTTTGCGCTTTATACGGAAAACGGAAAGGTGCAGGGGCTTTATGATGTGTTCGACCATGACAGCTGCTTCCAGGGCATTTCGGAAAATGCAATATATTATGTTACGGGCGCAAAATTCTCCGACAGTTATAAAATGTTCAGGGAGACATATCCGGGAGCTTTTGAAAAGGTAAGACCCGATATCGAGAACCTGTATGTATATCTTAAAGGACCGGGCAAGGCACTTTTCGACAGACACGACAGAGCAAGATGGCACGGTGGCACATTACGCCGCGTAACAATGCTTCTTGAACTTTGATAAAGCTTAATATGCGTAAAAATTTACGCGAAAACTATAAAAAAGAGGTTTTTACAAAATGAGAGAGAAACTTGAAAGCATGATGAAAAAAAGCATTGAGGAGATCAATGCTGCGGAGAGTCTTGATGTATTAAACGACATCCGCGTTAAGATGCTCGGAAAGAAGGGCGAACTTACGGCCGTTTTAAAGAGCATGAAGGACGTAAGTCCCGAGGAACGCCCCAAGGTCGGGCAGATGGTAAACGAAACCAGAGAAGCCATCGAAGAAAAGTTAAAGGAAGCAAAGGAGCGGTTCGAGGAAGAGGCATTAAAACATAAGCTTGCCAACGAAAAAATAGACGTAACCCTTCCCGCAAAGAAGATACCGGTGGGACACCGTCATCCCAACACCATTGCTCTTGAAGAGATAGAAGACATCTTTATCGGAATGGGCTATGAAGTTGTTGAAGGCCCGGAAGTTGAATACGATTATTATAATTTCGAAGCACTTAACATTCCCGCGGATCATCCCGCAAAGGACGAACAGGATACGTTTTATATCACAAAGGATATCCTTCTTCGTACCCAGACATCTTCCTGCCAGGTACATCGTATGGAAGAGGGCAGAATGCCGATCCGTATGATCGCGCCGGGAAGAGTTTTCCGTTCGGACGAGGTTGATGCCACGCATTCACCTTCCTTCCATCAGGTTGAAGGTATGGCGATCGATAAGGACATAACGTTCTCCGATCTTAAGGGAACCCTTGCGGAGTTTGCAAAGGAAATGTTCGGAGAGGATGTTAAGGTTAAGTTCCGTCCCCATCATTTTCCGTTTACGGAGCCTTCCGCGGAGATGGACGTTTCCTGCTTTAAATGTAAGGGCAAGGGATGCCGCTTCTGTAAGGGCGAAGGCTGGATCGAGATATTGGGATGTGGACAGGTTCATCCCCATGTTCTCGAGATGAGCGGTATCGATCCAAACGAGTATCAGGGCTTTGCCTTCGGTGTGGGCCTTGAGAGGATCGCACTCCTTAAATACGAGATAGACGATATGCGTCTTCTCTATGAGAACGATAAGAGATTTCTCGATCAGTTCTGATCATAATCTGGAAATTAACGAAAGGAAGTTTTACATAAAATGAAAACATCACTTACCTGGATAAAGGATCTTGTACCGGGAATAAAGGACGTATCGGTACAGGAATATACGGACAGGATGATAATGTCCGGCTCTAAGGTTGAATTCTGTACGGACCTTGCAAAGGATATCGATAAGATCGTAGTGGGACAGATAAAAGAGATCGCACCGCATCCCGATGCTGACAAGCTTATTGTATGTCAGGTGGATGTGGGCTCCGAGACCATACAGATAGTTACGGGCGCAAACAATGTGCACGAAGGAGATAAAGTTCCCGTTGTCCTTGACGGCGGAAAGGTTGCCGGAGGACACGACGGTTCTCTTACGGAAGGCGGAATAAAGATCAAAAAAGGAAAGCTCCGGGGCGTTGAAAGCTTCGGTATGATGTGCTCCATAGAAGAACTGGGATCAACCCGGGACATGTTTCCGGAAGCGCCGGAAGACGGCATCTATATCTTCCCGGAAGACACGGAAATAGGCGCCGATGCCATAAAGCTTTTCGGTCTTGACGATGTTGTTGTTGAGTATGAGATAACATCAAACCGTGTTGACTGCTTTGCCGTTCTCGGTATTGCACGTGAGGCGGCGGCAACCTTCGGAAAGGAATTTGTTCCTCCGGAAGTTCCCGAAACCGGAAATTCCGAAGATGTTAATTCCATGATAAGCGTTGAGATAAAAGACACGGATCTTTGCAAGAGATATACGGGACGTATCGTTAAGAACATAAAAATCGCGGAGTCTCCCGAATGGATGAAAAAGAGACTTCGTTCCCACGGAATCCGTCCCATAAACAATATGGTCGACATAACAAATTATGTTATGATCGAATACGGACAGCCCATGCATGCATACGATCTTTCAAAGATCGCGGGAAATAAGATCGTCGTTAAACGCGCGGCAAACGGAGACAAGTTTGTTACCCTGGACGGTCAGGAAAGAACACTGGATGAAACCGTTCTTATGATCTGTGACGGTGAAAAGCCGGTGGGCATCGCAGGTATAATGGGCGGCGAAAACACAATGATAACGGATGATGTTACCACAATGCTTTTCGAGGCAGCCTGCTTTGACGGAGCGAATATAAGAAAGTCTTCAAAGAAGATAGGACTTAGAACGGATGCATCTTCCATATTTGAAAAAGGACTGGATCCGAACAATGCCATAGAAGCAATGAACCGCGCATGCGCACTCGTTGAGGAACTGGGCGCCGGAGAAGTTGTGGGAGGAGTGTGCGATGTTTATCCGGTTAAGAAAGAGGAGATAACGCTTCCCTTCGAACCGGAAAAATACAATAAGATCCTGGGAACGGATCTTTCCGAAGATCAGATGCTTTCATACTTCGGACCGCTGGAAATCAAGTATGACGCCGCTAAGAGAGAACTTATAATCCCGACCTTCAGACAGGATCTTTTATCCTATGCGGATATTGCGGAAGAGGTCGCAAGATTCTACGGCTATGACAAGATCCCCATGACTCTTCCGAAGGGTTCATCCGTTAAGGGCGGAATCTCAAAGAAGATGAAGCTTGAGAGGATTGCAAGAGAGGTTTCGGAATTTAACGGATTCTCACAGATGATGACATATTCCTTCGAAAGTCCGAAGGTATACGACAAACTGCTTATGAAGCCGGATGATGCCATAACGATATCTAATCCGTTGGGCGAAGATTTTTCGATAATGAGAACCATATCCTTAAACGGAATGCTCACATCATTATCAACAAACGCAAACAGAAGAAACAAGGACGTCCGTCTTTATGAACTGGGAAACATTTATGTTCCCAAAGCCATTCCGTTAACGGAGCTTCCGGATGAGAGAGAACAGTTTACTCTCGGTATGTACGGAGAGGGTGCGGACTTCTTTACCATGAAGGGCGTGGTTAACGATTTCCTTCTTAAGGCAGGACTTTTGGACAATGGAAAGAAGGCTGTTTATACGCCGGAGATGGCGGAAGACGAAAGACCCTATCTTCATCCGGGAAGAAAAGCGAACATTCTCTTTGAAGGTGAACTTATCGGCTTTATCGGCGAGGTTCACCCGAGAGTACTTTCGAATTATGGAATAAAGCAGAGCACCGTTATTGCGGTACTTGATATGCCTGAGGTTCTTAAGTTCTCCGAAGATGCGGGAACAAAGAAGTATAACGGATTTTCGAATTTCCCGGCATCAACACGTGATATCTCCATGGTTGTTCCGAAAGATGTTCTTGCGGGACAGATAGAAGATATCTTTGATAAAAAGGGCGGGGCATATCTTGAAAGATACGAGCTCTTTGACCTTTATGAGGGATCGCAGATCACTGCGGGATTTAAGTCCATGGCATATTCACTGGTATTCAGGGCAAAGGATCGTAACCTTGCCGATACGGATGTTAACGAAGCAATGGACCGCATACTTAAAGCGCTTGAAGGAACAGGGGTGAAACTCAGAGCTTAACCTCGGGGGTAGTATTAAAGAGGGGAAGAACATGGGAGAAATAAGGAAACCGACAAAAAAAGAGCTTGCTAAATACATTGAAGAAAACATTGATCGCGCAATAGAAAACGGCTGGATAGTTGTATACTACCAGCCGGTTGTCCGGACGCTTACGGGGGAAGTGTGCGGAATGGAAGCTCTTGCGCGCTGGATAGATCCGGAGTATGGACTTCTTGCTCCGGATGTCTTTATCGGAACTCTTGAAGAATCGAGACAGATTCATAAACTCGATTCTTTCATGATAAGAAAAATCTGCGAAGACTATGACGAAAAGATAAGGGCAGGCCTGCCGACGGTTACCGTTTCGTTCAATCTTTCACGTCTGGATTTTCATCTTTGCGACATTCATTCAGTAATAGAAGAATCCATAGCAAAATTCCGTGTTCCCAGAGAGGCTGTCCGTATCGAGATTACGGAGAGCACGATGGAGACGGATGAAGAGCGAATGCATGATGTCATCGATAAATTCGTTGAAAAAGGCCTCCGTGTATGGATGGACGATTTCGGTTCCGGATATTCTTCCCTTAATGTTTTAAAGGACTATAATTTTGATACCTTAAAGATCGATATGGTTTTTCTTCGAAAATTCGACCAGCGGTCAAAAGAGATCGTTAAGGCCATCGTCGACATGGCAAAACGCATAGGGGTCCATACCCTTGCGGAAGGCGTGGAGACAAAGGAACACCTTGATTTCTTAAAGAGCATCGGATGCGAAAAGGCCCAGGGATACTATATCAGCAAGCCTCTTCCGAAGGGCGAATGCCGGAACTATCTTTTCAGTAAGGGATATAAATTTGAAGCGAATAACAAGAGGGCATATTTCCACGAGATAGGAAAGATAAATCTTCTTTCGGGAGCGGAGAGACAGCTTCCGCTTTCAATCCTTGAATACGACGGGGAAAAGGCTCGTTTTATGTATGCCAACGAAGGGTTCATGAGCACCCTTTTAAGTCTGGGAATGCTCAGTCTTTCCGAACTTGAGGAAGAATTTGAACAGGGTAAGACCCCTCTTCGGGAGAAGTTCGAGAGCCTTCTTTACAAGACGGAGATAAGCAACGATGCCGTGACCTTAAGCTTTATGCGAAATGAGAATTTCTGCTATGTAAAGGTTTCAAAGATTGCGGAATACGCCGAAGGAAAAGCATATCTCTGTTCTTTGCAGAATCTTTCCGCCGATACCCTTATGTCAAAGAATACAAAGCTTTCGGACATAACCCAGGATATCATCATGATCTATGAAAGGATCGAACTCTGCGACCTTGATACGGGACATATCGAATGGATAGTTAACAATTATCAGGCAAAGAGAAATTATGAAAAGATCGATCTTTATGAATCTATCCAGATCTTCGCAGATGAAGAGATCTATCGTGAGGACAGGGAACGCTATCTTGAATTTGCGGATATTGATACCATAGAAGAGCGGCTACAAAGCAGCCCGACACGTTCCGTATCTGCGCCTTTCAGAACGCATACGACAGCGGGAACCTATTCGTGGATGCTTCATACGATACTTTATGCGGGAGATCTTAACCAGAGAAAGATCCTGTTCCTGTACAGGAAGATATCAAACGAAACCATCGCTATGGTACACCGTGACTATATTGACGTAAACAGTGTTCCGGATCCGGATAAACAAAACGTGATATCCGAAGAAGAACTTTGGAATACGCTTAAGAATTCGGATGCCGCAGCATTCTTCTGGAAAGATACGGACCGCAGGTTTGTGGGCGTAAGCAGACCTTTCCTTAACTATTACGGGCTTCGTTCCGAAGACGAGCTCATAGGTAAAACTGATGAGGATATGGGATGGCATGTGGATCCCGATAAATATAAGAGCGATGAAGAAGCCGTCCTTAAATACGGCGAACAGACATATATGGTGCCCGGCACCTGTCTTTGCAACGGAGAGATACGAGAGATCCTTGCAAGCAAGATCCCTATCTACAGGGATGGTGAAATAATAGGTCTTCTTGGATATTTTGTTGATCTTACCGAACGTAAACGTGAGGATGTAAAACTTAAAAAGGTTTCTTCCCGTGATGAAAAGATCGGAACGTTAAACTTCCTGGGAATTGTGGAATCTCTTATGCAATACCGTGATGCATATGAGCTTAAGGGACTTGACTTTGCAATGTTCCTCTTTGATATCGACAGGTTCCGTAACTTTAACCGTGATTACGGCATCGAATGGGGGAACAAACTACTTGCCGAGGTTGCAAAAAAGATACAGGAGGTACTTGGTGTATCCGGTGTATGCGGAAGGCTTTCCGGAGGCAATTTCCTTGTTGTCCGTCAGTTCGAAAAGAAGTCGGAGCTTAAAGCCTTTCCCGATACTATTCAAAAGGCGGTATCAGAGATCCGTGAAGTAGAAGGGATTCCCTGCACGGTTTATTTTAACCACGGGCAGTCAATATATTCCGAAGCCAGGGATCTGCAAAGGCTGTTCTTCTTCGCGGAAGAGAGTTTAAGCACGAACAAGCATAAGAGGAGATAGAATGAAAAAGATAAACAGATTTTCGGCTATAGCACTGGCAGTTGGTTTAGTTTTATCATCGCTTGTATTTGTGCCGGCAAAAAGCGCGGGTGTAAGCTGTGCGGCGGGAAGTGATTCCGTCGGAGTTTTCAGGCTGTATAACAGGTCTTCGGGCGAGCATTTTTATACATACAGCCAGGCGGAGCGAGATAACCTGATACGCGCCGGATGGAAGGGCGAAGGCTACGGATGGATGGCTCCGTCCTATTCGAATACGCCGGTGTATCGTCTTTACAATCCCAATGCGGGAGATCATCATTATACAACCAATGCAGCGGAACGCGATATGCTTGTATTAAACGGCTGGAGTTATGAATGCATTTCATGGTATTCCGATGATGCGGGAAGCGTTCCCGTTTACAGGCAGTACAATCCTAATGCAACTACGGGAGCCCATAATTATACTACAAACGCCGGCGAGGCGGTTTCTCTTATAAATGCAGGCTGGCATGATGAAAGCGTGGGCTGGTACGGAACTTCGGATCCATATCCGGAATATCCGGCGGAACCGGAAGTACAGAATGACGGTTCATCCGATATCACGGCAAGGATGCTGGCTCTTAAGGCGCAGTATCCGGAAGGCATGCCCTGGACGAATGACAATTATTATACCAGCAAAGCCCTTTTATATCAGGAGGGAAGAGACTACGGCGTTCATATGACAGGCGCGGGTTGCGCAGGCTTTGCGCTTATCCTCGGAGACGCCGCATTCGGTGAATTTCCAATGTATGAAAAAACGAGCTTTGATACGATACATGTGGGAGACATAATCCGGATAGGGGGATATCACAGCGTTATCGTTACGGAGATCAACGGAGATACGCTGACAATTGCGGAAGGAAATTACAACAGTTCCATTCATTGGGGAAGAAAGCTTTCAATGAAGGATAAAGGGGATTGGACTTATATTTGGACGAGGTATAAATAACTTGAAACTATCAGATTTTAATTATAATTTACCTAAAGAATTAATCGCGCAGGATCCCCTTCTTAAAAGGTCGGATTCCAGGCTTCTGGTTCTTGACAAAAAAACGGGCGATATTGAACACAAAGTTTTTTCGGATGTTCTTTCATATTTTGATCCGGGTGACTGTCTTGTGATCAATAATACAAAGGTTATTCCCGCAAGGTTATACGGCAGCAGGGAAGGAACGGGAGGCAGGGTGGAAGTCCTGCTTCTTAAGCGTATTACGGACGATTCTTTCGAGTGCCTTGTAAAGCCGGGGAAGAACGCAAGAACCGGTCAGGTGTTGATCTTTGGTGATAAAAACATTCTTACCGGAAAGATCACCGAGGTTCGTGACGACGGCAACCGCGTTATTAAATTCTCCTACGACGGAATCTTTGAGGAGATTTTGGACAAGCTGGGAGAGATGCCGCTTCCGCCGTATATAACCCATAAGCTTAAGGACCGCGATCGTTATCAGACTGTATATGCAAAGTATGACGGCTCCGCCGCCGCACCGACAGCCGGACTTCATTTCACGAAGGAACTTTTGCAGCAGGTGCGTGATGCGGGAGTGAATATCGCGGAGGTTACTCTTCATGTGGGACTGGGCACTTTCCGTCCCGTAAAAGAAGAGAACATCCTGGACCACCATATGCATACGGAGACATTCCGGATAACGCAGGAAGCCGCGGATCTTATCAATAAAACGAAGGAGAGCGGCAAAAGGATAATATCCGTGGGAACAACCAGTACAAGGACGCTGGAAGCATCCGCTGCCATGAATGCCGACGGAAAGGTTCATGCCGGTTCCGGTGAAACGGACATATTCATTTATCCGGGATTTGAATTTAAAGTGATAGATGCGCTTATCACGAATTTCCATCTTCCGGAATCCACGCTGCTTATGCTTGTTTCCGCGCTGGCGGGAAGAGAGAGCATCTTAAATGCGTATGAGACTGCCGTAAAGGAAAGGTACAGGTTCTTCTCTTTCGGAGATGCGATGCTGATACAATAAGGGCCTTCCCCTCAAGGGGAAGGCTTTTCTTTTTGAAATGATTGTTGTATAATAAAAAATCATTTTTCACACACACCTAACATCTACGAAAGGCATACAGAATGAGTCGGCTTACCAACAGAAGAAAAACTGATAAAAACAGTGTATTCGTGCTTTCTCTCGTGATCGTAACGACGATCATAATCATTAGTTTTTTCATATTTGCGATCAAAAAAGTCGAGAGCGTTTATTCGGATCAGATGTATCAGAATGCGCTTGAAACAAGAAAGGCATATCTTAAGGATACGGTCAATAATCTTATCACCGATCTTGAAAACCAGCAGGATGAATATACGGAACTCTTTGCAAACGAAACGGAAGAGGTCCGGGTTCTTATGCAGACTTATCTGGATACCCATGAAGTCACGGCATCCCAGCTTGCAACATATCTTGAGGAAACCTCCGGAATGAGGGAATTAAGCTATGTGGTTTACGATACCGCAACGGGAGAGGATTACGGAACCGGAAACATCAGCCGCGACTCCGCGGATGATAAACTTCTTTGCAAGGCGGAAGTAAACAAAGGAACGCTTCATGTTATCTTCGGAGTTTCAAGGGAGTATATGAACGCGGTAATAAGAAACGCATTTGCTTTAAGACTTAAGACCTATGATTACGAAGACGGCTCCTATGTCTGGGTTGATACCGTTACCGGAGAGGGGGAGGAAGCACATTTTAAGAGAGAGATCCATCCGGGATATCCCGAATCCGAGGGCCAGGTTTTCGGAACGGACACAAAGGATGAGGACGGAAACAAATATTATCTTGAGATCGCAAACGGATTAGAGGAAGAAGGAGAAGTATTCGTTGCATACTTCTATCGTGAAAAGAAATCCGATCTGATATCAAAAAAGATAAGCTATGTTAAGTATTATCCCGAGTATAACTGGGCAATAGGAATGGGTGTTCCGTCCCATGCAATAGTTCATTTTGTACAGGATATGCAGGCTGAAAACAGGCCGATGATAATAAGATTCATCGTTATGGTATCCGCATTCTTTGCAATAGTGTTCGTGCTCTGTATGGTATTCATACTTCAAAACGACAGGAAGCACTTCAAGAAGAGAGTGCGTGCCCTCCGTCATGACGTTGAGGTTGACGAACTTACCGGAGCAAGCACAAGAAAGTATGGCGCAAGGCTCCTTGAGGAAGCGTATCTGGATTTTAAAGACGGAAACGAGAGCACGGTTCTTATGCTACTTGATGTGGATAAATTCAAATCCGTAAACGATACATACGGACATGAAGCCGGCGATGAAGTCCTGAAGAAAGTCGTAAGCACAATGAAGAAGAACATCCGCTCATCGGATTATCTTATAAGATGGGGCGGTGACGAGTTCGTCGGGATCTTCCCGAACCTTACAAGATCGGAGCTTGAGGCGGTTGCGAAAAAACTCCTTTTTGCCGTATCGGATCTTCGCGTAAACTCCAACGGACAGGTTGTAAAGGTAACCGTATCCCTGGGATTTACATATTTCCACAACGATGACGAAGGATATCAGGATGCGCTGAACCGTGCGGATGAAGGCCTGTACGAATCCAAAGAAGGCGGTAGAAATCAGTTTAATATTACCATTTAGCATTGTTAGGAGGCGAATATGATAATCTGCATCGAGCGTGAATGCGGAAGCGGCGCCCATGTCGTAGCGGAGCACCTTTCCCGTATATATTCACTGCCTCTTTATGACCGGCAGAGTCTGATCCGCGAGGCGAAGACCACCGGGGTATACGACCAGATGAAAAAGTTTTTTGAGGAACGTCCCACGGAGAATTCATATCTTTCCATAAGCAAAGGAGACGAATCTCCGGAGTTCGGTCGTGAACTGTACGAAATGTTCCGTGAACTGATAGAGCCCGAATCCTTCATCCTTATCGGACGCTGCGGAAATTATATATACCGCAAAAGACGGGATGAGATGGTATCGATCTTTTTGCATGCGGAGATAAACGACCGTGTAAAGAGAACAATGAAAAAGCAGCATCTCGACCGTTGGAATGCCGGAAAGATTGTGGATGAGGTGGATGATAAGAGAAGAGCCTTCCATAAGTATTATACGGGGACAACCTGGGGAATGGCCGCGGATTACGATCTTTGCCTGAATACATCATACCTCGGGATTCCGGGAGCGGTGCACATGATAAACGAGTATATAGATGCTAAATTCGGGGAGAAGTAAGGTTTGATAAAAAGGTCCCATTGTGGTAGAATATTACGGACTTTGAAAAAAGAAAATTTTTTTGATCGGAGGATGGAAAAGTGGCTGATGAAAAAGGTTTTACAATAAAGGAAAACGTTACGATCACGGAGGAAGTCCTTTCAATAATCGCAGGACTTGCGGCAACGGAAGTGGACGGTGTTTCGTCGTTGAACGGAGGCCTTACCGGGGATGACATTACAAAAGCCGGAGTGGGAAGGATTGCAAAAGCGATCAAGGTCAGTGTTGACGAGGCAAAGAACATTATCATCAAACTGTCGGTATGTCTCGACTATGGTTACGAGATTCCCACAGTCTGCGAACAGGTTCAGGAAAAGGTGAAAACTGCCGTAGAGAATATGACAGGGCTTAACGTATCGGGCGTAGACCTAAAGATTGCGGAAATTTCGGCATAGAATATGAGGGTGCAAAAGATTGCACCCTTTAATTTGATTTAAAGGGAAATAAGATGAACAGACATGAAATCAGAGAAGCTGTTTTTAAGATAGCTTTCCAGAATGAGTTTTATCCCGGGAAGGATCTTGATGAACAGATAGAAAACTATTTTAAGGATCCGATAGGAGAGAATGTAAAGGACGATACGGACGACGATCCGGAGATCGATCTTTTTGAAATCTCGGAAGAAGAAAAAGAAGAGATCCGTGAAGAAGCAAAGGATCTTTTTGAAAAGATCCCGGAGATAGATGCACTCATTAATGAAAAGACGGAAGGGTGGAAGACGGATCGTATGGGAAAGGTGGATCTTACCGCCATAAGACTTTCCGTATATGAAATGAGATACCGTGATATGGCGCCGGGAATATCCATAAACGAAGCGGTTGACCTTGCAAAGAAATACGGTGCGGAAAAATCCCATTCCTTCGTCAACGGCGTTCTTGCAAGGATCGCACCATGAAAAAACCCAGTGTTTATACAGTTACACAGATAAACAGATACATAAACGGTCTGTTTACGGAAGACTTCCTTCTTTCGGACGTTACGATAAAGGGGGAGGTTTCGAACGTAACATATCACACATCGGGACATATTTATTTTACACTTAAAGATGATGGCGGAATGATATCCGCGGTTATGTTTGCGGGCAAGAGAAGCGGACTGAAGTTTAAGATGGAAAACGGCGATGCCGTTACCGTCCGCGGAAGCATAAGCGTATATGAAAAATCCGGAAAGTATCAGATATATGCAAGTGTTATCGAACGCCAGGGACAGGGAGATCTTTACCTTCGTTTCGAAGAACTGAAAAAAGAACTTTCGGAGATGGGAATGTTCGATGATATGTATAAAAAGCCCATTCCGAAGTTCATAAAGAAACTGGGAATCGCAACGGCTCCCACAGGCGCGGCGGTCCGGGATATGATAAGGATCTCAAAACAGAGAAACCCGTACATTGAGATAATACTCTGTCCGACACAGGTTCAGGGAGAAGGGTCTGCGGAGAGTATCGCGCAGTCAATAGAAAGGCTGGATGCCCTTAACCTTGATGCGATAATAATAGGTCGCGGCGGCGGCAGTTATGAAGACCTTTTTTCTTTCAACGAAAGGATCGTTGCGGAAGCGATATTTAACTGCAATACCCCTGTTGTTTCCGCAGTAGGACACGAGACGGATACCGTGATTTCGGACTTTGTGGCGGATCTTAGGGCAAGCACACCTTCACATGCCGCAGAACTTACGGTATGCGATATGGAAGAGATCATAGACGATCTTTACGAAACAAGAGCGCAGCTTAGCAATATAATGTTAAGACGTCTGAGTTTTGAGAGACAAAAACTTTCCGGTCTCGAACGAACGGTAAGATCATATTCGCCGGAGGCAAGACTCCGGGAGAACAAAGAACTCTTAAAGCACAGAAGAAAAACCGTCATGGATCTTATGCAAAAGAAGATAAGCGACGAAAGATCGAGGCTCGGGATCCGGACGGAAACCCTGGACGGTCTTTCCCCGCTGAAGCGAATAGCTTCCGGATATGCTTATGCCACGGATGAAAAGGGAAGATCGTTAAGATCCGTTTCGCAGGTTAAGAAAGAACAGGAGATTACTCTTGCAGTATCGGACGGATATATTAAAGGCAGAGTAACGGACGTTATAAAGGAAGATATAAATGGCTGAAAACAAAAAGGAAAAGACGCTTGAGGAAAGCTTTTCGGAGCTTGATGATATCATAGAAAAAATGGAAGAAGGGGATCTTCCTTTGGAAGAAACCTTTGAGTTATATAAAAAAGGAATGGAAGCGGTGCGTGAATGCGGTACAAAGATCGACGCCGTTGAAAAGCAGGTTAAGGTACTTACGGAAGAGGGAGACTTTACGGATCTTCCGCCTATGGAGAGTTAGATGGATCTTAAGACCCTAAAGGAATTAAGTAATAAAGTCGAAGCCGATCTTGCCAGAAAGAAGCGGGAAGAAGAGGAAGAAGAAAAGAAGGAGATGTTCACCGATTCGGAAAACTCCGATCTTCCTTTGGATGCCCCGATGGAGGATGACGGCATTCTGGATGAGCTCTTCGGAAACTCTTCGGGTTCGGATGGGGATGATCTTACGGCGGCGCCGATTCCGCCCGGTGCAGTACAGAATAATCCTTCGGGCCCGGCTGTTGAACAGCCCGTGCAGCAGGCTCCTCCGCAACCGAAGAAGCCGGATAAATCGGAAATTTTCTTTAGAGAACTTAAGGAAAAAACGGATGAGATAAATGAGACCATAGAGATGTACCTTCCCGAGGAAACGGGATATCAAAGGAC
>JAFOND010000142.1 GCA_017418645.1 Lachnospiraceae bacterium | reverse complement strand
TAACCGTCCTCCGCGGTGTAGTAGATCGGGGTGTCATATTCATAGCCGCCGTCAACATGGGTGGTTCGTGACACAAAGGTTGAAGGCAACGGGTTATATAAAGCGGGCGCCTCGTCCAGAACCTTCTCCGCGATGGGCGACAGGTTTATATATTGCTGGTTCATGGCGAAGTGCGGATAATATAGCGCAATGAGCATTCCGGTGTAGAAGGCACCGATCATAACCGCAATCCTGCAGGCAGAAGCCAAACCGTGCAAACCGGTTCCTCCTGCTGCCCTCTTACTGCCTGCCGCTTCTCTCTCGCCGGACGAAACTTCACCAATACTCTTTCCTTCAGCATCCTCACCGCTAACAACATCTTTCTCGCCGCTCGCCGCACTGCTGCAGATTTCTCTTCCGTATAGCACAATCGCAAAAATCGGCAGAACCGAAAGCCACGCGTTATACCTCGAAATCCCACACATCCCGCAATTAATGTGCGTTACCAAAGAGACTGCAAAGAGATTAATAAAGAATGCAGCCATACGAAGAAGGAAGCGGACTGCAGGAAGAGATCCTTCGCGGGCTTCGGCAGAGCCGGCGCAACCCCTTAAACCGCCAACAAAACTCTTAACTATCACAACCACCGCAACCACCAGCAGCGCTGCCGCCAGCGCAAACAGCACCGGGAAGTACACAAGCATTCCGTAATTCAGATCCGTAAGGTATGCGCCCATCCTCTGGAGATTGCTCTCCGTTCCCGTAACCAGTGACTTCGTCGCGGCGGTAAGATTAATGTGCCCCGTGTAATAAAAATTATAGGCCATGGGAACAAGGGCAGGCACAAAGCAAAGGGCATAGATAAAGATCTGCAGGATATTCACTCCCTTAAGAATGCCGCCGGCCTTTTTCTCCTTTATGTTCGAAACAACTTGTCCGATGGGCCCCGCCATGTATTCCGCGATCATGATAAGCCCCGTAACAAGGATCGTGGGGTTCATCATCCCCGCAAGGGAAACGAAGATCGCCGCGGTCTTATACCACCTGTTATGCCAGGCGGTCAGACAGCATACAAGAAGGGCAAATATCAGCACCTCAGCGCTGATGTTACTGATGTAAAAAACGATTGGGTGGACGGCGAGAAGAAGAACAATGAGGTTCCGTTTCTTTTCATCCGTCTTAAGACAAACCGCCGTGAAGATCAGCGCTGCCGTCATCACCAAGAGATTTGTCAGCGGGAAGGCATGCACGGGATGGATGCCGAAAAGCCTGAACAACAAAACAAGAGGCATGCAAAAGATCCCATACACCGGGAAATACCAGGGGAGCTGGCCGCCGTCCGGTGTATACATCCCGGAAAGGATATAGTCGTTGGTAAAGAAATCCCAGCCCGGGAAGAGCCACGCTTTAACGCTTTCGATCGTTTTATCCGTAACGCTGATCCGCCCCTCTTCGATGATGGATACGATGGGGAAGCTGTAATCGTCCCATTCCCCGAAGGGCCCCGGGTCGTTTACAAGTTCAAAGAAGAGCATCACCATAAAGAAGATGGCGATGGTATAAAATGAAAACCTTGAGATCCGCAAAACCTTTTTTTCCTTTAACATCATAACAGCCTTTCTTATGAGCCCGTAGGAAAACGCCAGCGCCTCCGCAAAAGCGATGGCAAGGAATATGTTTATAACAAGAAGAATGATAAATCTCGGCGCCCATCCCCATTCCGGGATGAAGCCTTTTATTCTGTTGCAGAGGGAACTTGTTACGCCCTGGGCGAAGAAATAAAAGGGCGCGTTCTTTCCGATGTGGGGAAGAAGTTTTCCCGTCTTCTTAATCTTTCCTTCAAAGTATAGGACAGGAAGGACAAAGATCAGCGACGCGAAAAGATAGGGCGCAACCGGCGGGAATTTCGCGGACTGGACGTCCGTGACGGAGATGCCATAGAGCCGGTCCGACACAACATAAAGAAGAATTATAACGGCTTCCGGAATCAGGAATTTCCATAACTTATCCGGCTTTATCCTCTTTTTGTTCACGCCGAGAAGCCAGAGGGTTCCCAGGAGCGGAAGGGTTGCATCGAATTCCTGACCGGACATTATGTTAAGGT
>JAFOND010000141.1 GCA_017418645.1 Lachnospiraceae bacterium | reverse complement strand
GTTCTTTTTTTCTCCTTCCACATACGCGTCAAAACCGCGCATAGTGGCCTTGTTATCAAGATCTTCGCGAAATGTGTTAGACTTGGGATAATAAACAAGCTGTTCTTGCGGTTTTTTCTGTATTAAGCCATTATCCATATAAAAATCCCCCCGAACTTATCGCGTTTCCCACAAACGTGAATATCATACCATATATTTCTTTGACAAACAATACTCTGTAAAGTAGACATCCCAGGCCGCCACTTTCCCCCTTTATAAAATACATCAGATATGGTACAATCGGCTAGTATTGCGAGTTAATCTGTAGCAGAAGGAGTACTTATGGACCAGAAAAATGTTGCGGGCAGCATTGATAACGGTATTGGACAATTTGTCGCCGAGGCAAGTCAGGCTGTAGATAATGTTACACCTTTATTTGATATATCCGACTACCCTGAGGATATGCATGACCTCATTAATGAATGTAACAAAAGGATCGATGAGGCAAACAGCAAGTACCGCATCGCCAAATGCAGAGAGGACATGTTCGCCAAGGGACTGAAAGCAGGTATGTACTTCTGCACCTTTGACCGTAATGAAAACATGCTCAGTTTTGAATTCAATGATGAGACCAGACAGATGCTGGGCTATGATGGGCTTAGTGATCTGCCCAATGAATTCGACAGCTGGGTAAAGACTCTGGTGCCGGAGGAGCGAGACGGCATAGTTAAGCTGTTTTGGGATTCCGTCAAGATGCACCGCGAGCTGCCGGATATCACCCACGCTACATATCGCATGAAAAAAAAGATGGCAGTATCATCTGGGTCACAGGAGCAGGAAGATTTATCCGACGCCCGGATGATGGTTCCCTGGAGATCTACATGGGCTGCTATCGTGACATCACAGCACAGCAGGAGCTGGAGGAGTATCTGAAGATAATCGAAGCCATCAGCAAGGTCTTCAATTTCTCCATGTTTATCGACGTCAGCGATATGAGCTACCGCATGATCAGTACCAACAAATATGTGGAGATGGTCCCCAAGGATCCTGATGCCCTTCAGTTCTTAAAGAACAATGTGGCCGCATCAGTAGCCGAGGGCTTCCGTGCGAATCTGTATGAATGGCTGGATAAGGATAAGATCCTTACCGCTATCGAAAAACATGGATCCACCAGCAAGGAGTTTTACAGCGAAAGTGCAAACCGCTGGTTTGATGGCATCTTTATGGTTGGCGACAGGAATGAGGATGGCAGTATCGCCCACATCGTTTACGGCTGTCAGGATACCACTGAAGCCAAGCTCCAAAGCCTGGCGCAGCAGAAAAAGATCTCCGAATTTGAAACAGAGATCTATATTGATTCTCTTTCCAAGATCCACAACAGAAAGTTTCTGGATGAGAAGCTGGTCTATGAGCCCTGCAATGCAGTTGTTATGGCTGACATCGATCTTTTTAAGACGATCAATGATACTGCCGGTCATCGTTGCGGTGATGAAGTTATCAAAGAGGTTGCAGGAATACTTGACCGGTCTGTGGGAGAGGATAACGTGGTCATCCGCTACGGCGGCGACGAGTTTTTGATGGTATTTTTCGATATCACAAAAAAAGGCCTGGAGGAAAAGCTATCTTCCATAAAGCCTGAGCTTAGAAATATCAAGGCCGCAAGCAGTCACGGTATAACCATGAGCTTTGGCGGCGTCTTCGGAACAGAGCTTGTCAATAATCTGATCCAGACCGCAGATAAGGCGCTGTATGAGTCAAAAAAGACCCGGGACACCTATACGATAGTCGATTTATAAACACAAAACCGGGGACGGTTCATAAAATGACCGTCCCCGGTTTCGCTTGATACGCTTTATATCGCTTTAAGCGCCTGGTCTACATCTTCAACAATATCATAAATATGCTCAATACCAACCGACAAACGGATGAGATCCGGAGCAACGCCTGCGGCGATAAGCTCCTCGTCCGTAAGCTGGCGGTGCGTCGACGAAGCGGGGTGAAGGACACAGGTGTGTGCATCCGCAACGTGTGTCGCTATCATGGCAATTTTAAGATTCTTCATAAACTTCTCAGCCGCGGGGCGTCCACCCTTTACACCGAAGGATATGACTCCGCAGGTTCCGTGGGGCATGTATTTCTTTGCACGCTCGTAATATTTGTTTCCGGGGAGTCCGGGATAATTAACCCAGGCAACCTTTTCATGGCCTTCCAAAAATTCCGCAACGGCCTGAGCGTTCTCGCAGTGACGTTCCATACGAACGGCAAGAGACTCGATGCCGAGATTTAAGAAATATGCGTTCATGGGAGCCTGTATGGAGCCGAGGTCCCGCATTAACTGTGCCGTTGCCTTTGTGATATAGGCCCCTTCCTTACCGAACTTCTCCGCATAGGTTATTCCGTGATAGCTTTCGTCCGGAGTGGTAAGACCCGGGAACTTGTCCGCATGCGCCATCCAGTCGAACTTTCCGCTGTCCACAATGCATCCGCCCACGGTTGCGTCATGGCCGTCCAGATACTTTGTTGTGGAATGGATAACGATGTCCGCGCCGTGCTCAAAGGGCCTGCAGTTTACCGGGGTTGCGAAAGTGTTGTCAACAATAAGCGGAACGCCGTGCTCATGAGCCGCTTTTGAAAACTTGTCAAAATCAAAAACCGTAAGCGCAGGGTTTGCGATGGTCTCACCGAAAACGGCTTTTGTGTTATCTTTAAAAGCAGCGTTTAATTCTTCTTCTGAGCAGTCCGGATCAACGAAAGTAAAATCTATTCCCATACGACGCATCGTAACGTTAAAAAGATTAAAGGTTCCGCCGTAGATCGCGGATGATGCGATAACATGGTCTCCCGCTCCCGCAAGATTGAATACGGAAAAGAAGGATGCCGCCTGTCCGGAAGATGTGAGCATTGCCGCCGTGCCACCTTCGAGAGCCGCAATCTTTGCCGCAACAAAATCGTTTGTGGGATTCTGAAGTCTGGTATAGAAATATCCGCTGGCTTCAAGATCGAAGAGCTTTCCCATATCTTCGCTGGTATCATATTTAAAAGTTGTACTCTGAATGATGGGGATCATTCTTGATTCGCCGTTTTTAGGCTCATAACCTGCCTGTATGCATTTAGTTTCCTGTCTCATTATTTTCTTCCTCCTTGTAAAGATTCCTCATCGGAATTACACCGCAAAATTATATCGCAATTAAAACATCCCCGCCACCCCTATTTTTTGCAGCTTTAAAAGCAAAAAAATGTTCCCACTTTACCTTTAATATGGTAAAATTAACTGTCTATATGGAATTTTGGGGAAATTCAAAGGGGACAGGGTTTGAACGATAACAAAGAATCCAAACTGAAGGCGCATAATACCGCACTTATAACAATTACTATTGCCTGCATCGGAGCAATTATTGAAACGTATTCGCAGGGCTGGGAATTCTGGTTCCCGGTTATAATCGTGCTCGGCCTTCTTATCATCTGGAGTTTCCACATCAACAGATACAGAGAAGTTAAATTCAGGGAAAACTGTTATCTGACTTTTGCGCTGGTTGTGGCGTTCTATCACGGCTGTCATCAGACAAGCTTTTTTGACGTATTCGTCATATCATCCCTTCTTATGGTCATAAGCGCATTGCTGAGACGTCTGGATTATGTAAAGATAACCCTTGCGGAATTCTTTACCGTTATGGTTTTACAGACGGTCTATGCAGTGGTATCGGATACCATAACTTTTGACTCTCTTGTCATATCCCGTGTTGCGCTTCATGTTGTTGCCGAAATATGCATGTATAAGGTCCTTACGCAAGCTGTGGGAAACAGCATCAGCGCGGAAAAAAGACTTGAGAAAAAAGAACAGGACGAGGAAGCGGAGCGTACGGGAATGGAAGATTTCCTCGTTAACATTTCCCACGAACTGAGAACTCCCGTAAACGTAATAAACGGAATGTCAACACTTATCCTGAAAAAGGAAGATCGTGACGATGTCTTTTCCATCCGGGATGCGGGGCTTCGTCTTTCCCATCAGATAGAGGATATTCAGAACTATTCGGAAATACAGCGCGGGGATGTTGTTCTTGAAGAAGAAGGCTATATGATAACCTCTGTCTTAAACGATACTGCCATAAACTATAACATCCTCGGGAAAAAGAGAAATCTTGAACTTGTAATAGACCTTGATCCGAATGTTCCCGCCGTGTTAAAAGGCGATATCGGAAAGATAACAAAGATAATCTCACATCTTCTCGATAACGGATTTAAATTCACAAGAAAGGGAGGCGTTTTCTTAAAGGTATATGGTATAAAAAGAGAAAACGGTCTCAACCTCATAATAGAAGTTACGGATACCGGTGCCGGTATGTCCGTACACGACATCGAAAGAATTTCAAACGGAAGATACCAGGGAAACGAAAAAAGAAACAGGAGCACGGGCGGTATAGGCCTCGGGCTTTCCATCGTATACGGTTTTGTCCGTCTTATGGACGGCTTCGTTACGATAGAAAGCAAAAAGAACCGCGGCACAACCATCCGCGTCAGTATCGTGCAGGAAATACTCGATCCGAAACCCTGTCTTTCGGTGGAATCCAAGTCCTTTATAAATATTGTATTCCATGTTATGCCGGATAAGTATAAAGTTCTGGCACTCCGGGATTTCTACAGGATAATGGCATCGGATATGGCTGCCGGCCTCAGGCTGAACCTGTATTCCGCGCCCACACTCGAAGAGTGCAAGAGGCTTGTATCCCGCGGAGATATTACCCATGTATTTATGGGAGCGGAGGAATATGAGAACGCTCCGGAATATTTCGATTCCATTGCAGGAAAAGATATAAAGGTTGCCGTTTCCGCTCCGGAGGGATTCCTTACGAGACCGGGAAGCAGGGCGATAATAATGCCGAAACCTCTGTACGGTCTTCCCGTTGTAAAGGTGTTAAACGGCGAAACCGGAAGCAATCTTTTACTTCCGGAGGATTCATTAAAGCGCCCGGTACTTGACGGCGTGAGAGCGCTTATCGTTGACGATGAACCCATGAACCTTGTGGTTGCATCCGGTCTTTTCCGTGATTACGACATGATAACGGATACCGCGGAAAGCGGAAAGGAAGCAATATTCAAGTTTGATAAAAATGAATATGATGTCGTATTCATGGATCACATGATGCCGGAAATGGACGGTATCGAAGCAATGAAAAAGATCCGTTTCCTTGCGGACCAGAATAAGCAGAACGTTAAGATCATCGCCCTTACCGCAAATGCCGTAAGCGGAGCAAGAGAGATGTTCCTTAAAGAGGGCTTTGACGGATTTATAAGAAAGCCCATAAGCATTGTAGAATTCGAACGCGTCATGAGCAGAGTGATGGCGGATGCGAATGTAAATATAAACACGGGAGGCGAAGTATGATAAAAGAATTTATCAAAAAAACTTTAAAAAGCCTCCGTGACCCGGGAAGAACTTTCCGCGAAAGAGTGTTCATTCTTCTTACGATCCTCGGCATCGTGGCGGGCGTTGTTGCCCTTATCGGCGATATTATGATGGGGGAAAACACCATCGAGATAACTGCGCTTATAGCTACCGTTGTTCTGATCCCGATGATCACGATAAATGCCGTAAAAAGCAAAAAGATCTATATAGCGGTGCGGTTTATAGTTATCGGACTTGTTTTTGTCCTGCTTCCGATCCTCTTTTATTTCGGCGGCGGTATCGAAGGCGGCGGAGTAATATGGATAATCTTTGCCTATCTTTACACCGGCCTTGTATTGAGCGGAATATGGAGACCGATCATGCTTGCAATTATAACCTTTGAAACCTGCGGCTTTTATATTGACGGATATTTTCATCCGGAGCATGTTGCGGCACATACAAGAAGGATGCATTATACGGATTCCCTTCTTTCGATGATAATCGTCGGCATTGTATGCTGCCTTATGGTCTGGTTCGAAGAATGGATGTTTAAGGAGGAAAACAAAAAGACAAAAGAGGAAGCCGCAAAGGTTGAAGATCTTGTTAAATCCCAGAGCCGCTTCTTCTCCTCCATGAGTCATGAGATAAGAACCCCGATAAATTCGATCCTCGGTCTTAATGAGATAATCCTTCGTCAGGAAGATGCTTCGGACGAGATACTAAGGGATGCAAACAATATCCATGGCGCGGGCCGGATGTTGCTTGCTCTTGTAAACGATATTCTTGATGTCTCCAAAATAGAAGCGGGAAAGATGGATATTGTCCCGATAAACTATAATCTCGGTTCGCTTATATCGGAGATCGTTAATATGATCTGGCTCCGTGCGGAGGAAAAGGGGCTGGAATTAAAGATAGAAGTTGATCCGCAGATTCCCGCGGAACTATTTGGTGATGAGGTCCGTATTAAGCAGATCCTTGTCAATCTTCTAAACAACGCGGTCAAGTATACAAAAGACGGAACGGTAACGCTTCACATCGAAAAAGAAGAATATGTGGGCGATGAGATATTGCTTCTGTTTTCCGTTATCGATACCGGAATGGGAATTAAGCAGGACGCCCTTCCCTATCTTTTCGATGCGTTTAAGCGTGTTGATGAAGAACAGAACGCAAAGATAGAGGGAACGGGTCTGGGGCTTTCAATCGTTAAACAGCTTGTTGAATTAATGGATGGAAAGATCACGGTCAATTCCGTTTATACCCAGGGCTCAACTTTTATGGTTGCGCTCCGCCAGAAGGTTACGCGCCCGGATGCCATCGGTGATGTTAACATCGAAACACTGGGACAGACCAAAAGGGGTAAGAAATATGAGGCGGGCTTTACCGCGCAGGAAGCAAGGATTCTTATAGTTGATGATAACGAGATGAACCTTGAGGTGGAAAGAAAGCTTCTGGACGGAACGCTTATGACCGTCGATACCGCAACGAGCGGAGCGGATGCGCTTTCCATGACGCTTTCCGAGCATTACGACATCATCCTTATGGATCATCTTATGCCGGAGATGGACGGTATAGAATGCATGCAGGGGATAAGAAGGCAGCAGGGCGGACAGAATAATCACACGCCCGTTGTTGTTCTTACAGCAAATGCCGGAAGTGAAAACAGGGAACTATACAACAGCAGCGGCTTTGACGGATATCTTGTTAAACCGGTTTCCGGAAAAGAACTTGAAGACATGCTGCTTCTGCATCTTCCCGAAGTTAAGGTAAAACGGAACTATTCCGGAGATCTTAATAAGGTACAGATGAACACCGCAAGAGGATATAGCAGAAAGATACCGATCCTTATTACAACAAGCACTATGTGCGATCTTCCCAAAACGCTTTTGGATGATTTCGGCATAGGATTAATACCGTTCTGGATAGAGCTTAAGGGTAATCTTTATGCGGACCGTATAGAAGCCGGACCGGACGAGATCGTCAGATATATAAAGGCAGGCGAAGAGCCGGATTCCGCTCCGCCGACGGTGGCGGAATTCGAAGACTTCTTCGGAAAGAGTATGAAAAAGGCGCACGAAGTCATACATATTTCTCTTATGTCCGCCATCAGTAAGGAATATGAAAACGCCTGCGAGGCCGCAAGGGCATATGAAGACGTGCGGGTTTTCGACTCGGAATTCAATTCCGGAGCAATGGGAGTTCTTGTTCTTTTGGCACACAGAATGGCATCACAGGGAAGATCCGTCGATGAGATCATACATGAACTTGAAAAGATAAAGAAGAATATAAGGTGTACATATGTAACGGACGATATCGGTTATCTTGCAAAACGGCAGAAGATAAACAAAGGGACCCATGCCTTTATGGAAATCTTTGGGCTTAGCCCCATGCTTGAAGTCCGTGACGGAAAGCTTAAGCCGGTAAAATTGTTTATGGGAGATACAAGAGTTGTATACGAAAAGTATCTTGACAATGTGCTCCCCATGAATCCGAAGCCCGACACCGACTTCATAATGGTGGAATATGTTTCGCTGACGACGGAAGAGAAGGAACTTATAGAAAGAAAGATAAGAGAACGGTTCAATTTCGATCATATCATATTCTTAAAGACTTCGGCAACAATGACAATAAACAGCAGCCCCTCCGCTTTCGGAATCTCTTATCTTATAAAAGGCGATCAGCCGTACAGCATTTCGCAGATGCTCTCGGCGCTTGATGAATGGGACGGTGAATTGCCGGATCTTTCGGAAGATGAGGAAGAAACGGAAAGTACGGAGCAGGAAAGCTTTGTTATCGAAGGCGCCGCGGATCATATCGATAACAGACCGGAGGAGGAAAAACTCTGGTATGAAAAGATAGAAGGAATAGATCCGGAGGTCGCCATAAAAAACAGCGGTTCGGAGGAAGCGTTAAAAACAGTCCTTTCGATATTCTATTCATCGTTAGACATAAGGGCAGACGAGATCGAAGAATTCTATGAAAAGAGGGATCTGGAGAATTATACCATAAAGGTCCATGCGTTGAAGAGCTCCGCAAGACTTGTCGGGGCAGTTAAGCTCGGAGAGGATGCAGAGCGGCTTGAGTTTGCGGGAAAGGAAAACAACTTAATTTTCATAGAAGAAAATACGGACCGGCTTCTTTCGGATCTTCGCGGCTACAAGGAAGCTCTTGCTCCGATATTTAAAAAAGAAGAAAAAGAGGAAGAGCCGGATCTTCCCGAAGATAAGGCAAAAGATCTCAATGAAGATTTTGACAGGTTCCTTCTTGAAAGCGTATACGAAGCGATCAAAGAGGGCGCAGAGAACAAAGATGCCGGGATAATAAGGGATACGCTTTCGGAGATCACGGATTATGATCTTCCCATGAGCGAAGCCGAGAAACTCGATCGTATCGAAAAATGTCTCGGGTCCGAGGACTTTGACGGAATACTTCAAATATTTCATTCCGAGTGAGCGAAGCGACGAGGAATCTTAAAGGAGAGATATATATGTCAAACACTAAGAAAGTAGTACTTGTGTCACATCAGTTTTCCGTGGTTGTTAAATCCATGGAAAAGAGCCTGAAGGAACTGCAATATGATGTCATATTAATGGAAGATGACTACGAGACGTTAACACTCGGTCTCGGAAATATTGATGCGCTTCTTTTGTATCTTCAGGACTCCGTGCTTTCCGACCATAAAAAGGTGAAGGAACTCTTTCTTCTTTGCGATACCTTAAAAGATATGGATAAAAAGATGTTTCTTATCGGAACGGATCAGGATAAGGATGTCTTTATGAAAGGTGTTCCGGGGTTTGTTGATTTTCCATGGTTTTCAAGACCTGTGGATATGAAGGCTCTCATAAGGGAAATGGAGACGGAGATCAAGAGACAGGCAACCATGAAGGAAAAAAAGAAGATACTTATCATCGACGACGATCCTTTTTACGCAAAGATGATAAGCGAATTCCTTAAGGTTTCTTATACGGTGGACTTTGTGGAAGACGGAATGAAAGGTATTGCATATCTTGCGGCCAACAAGGTGGACCTTATTCTTCTCGATTATGAAATGCCGGTGGTTGACGGTCCGAAGATACTTGAGATGCTTAAGATGCATCCGGATACGGCAAGGATACCCGTAATCTTCCTTACGGGTATCGGAACAAAAGAGAGCATAAAGAGAGTCCTCAGTTTAAAACCTCAGGGCTATGTGCTTAAGACAACAACAAGCCAGGATCTCTTAAAGACTTTGGATGAATTTTTTGAAAAGCAGAAGATGGGAAATAAATAACATATTTTTTCCCGGGGGAACGGTATGAAGAAAAACCGGACATTATTAAAATTAATAAACAGTGTGATATTCGGCGCCCTGATCGTCTTTATTTTCATATTCATTTCCGCCAATACGGACCTTTTTGAGTCGGGCTACCACGGAATGATAAAGGATTTTTCCGAAGGCTGGATAAATGAGACCGGAGAAGAAGTTGATCTGGATAAAATCAACACCGGAAGCAAAGGATACGACGGGAAAATTATTGTGGAAAAGACCATACCTAACAATATCTCCGATGATGATGCTCTTTGCTTTGAATCAAGGAATGCGAATATTAAAGTTTATATTGATACAAGGGAAGTGTACAGTTTTAAGGGAAGGGAAAACCTTACCGGCGCGGGATACGGCACGGCTTTCCATGACGTCGGACTCTGCACGGATGATGCGGGAAGCAGAATGAGGGTAATATGCGTTTCGGTTGATAAAGACGTTACGGAAGCCTACTTGTCGAATATGCATCTTTGTTCCGCTTCGGATTTCTTCAGAATGAATATAAAAGCCATGCTTATTCCGGCGCTTATCTCTTTTATCACGTTGTTTTGTGGGATTGCGCTCGTTGTTGTATATATCTGGATGCCGAATCGCGAGATCCTTCCGTTTAACATTCTTGCCCTTGCGGCGATCGCTTCCATCTTTGGATTCACACTTCTTTTGGATACAAATATATTGCAGCTTATGACGGGAACGATCTATATCTGGCGCGACTTAAGCCGCATTGTGATCTTCCTTGTAATGTATCCCGTTATCGCATTTTTAAATTCCCTTACGGAACAGAAAAGGCCGATATATGACTATATTTCCTTTACGTTATCGGTACTTTCCATTGTTTTTATAATCTCCATAAGATATCTGTACAACATAGATATGGCGGTATCCTACTCAAGAGTCTTAATCGCTTATGCGATAATTTCCGCCATACTTATGACTGTAATAACCCGTGACAACAGTATCTATTGCAAGGCCTTCGGCGTAAAGAACGAACTTCGTGTTTTCTTTGCGGGACTCGGAATTCTGGTTGTCTGCGGACTTTTTGACATGCTGTATTATGTGGTGTTCAATAAGTCGAAATCCTCGTATGCCAATGCAACGCGTATCGGCATACTGTTGTTTTTGATGGTGATGATGTTTGAGTTCCTTAAGTGGTGGACGAAGGACCATCAGGAGATCGAACGAGACCGTTTCATAAACCATGCGCTTCAGTTTGCGGTTTCTTCCGATACTCCGGAAGTCAGCATAAGATCCCTTATCGAATATCTCGGAACGGAGTTTAAAGCAAGACGATTCTTTATATTTGAGGACCAAAAGAACGGGAAGTTCCGCGGTACCTATGAATGGTTCAGAGAGGGAGAAAAAAGCGCGGGACTGGATATTATGTATATCCCTTACAGCGGAGTTATCGACAAACTGTACGATAGTTTCAACAAGAACGACCACAGGCTTATAATAACGGATCTTGAACAGTACAAGACGGCAAATCCGGCGTTTTATAACATCCTTAACACAAACCGTATCGACAATCTGGTAATGGGACCGCTGGAAGTTAACGGAAACCTTATCGGCGTATGCGGTGTTTTGGGTGCACCGCCGGAAACCCTTGACGGAATAGCGGAGATCATCAGCCTTATTTCATATTTCCTTGCACAGCTTATCCTGCAGAGAGAAGAGCAGAAGCGTCTCTTCTACTACAGTTATAATGACGGTCTCTCCGGCGCCATGAATCTCCGTGCATACAGAAAGTTTGTTGGGGAGGGACTGGATCTTTCCGGCGCATTCGGCTATATGCGGATCAATATCGAAGGACTTGTTGCCATCAACAAGACATACGGCTATGAAGCCGGAGATAAGATCGTGCTCGATGTTGCAAAATGCCTTATGGAAGTATTCGGAAAAGAAAATGTTTACCGAATGAACGGAACGGAATTTGTCTGTATCGGTTTCGAAACGGAAGAAGTATTCTTTTATAACGATGTGGACCGTGCAAAGAAGCTTATAGAGGAAAAAGATATAAACGGAATACGGATAACTTCCGGTGCTGTTTATTGCGTATACGGAACAACGGACCTTGATATCGTAACGGACCGCGTTGAGGAACTTATGCAGGCGGACGCACAGCCGGACGCGAAGCCGGATACGAAGAGCGCGGGTCATCGAATAATGCGCTGATGTAACGTAACACAATGTCATTCCGAACAAAGTGAGGAATCTTAACTGAAACAATGGAAATAATAACGAAGGCCGGTAAGATCAACGGCATAGAAGAAAAAGATCATATCGAATATCGCGGAATAAAATTTGCAACCGCAGGGCGTTTTGAATACGCGGTACCCGTAACGGATTTTTCTGAAGTAAAAGACCGCCTTACACCCGACGGTTCCTATGACGCCACATATTACGGCGATGTCTGCACCCAGAAAAGGATCTGGTACGAACACCTTGAGAATCCCACAAGGATGTTCTATTACAAGGAATTCCGCGAAGACATTTCTTTCAATTATTCCGAGGACTGCCTGTATCTTAATATCTGCACACCTCTCGAACCATCGGACTGCCCCGTCATAATCTTTATCCACGGCGGCGGTTTTGATTCCGGTTCCAATTATGACAGCGCAATAGACGGGATCGCTCTTTCGAAAAAAGGAGCTGTTGTTGTCACGATCCAATACCGTGTCGGAGTCTTCGGATACCTTACGGATGAAAAGATAAAAGAAGAATACGGCCGGGAAGGAAACTTTGGACAGGACGATATTTTTACCGCGGTAAAATGGGTTAAGGATAACATAAAAGACTTTGGCGGTGATCCGGAAAACATAACCCTTATGGGACAGAGCGCAGGCGCGATCTCTATCCAGTACCTTTGCCTTTCAAAAAAAAGCGAGGGACTTTTTAAGCATGTTATCATGATGTCCGGCGGAGGCATGTTTCCGAAGTTTGCCCTGCCGCGACCTGCGGAAAGCACCCGGGAATACTGGCTGGATGTAAGAAACACGGCAGGCGCTAAAACTTTCGAAGATTTTAAAAATCTTGATGCGAAAAAGATCTTTGATGCCATCGAGATCGTAAAGGAAAAAAGAAAAGACGGAATATATAACACTATGCCGGTGATCGACGGATATCTTATCGAAAAACCGGTTGACGTTCTTATAAAAAACCCGCTGAAGATCGACTATATGATCGGCTATACAAACAACGACATGTATGCTCCGGTTATGGCGCATATCGGTCATAAATTCGGTAAGGCCGTGGGCGCATATCTTTATTATTTCGATGTTGATGCCCCGGGAGGGGACGGGAATGCAGCCTTTCATTCCGCAGACATAAGATACCTTCTGGGCACACTTAAAAATTCCTTCCGTCCATATGATGAGGAAGATGAAAAGGTTTCCGAATATATGATGGAGCGCGTGATCGCTTTTGCAAAAACCGGAGACCCCGACAACGGAGGCGTGAAATGGGAAAATGCGGGAAGAAAATCCCTTCATGTTGTAAAACCCGTTTCCGAAATAAAGATGAGCCGTCCGGGATGGGGAAAGCTCATTAATAATATGATAAAAAAAGGAGATCCCAAGTATGTCGAAGTTTCGTCATGAATTCACTTTGGAAAAGGCTGAAGATTCATACAGGGTCTATCGTGCGGACAATGTCAGTATCCGCCTGGATTTTATATCTCATATGCTTCGCGTCGCGATCCTTCGTGACGACGAACCGCTTATAAACACTTATACCGTTCGCCCAAGGCTTCCGGAAGACCCTGCTCCCGGAGAGGGGATCGCAAACGTTCCCCGGGAAGGAAGGGACAAACTTTCCACGGAAGGCTTTGAACTTGTTTCTCCGGAATGCAGGGAAGACGGAAAGCATCTTTTGTTTTCCATAGACGATATCGATATTTCCATCGAGCTTTTGAATTTTAAGATGAGTCTTACAAAAAACGGAAAGCTCTTATATCATGACCGCGATTATATCTCATATAATTTTGATCATGAACTGGGGGACGGAAGTTTCCATGCAATAACCCGGGAGCCGGATGAAAAGATTTTCGGCATGGGAGATAAGACGGGGCATGTCAATAAAAACGGCATGGCTTTTAAGATGGAAGCATCGGATTCCATGGGATTTGATGCGCGAACATCCGATCCCTTATATAAACAGCTTCCGTTTTATATATGTAAAAACTCCGTCGGTTCCTACGGCATTTATTACGATACATATTCCAACGGAGAGATGAATTTCGGAAAAGAGATAAACAATTACTACGCACCCTTCAAGTCCGCAAGATTCGATGAGGAAAACCTTGTTTTTTACATAATCTTCGGAACGGTGGAAGAGATAGTACACAGGTTTTCTCTTCTTATGGGGCCCGTTTATCTTCCGCCCGTCGATACCCTTTATTATTCCGGAAGTACGATGACATATACGGATGCGCCGGATGCGGAGGCGCAGCTTAAAAATTTTGTATCCCTCTGCGAAGAATACGGGATACATCCTCACGGCTTTTATCTTTCCAGCGGATACACCAGCATCGGCGATAAGAGATATGTTTTTCACTGGAATAAAGAAAAGATACCTTCTCCGGAAGGACTCGCTAAATATTTTGATGAGCACGGGATCTCTTTTTATGCAAACGTTAAGCCCGCTTTTTTAAGGGATCATCCCATGTATAAGGAGATCGCGGACAAGGGCTGGTTTTTGCATTATAAGGATGGCACGCCGGCGCTCTTTCCCTTCTGGGACGATTTCGGAAGTTATCTTGATTTCACAAATCCGGAAGCATTTGATTTTTGGACGCAGTGTGTCAAAAGAGAACTTATTGATAAAGGATATAAAAATATCTGGAACGACAATAATGAATATGATATCCGGGACAAGGAAGTATATGCCTGCGGTTTCGGGAAGGAGATAAGGGCATACCTTATCCGCCCGCTCTTTAGCTTTTTAATGACAATGGCAAGCAGGGCTGCACAGGATCCGGATTCCGTATCCGTTTCCAGGTGCGGCATCGGCGGACTTTCGCGTATTGCAACAACCTGGACCGGAGACAACAACACCTCGTTTTCGGATTTCAGATACAATCACTATATGGCAATGACAATGTCTCTTTCCGGTTTCTTTAACTTTGGGCAGGACATCGGAGGATTTGCGGGAGAGCGCCCCGGAAAAGAACTCTTTATGAGATGGCTTCAATACGGGATTTTTACGCCGCGGTTTGTGCTCCATTCCTGGAATCCCGACGGGATTCCCACAATGCCCTGGCTTTATGAAGAAATGATGCCTTATGTTAAAAGGCTTTTTGATCTCAGGGAGGTTCTTGTTCCCTACCTTTACGAACAGATGAAACGTTCCGCGAGGGATAATATGCCCATAATCTATCCGGTGTTTATGAAGTATTCGGAATATGATACGGAATCGGATCTCTTCTTCTTTGGGGACGATATCCTTGTTGCACCGATCTTTGATGAGGGAGCAAACGGGGTTGAGGTTATCCTTCCGGGAAATGACGGATGGTTTCTCCGCGGCGAAGGCCAGGCGCTTTTCGGAAGATTTTATGTTTCATGCGGTATAACGGATCTTCCGGTATATTTTGTTCGCGGGACGTTTGCTAACAACTGATATAAATGTTAAAATGGCACGTTGGAGGTTTTATAAAAAATGGCAGATTGGGTAATTGTAGTTGATGACGATGTCACAAATCTTAAGATGGCGGGGCATATCTTGAGTAAAGGAAACATGCGCGTTACAGCGCTGAAATCCGGCCAGGCTCTTCTCGATTATATAGAAGAAAACGGAAAGCCGGATCTTATCCTTCTTGATATTATGATGCCGGAGATGGACGGTTTCCAGACTCTGGAAAATCTGAGGAACAAGGAAAAAGGTTCCGGAGACGATCCCGTTCCCGTTATCTTCTTAACAGCGGATGAAAACGAAGAAACCGAAACAAAGGGACTATCCCTGGGAGCGATGGACTTTATCAAAAAACCCTTCGTTCCGGACGTTCTAACTCTTCGTGTCAGACATATCATTGAACTTGTTCATCTTCAAAGAGATCTTTCAAACGAGGTTGATAAAAAAACAAAGGAAAACGAAAGACTGTTCCTTCATGTCGTTGCATCCCTGGCGGAAGCCATCGATGCAAAGGATACATATACAAACGGTCATTCCGGCCGTGTTGCGGATTATACAAAGGAGATTGCAAGGCGATACGGATATACGGGAAAGAAGCTTAACGATATATATATGATGGGGCTTCTTCACGACGTAGGAAAGATCGGTGTGCCGGATGCGATAATAAACAAACCCGCAAAACTTTCGGACGAGGAATACGAGATAATAAAGAATCATCCCGTTCTGGGCGCAAGGATCCTTCGCAGTATAAAAGAGATGCCTTCTCTTGCAAACGGCGCAAGATGGCATCATGAAAAATATGACGGTTCAGGATATCCCGACGGGCTTAAGGGTAATGATATCCCGGAAGAGGCGAGGATAATCGCGGTTGCGGATGCATATGATGCAATGTCCAGCTACAGGAGCTACCGTGATCCCCTTCCCCAGGGCATTGTCCGCGAAGAGATCGAAAAAGGAAAAGGAACACAGTTCGATCCGGAATTCGCGGAGATCATGCTTCAGATGATAGACGAAGATACCGAATATAAAATGAAGGAGCAGTAAGATGGAAAAAGGTAAACAAAGCAATATACTCTTTCGAACGTCCCATATGACGATACTCCTTTGCTACACACTGTTTTGCATTATACTTACGGGAGAATCCATACTTCTCGGCTGGGAAGCCTGGGCGATCATTCTTATAATCGTTGGGGTTCTCGTAAGCTGGATGCTGCATATCCAGCAGAAATTCACGGATACCATAAGACTTTGGATCTATTCGATCCTTATGATGGGAACATATTTCTTTTACGGTATCCATCCCACATCAACCTATGATCTTGCAACGGTTATGGGAGCAGTACTTATCATTTATACCATGACCGGAGAGACGGCGCTTGTAACACTCTGTGAAATATCCTATTACGTAACAATGGGATATTCCCTGTTTGCGCTTTATAAAACCGGCTATGTTTTCGAAAGTCTTGAAATATCAAGGACGATGCTGCATCTCGTTGTTATCTTCATAGTCAGCATCGTTGCAAGAACCATCATAGAAAAGTGGCGCGAAGTTATGGGCCGTTCCTGGGAGGAGGTCCAGAACTTAAAGGATGCCACAAACCGTCTCAACGATTTCCTTGCAAACGTATCTCACGAGATAAGAACCCCGGTAAATGCCGTTATCGGTCTTGCGGGAGTATGCTACGAAAAGGAATCGGATGACGACATAAAGAGCGATCTTCAGGAAATAAAGGAAGCCGGAAAACGTGTTGCGGACCAGATAAGCGACATCCTTGATTATTCTGAAATTGACGGAAAACGTCTTGCAAAGAATTATGAAGACTATATGTTAACCTCCGTTCTTCACGATCTTGTAACGCAGCTTCGTCCGTACAAGAATCCGGATCTTGAAATGATAATAGACGTGGATCCTGCCGTTCCTTCCGTAATGAATACGGATGTATCCAAACTCAAAAAGATTCTCTGGCATCTTTGCATGAACGGCATGAAATATACAAAAGAAGGCGGAGTATACGTCCGCATATACAGTATCGAAGAATCTTACGGAATAAACCTTTGCGTGGATGTCCGCGATACCGGTATCGGAATGTCCGAAGAAGAAGTGGAAAAGATTACGGAAGGCTTTTATCAGGCAAATTCCGGAAGGGCAAGATCTTCCAGCGGTCTCGGCCTCGGTATGTCCATCGTAAACGGATTTGTATTTTCCCTCGGCGGATTCATGTCCGTTGAGTCGGAACTCGGAAAGGGAACCACAGTCCATCTTTCCATACCCCAGAAGGTTGTTGATCCCGCGGGATGCATGTCCCTTGATAATAAAGAGAATCTTTGCATCGGCGCATATCTTCATTTTGAGAAATATGAGAATCCCAACGTTCGCGAATACTATAACGTTATGGTCAGAAACATCGTTCGCGGACTGGGCGTTCAGATGCACTGGGCATCAAATCTTGAAAGCTTAAAGAAGCTTCATGAATCCGTTAAGCTCACACATCTTTTTGTGGGACCGGAGGAATATGAGAGCGATCCGGCATTCATGGAAGAATATGCAAAGGAAGCGATAGTTGTCGTTGTTGCAAATGCCGGCTTCCCGCTTCCGAAGAACTCCTGCGCAAGGATAATGGAGAAGCCCTTCTACTGCTTCCCGGTTGCTCAGGTACTTAACATGACCCGCGAAGAATTCACAAGCAGCGGATCCAGACTCAGGTTTAACGGGGTGGAAGCTCTTGTTGTAGACGATGAGCCCATGAACTTAACGGTTGCAAAGGGAATCTTCAGACAGTACGGAATGAAGATCACAACCTGTGTATCCGGATTCGAATCCATTGATCTTTGCAGCAACAAAGAATTCGATATCGTATTCATGGATCATATGATGCCGGGAATGGACGGTGTCGAGGCGATGAAACGTATCCGTTCGATAAGAAGGGATCTTCCGATCGTTGCCCTTACGGCAAATGCGGTAAGTACCGCGCGGGAGATGTTCATGAAAGAAGGTTTCGACGGATTCGTCAGCAAGCCCATCGAGCTTGCGGAACTTGAGCGTGTTATGAAAGCCGTTCTTCCTGCGTCAAAGTATTCATATGAAGAAGTGGACGGTGAGACTTCCGAAACGAAAGAAACAAAGGTTGAAGAAAAGACAAAGGAACCGGAAATTCAGGAAGAAAAGAGCGAATTCTCTCCGTTGAGAGAAGCCGGTATCGATGAAAAGAAGGGACTTCATTACTGTCAGGACGATCCGGAATTTTACAGGGAACTTCTTGCGCAGTATGCAACGGAATCTGACGAGAAATTAATCGGTATGAAGAAGTTCTTTGCAGCAAAGGATTTCCCGAATTATACCATAATAGTACATGCCTTAAAGAGCACGTCGAAGATGATCGGCGCCATGGATCTTTCCAGAAAGGCAAAGAATCTGGAGGACCTTTCGAAGGCCGGCGGATCGGAAATTTCCGAGGCCATGAACGAGGAAGTGTTCGTCCAGTACGGAGAGGTTGTTTCCGCAATAAAGAAGCTTCTTAGTATAGACGACGGCGGAAACGATGATGTTCTGGAATTCGGACCGGAAACGGAAGAAAAACCGAAAAAAGATGATGACGATGTATTGGAATTTGCGCCGGAGGAATAGGAAATGAAATTAAAGAATAAAGTAATAGAATCGCTTGCAAACAGCAAACTTTCAATCCATAACAGAATGTTTCTTCTGACCTCGACGATAGCGATCATATTCTGGTTTGCTGCATCCGTCGCTACGATATTTGTGGCGGGAATGAAGCTTGGACTTCCGATGCTTGCGGGAAGCCTGCTCATCCTCGGACTTGTGTATTGCGGATATTACTACAAGAGAATGGACCATGTTGCCCTCATCATAAGCGCATTCATTTCGGTAGTATGTCTTCCCGTGGGATACTTTATGGCGGAGATTTACGGAATGATCCCGATAATGCTGGGGTATGTGGTTGTTTCCCTGTATATCACCGTTGTCCTCCCGAGAGGCAGGAGAAGGGCAATGCTTTCCATTCTTGCCCTGTCTTTGGCGGGCTGTATGATATATGACTACAACAATACAAGGATACTCGATCCCGGACCCTCGCCGAGAGCCTATATCTATACCTTTATTACAACGGCATTCATATGCGCTCTCGTATCAATGATCGTGGGCCTGCAGATACGTCTTTTCCTTGAAGAGGCGGCAAACTCCGACAGACAGAGAGAAGAGATCGAAAGACTGAATCAGTCGCAGAACAATTTCTTCTCATCCATGAGCCATGAGATAAGAACTCCGATAAACACCATAATCGGTCTTAACGAGATGATCCTTCGTGAAGACGTTTCGGACGAGGTTGCGGAAGATGCGGCAAACATCCAGTCCGCAAGTAAGCTTCTTCTTAATCTCATAAATGACATCCTGGACATGTCGAAGTTCGAATCGGGACAGATGACGTTAAACGAGGATAATTATCATCCCGGAGACATGCTTTCCGAGATCGTGGGAATGCTCTGGCTCCGTGCAAAGGAAAAAGGACTTGAATTTCATGTCAGGGTTGCGCCGGATGTTCCCGCGGAACTTTTCGGAGATGAAGTCCGGATAAAACAGGTTCTCATAAACGTAATAAACAACGCTATCAAATATACCAAGGAAGGATCCGTAACCCTTACCATAGAGTGCGGCGAAAGAAACGGAAACATGCTTCATGTTGTTTATTCCGTTGCGGATACCGGAATGGGAATCAAGAAAGAAGATATTCCTTATCTTTTCACGGCGTTCAAACGTGTTGACGAAAACTCGAACAAACATATAGAAGGAACGGGTCTTGGACTTGCTATCGTTAAGCAGTTTGTTGAACTTATGGAAGGAACCGTAACGGTAAACTCCGTATATACAAAAGGTTCAACCTTCATCATAGATATCCCTCAGAGAGTCGTTAACGAAGACAAGATCGGTGATATCGATGTGGAAGCAAGACACCGCATAACAAACCGTCTGCAGTATCATCAGAAATTCGAGGCTCCGGAAGCAAGAGTCCTTGTTGTTGACGATAACGCTTCCAACATCCTGGTCGTCAACAAACTTCTTCGTGACACGAAGGTTAAGATCGATACGGCATCCAGCGGCGCGGAAGCGCTTGCAAAGACGGTAAACCGCGAATATCATGTTATCCTTATGGATCATCTTATGCCGGAGATGGACGGTATCGAATGTCACAGACAGATACTTACCCAGCCCGGCGGAAGATGCCGCGAATCCAAGATTGTTGCGCTTACTGCAAACGCGGGAGCGGATATGCAGGCGCTGTATGCAAAGGAAGGTTTCGACGGATATCTTGTTAAGCCGGTTAGCGGTGAAATGCTGGAAAGAGAACTCCTCCGTCTTCTTCCCAGAGATCTCGTTATCACAACCGGAGACGAGGAAGAGATCGTTGAAGAGACAATGCAGTGGATGCATACCGCACAGAGGAAGAGAAACGTCCTTATCACAACGGAATCCGTTGCCGATCTTCCGAAGGAGATCTGTGATAAATACGGAATCGTTGTTGTTCCGCATATGGTAAGAACGGAAGAGGGAATCTTCAGAGACGGTCAGGAAATCGAAACAAAGGGACTCCTTTCATACATGGAAGATCCGGACAAGAAGGTACAGACGGTTCCGCCGAGCGTTACGGAAATGGAAGCCTTCTTTGCGGATGCTCTTACAAAAGCAAACAACGTCATACATATTTCCATATCTTCGAAGGCAACGGGATCCGGATGTCCCATCGCCATCGAGGCGGCGAACTCCTTCGATAACGTTACGGTTGTCGATTCCGGACATCTTTCCAGCGGCCAGGGTATTATGGCGATCGAAGCCGCAAAGATGGCGGAACAGGGTAAGAACCCGAAAGAGATCGTTAAGTATGTTAAGAGTATTAAGAACGACATTCATACAAGCTTTATCGTTGACAATCTGGATTTTATGGCAAGAGCCGAACAGATCTCCAAGAAAGTCGCAAGGACAACAAGAGCGTTTACGGTTCATCCCATGGTTATCTTAAGAGGCGGAGACATGGGTGTCGGAAATCTTTTCTTCGGAGCAAGACAGAAGGCTTGGCAGCGCTATATCGCTTATGCATTGAAGCATGATGACAGAATAGTACACGATATTCTTTTCGTGACATACGTGGGACTGACAAAACGCGATACGGATTATATCCGGGAAGAGATAGAAAAGAGAGCAAAATTCGAAAAGATCTATTTCCAGAAGGCATCTCCGGCAATTGCCGTAAACTGCGGCGCCGGCACATTTGGACTTCTGTACAAAACTGAAGGGTAATGAAAAAACAAAAGATAGTTCCCCTTGTCATCCTTATGATCGCCACGGCGGTCATCGGTGCGGTACTTTTTAAGATACAATACGATTACCGCACCAAAACGGAGGACAAGGAACCCGAAAAAACATATGATGCATATTATGCCTTCATCTCCGAAAGCGACGACGAAGCCTTCTGGCAGGAAGTATACAACGGCGCGTTTCTGACGGGAGAGGAAACTAACATATGCATAGAGGATTTTGCATCCGAGCTTAAGACAAGATACAATGCGGCGGAACGCATCCGTCTTGCGGTATGGTCCGGAGTTGACGGCATAATCGCGGAAGGAAAGAGTACCGCTTTTACGAAGGCACTGGAAGAAGCAAGGGATGCGGGGATTCCCGTTGTGCTTGTGGGAACGGACGATGTTGATACCGGCCGCGTCAGCTTTGTGGGCGCGAGCCGTTATGATATGGGACAGCTCTACGGAAAACAGGCTGCGGAGCTTTCAAAAAGTATTCTTAACAGACAGGACAAGGTCAGTATTCTTATTCTGAGCGGACAGGACGAAACCGGTACCGCTCAGGATCTTCTTATAAATACGATCCGGGACTCCCTTTCCAGTGACGAAGATCTCACACGAAGAATATCTATAGAAACAACAGGTGTAACGACAACCGGAACTTTTGCTTCCCAGGAAGCGGTTACGGAAATATTATTCGAATCCGAAAATGAACAAACGGTTCCGGATATTATCATAGCCCTTACGGGGGAACTTACGAACAGCGCATATCAGGGAATATTGGATCTGAACCTTACGGGGCAGTGCAGTATCATCGGGTATTACGCAAACGATACCATCCTTGAAGCGATCGAAAACGAAAATGTATATTCAACCGTCATGATAGATGCGGACGAGATGGGAAGTCTTTCCGTGCAGGCACTGAAGGAATATACGGAAAGCGGATATGTCAGTGAGTATTATGCGGTAGATTCCTCCGTGCTGACGAAGGAAGATATTGAAACAGAAGATACGGATTGAGGATAACGGAATGTTAACGAAGTTCGGAAATCTTTCTATAAGAAAAAAGCTTACATTTACATACGTTTTTACCGCACTCCTTATCCTTGCGGTAAACATTTTCGTGTACGCAAACGTAAATAACGTAATATCCCGACTCGACGCAGTATACGTCAGCAATATAAACCTGAACGAACTCTCGGGATCTTTGGACGAGGTTCAGGGCGGACTTAAGGATTACCTGGAAACCAAATCCACGGAGGCCATGGACAGGTATTACAAAGCCTACCAGAGTTATGACAAGCAGGTTTCATCCCTTTCGGACGAAATATCTTCCGAAGAGCCGAAGCGCATGGAAAGAAACATAAGAAGGATGAGTGAAAAGTATCTTTCTCATGCGGAAGAGGCAATAGACGCAAAGCGAGGCAGAAACATCGAACGCTACAGAAGGGAATTTGACAACGCGGCGGAGCTTTACAAATATTTAAAGACATATATAAACAGCTTAAATAACGAAACATTCCGAAGCAATTCCGCGGACTATAAACTGCTTTCGGTATCCCTTAATTACATCGAGATAGTAAACATCCTGGTTTTCGTTGCGGTTACGGTAATAAACGTATTCCTCGTTATCCTTATCGTAAAGAGGATAACAAGGCCCCTAAGATCTTTGGCGAATGTTGCGGAAAGTGTTGCGGAAGGAGACTATGAGGTCCGTGTTCCGGAACCGGAAGTTATGGACGAGACCGGAGTCCTTACGGAGACCTTCGGAAGAATGCTGGACGGTATCCGGGACGGAGTCCTTACCGAAGCTCATCTAAGGGAGGCACAGTTAAAATTTCTGCAGGCACAGATCAACCCCCATTTTCTGTTTAATACAATGAACGCCGGGGCGAACCTTGCAATGCTGGAGGGCGCGGACAGGACTTATGAATATGTACAGAACGTTGCGGATTTCTTCCGCTATACGATAAAGAAGATGGATGCTCCTGTCACGCTTTCGGACGAGATTAGCATGACGGATAACTACATATATATAATAAACATCCGTTTTTCGGACGGCATAAAGTTTGAAAAGGAAGTTGACGAAACGCTTCTGTCCTTCAGGCTTCCGGCGATGACGCTCCAGCCCATAATAGAAAATGCCGTTAATCACGGCGTACGGGAGATCATGGGAAGCGCCGTGATAAAGCTGAAGATCTATAAGCTCGACGATACGGTATGCATAGAGATTTTCGATAACGGAGCGGGAATGACGGAAGAACAGATAAACGATATCTTTGAAAGAAAGATAACGGATCCGGATACGGATGAGCACGGTCATAACGGCATCGGTCTTCATAACGTTATCGGAAGATTGAGACTGTATTGCGACAGGGAAGATGTTTGTGAGATAAAGAGCGAAGGAAAGGATAAAGGAACGACGGTCATCCTTCACCTTCCGCTTTCATTGGAGAGGGAAGAAAATGTATAAGATACTTCTTGCGGATGACGAGGGTATCGTTACCGATACGCTCAAATTCATCATCGACAAAGAATTCAATGAGAATAATCCGGAGGGTCCTCAGTGCGAGATAGAGATCGCTCATACGGGACGCGCCGTCATCGAGCTTACGGAGACATTCCGCCCGGACATTGCTTTTATGGATATCCAGATGCCGGGCATAAACGGTATCGATGCCATGAAAGAGATAAGGAAGCAGAATGAAAACATGATCCTTATCGTTCTTTCCGCATATGATAAATTCGACTATGCGAAAGAGGCGCTGAATCTCGGAGTAAAAGAATATTTAAACAAGCCCGTGGACAGGCAGAAGATAATAGATGCCTTAAGGGATTCCATGGGAAAGATAGACAGCATGAGGAAGAACCGGGAGAGGGAACTTCTGATCCGGGAGAAGATGGAGACCGTTGTTCCCGTAATAGAAAACGGACTAATCTATAACCTTCTTCTTCAGGAATATTTTGAAGAGGACATCATCAATTATAAGAACCTTCTGGAGATAACGGAAGAAAGATGCTTTATGGGTGTTCTTGTCTTCGGCGATTCCCGTGAAGGAAATCATATGACAAACGCCGTGGGAAGTTCCATCAGGCTGCACAAGTATTATAACGATGTCCGGGACCTTGTCCGCGGGTATTTCCGCTGTTTTGTGGGAGCCGTTACGGGAAACAAGATTCCGGTAATGTTTCCGACAAATGAGGAAGAGCTTTCCTATAACGACCGCGTAACGATGATAGACCGCGCCAGGGAACTTTGCAGAAAGATAAAGGAAAAAACCGGAATTGACGTCCGCTTCGGCCTGGGAAGATCCGTCCTTCCCATGGAGGCAATGGATTCATATAACGATGCCCTCCGGGCACTGATACAGACAAACGGAAGCGTTGCGCATATTGACGACGTTCCCGTGGGAGGAAATTTTGAGGACAACTATCCCACAGAGACCGAAAAGGAAATAGAAGAGGCAACGGAAAAGGGCGATGAGGATGCACAGCAGAAAGCTGCCCTTGCGTTCTTCGACTGGATGGCGGGAACCTATGAAGCGGATCTTTCGGATATACAGCTTAAGACTCTTGAAATCGTATTAAGATGCGAAACCATTGGTTATCACGGAAGTTCGGAAACCTATCGTTTCCAGTCCCGTTCCGATTATCTTCCCACGATCCTTTCAATAGGAGCGGACATAGACAGGTTGAGGAACTGGTATCTGGAAAAACTACGGGATGCGGTCCATACCGTTTCCGAGGCCTCCGAGAAACGGGCAATAACAACGGTGGGACGCGCGAAGGAATACATCCTCTTAAATTACGGAAAAGATATATCCCTCGATGATGTTTCCCGGGAAGTGGATATAAGCCCCTATTATTTCTCCAAGGTATTTAAGGAAGAAACCGGCGAAAACTTTATCGAGTACTTAACAAACATAAGGATAGAACGGGCGAAGGAACTTCTTCGCGACCCCAATGCCATAGGGCTTTCCATGAAGGAGATATCCGGGGAGTGCGGCTATCCGGATCCCAATTATTTTTCGAGAATATTTAAAAAGACTGTCGGGGTTACTCCGACGGAATTCAGGGAGAAAAAATGAGAAAGAGAAAGATCAGCATCTGTTTATTATTGATATGTACGCTTCTTATAAGCTTTGCCGGATGCAAAGGTACGTCTTCGAAAAACGAAAGCGACGATTCTGTTTCGGAGGAGGAGCAGGAAAGCGGTTCTGATACCGTGACGATCGGCATGAGTTTCGATTCTTTCCTTATAGAAAGGTGGGAAAGGGACCGGGATGTCTTTGTTACGACAGCGAAGGAAGCAGGTGTTGAGGTTAACGTTCAGAATGCGAACGGAGATATCAATACACAGATAGAACAGATTTCCTATTTTATAAAGAAGAAAGTTGATGCCATAGTCATCGTGGCAATAGACGCAAGACAGCTTTACGGCGTGGTTGCGGAGGCGAAGGCCGCGGGGATCCCGGTAATAGCATATGACAGAATGCTTACAAATGCCGGCGCTGACCTTTATGTTTCCTTCGACAATGAAAGAGTGGGGGAACTTATGGCGGAGTCTCTTTCTGAAAAGAAGAACGTCAAAAAGGTAATGATGCTTTCCGGACCGACGGAAGATACCAATGTGCCCCAGGTCAACGAAGGCTTTACCAGTGTTTGCAAAACAAAAGGCATAAGAGTTACGGATACCTTCTATACGCCGAACTGGACGCCGGAGACCGCAGCGGATTATCTTCGGGAACACCCGGAAATGATAGACGAGACGGATGCCATCATGTGCGGAAACGACAATATCGCAACCCAGGTTGTAAGAGTTCTTTCCGAAAGAAAGAAGGCCGGCACCATAGAAGTTACCGGACAGGATGCGGACCTTGAAGCCTGTCAGCGTATAATCCAGGGAACACAGCTTATGACGGTATACAAACCCGAGAGAAACAGGCTAAGGCAGCTGCGGAAGCCACGGTTTCCATAATAAACGGAAAGGAACCCCGGGAGATCAGCAAAACGATATCCGACGGAACCTATGACGTCCCTGCCATCATCCTTGAACCCGTTGCGGTAAATAAGGAGAACATGGATAAAACCATTGTGGAAAGCGGCTTTCACTCACATGACGAGGTATACCTCTTCGCTCCCAAATAGCATTATCTTGTAGCACATTTTTGCGAAACAAAATAATCCACACAAAAAAATCCTAACCCGGGCTATGCGCCCGGGTTTTAAAAACTAAAAATTGAAAGAAGTTAACAAACTATTCCTATTCGTAAAGTGATATTCTTTGCACTGTAATAATTAACCGCTTTGTAAAAAACAAAGTAATAAAGGGAGGAAACAAAAATGAAGAAAAAGATACTTAGTGTAGTATTAAGCCTCGCACTCGTTGGCGGTCTCTTCGCAGGCTGCGGCGGCAACGGCGGATCAACAGGCGGCAGCACGGACACAGGTAGCACAGATACACAGGCTACAACATCCGATGACGGTGGCAGCACAGCATCGGGCGGCGGCAAGAAGGTTGGCGTTTCAATGCCGACAAAGGATCTTCAGAGATGGAACCAGGACGGTGCCAACATGGAGAGCGAACTTAAGGCAGCAGGTTATGACGTAGATCTTCAGTATGCAGCAAACGATACACAGCAGCAGCTTTCTCAGGTTGAGAATATGATCAACAGCGGATGCAGCGTTCTCGTTATCGCAGCTATCGAAGGTTCTTCACTCGGTGAAGCTCTTGATATGGCTAAGGAAAACAACATTCCGGTAATCGCATATGACCGTCTCCTTATGGATTCCGATGCGGTTTCTTACTACGCAACATTTGATAACTACATGGTTGGTACGATCCAGGGTAAGTATGTTGAAGAACAGCTTGATCTTAAAAACGCAGGTGACAAGACATACAACATCGAGTTCACAGCAGGTGACCCGGGCGACAACAACGCAGGATTCTTCTTCAACGGCGCTTATGATGTACTTAAGACATACATCGACAAGGGAACATTAAAGGTTGTTTCCGGCCAGACAAAGTTTGAAGACGTTGCTACACCGACATGGGGAACAGACGTTGCTCAGAAGAGAGCAGAGAACATCCTTTCCACATACTATGCAGACGGTACAGAGCTTGACGCTTGGCTTTGCTCAAACGACTCTACAGCACTCGGTGTTGAGAACGCTCTTGCAGCTAACTACAACGGCAAGTACCCGATCATCACAGGTCAGGACTGCGATATTGAGAATACAAAGAACATGATCGCAGGAAAGCAGAGCATGTCCGTATTCAAAGATACACGTACACTTGCAAGCCAGGTTGTTAAGATGGTTGGCCAGATCCTTAACGGCGAAGATGTAGACGTTAACGATACTGAGACATACAACAACAACAAGATCACAGTTCCGTCATACCTTTGCGAACCGGTATTCGCAGATGCGAACAACTACAAGGAACTTCTTATCGATTCCGGATATTACACGGAAGATCAGCTTAAGTAATTCATAAAGAAAAACAGTTGACGAGATTCATTCAGGCGGGTTGGAATAACAGCCCGCCTGTTTGAGAGTAAGGGACCGGAAAGTCCCATATGAAAAAAGGAATGGAGGGGCATTTTGGGTAACATAATTCTTGAAATGAAAAATATTACCAAAACCTTCCCGGGCGTAAAGGCTCTTGACAATGTTAACCTTAAGGTTGAAGAGGGAGAGATCCACGCACTCGTTGGAGAAAACGGTGCCGGAAAGTCAACTCTTATGAATGTCTTATCCGGTATCTATCCGTACGGAACCTATGAAGGTGACATAGTTTACAAAGGGGAGGTTTGTCAGTTCCAGAAGATAAAGGATTCCGAGGAGAAGGGAATCGTTATCATTCATCAGGAACTCGCGCTTGTGCCTCAGATGACTATCGGGGAAAACATGTTCCTCGGTAACGAAAGAGGAAAAAAGAACGCGATAAACTGGAACGAGACATACGGCGAAGCCGACAAATATCTTAAGATGGTCGGTCTTTCCGAATCATCACACGTCCTTATAAAGGACATCGGTACAGGTAAGCAGCAGCTTGTCGAGATCGCAAAAGCGCTGGCAAAGAACGCAAAGCTTCTTATCCTTGACGAGCCTACATCTTCTCTTAACGAGACAGATTCCAAGGCACTTCTTGATCTTATGCTCGAGTTCAAAAAACAGGGCATGACAATGATCATCATCACACATAAACTTAACGAAGTTGTATACGTTGCGGACAAGATCACGGTCATTCGTGACGGTTCAACGGTTGAGACCATGGATTGCAAGGCGGAAAAGATCGACGAAGAGCGCATCATCAAGGGCATGGTTGGTCGTGAGATCACGGACCGCTTCCCCAAGAGACATGATGTGAAGATCGGCGATGTTAATATGGAAGTTAAGAACTGGTCCGTTTATCATCCGCTTTATACGGAACGAAAGGTTGTGGACAACGTAAACTTCAGCGTGAGAAAAGGCGAAGTTGTTGGAATCTACGGTCTTATGGGAGCGGGACGTACGGAGCTTGCAATGTCAATCTTCGGAAAATCTTACGGAACAAACATCACCGGTACAATGACAATTAACGGAAAGGAAGTTTCCCTAAAGAGCCCGAGAGAAGCCATCAATGCAAAACTTGCATACGTTACCGAAGACAGAAAAGGTAACGGTCTTGTTCTCGGAAAACCGATCCGCGTAAACACATCTCTTGCCAATATGGACGGCGTAAGTGATCACGGTATCATCGACACCGACAGAGAGTATAACATCGCGGTTCAGTATAAGGATCTTCTTAAGACAAAGACTCCTTCGGTTGAGCAGAATGTCGGAAACCTTTCCGGCGGTAACCAGCAGAAGGTTTTACTTGCAAAATGGATGTTCACGGATCCTTCCGTTCTTATCCTCGATGAACCCACACGTGGTATCGACGTAGGAGCGAAGTATGAGATCTATTGTATCATAAACGATCTTGTTGCAGCGGGAAAATCCGTTGTAATGATATCATCCGAACTTCCGGAAGTTATAGGTATGTCCGATCGTATCTATATCATGAACGAAGGAAAGTTCGTCGGAGAGATGGCAGCTTCCGAAGCTACACAGGAAAACATCATGGCAGCCATCATCCAGTCTGCGGGAGGAGGTGACAAAGAATGAGTGTAAAAGTTTCGGATATATTCAAAAAATACACGATGGCTATAGCGCTCGTTGTAATCGTCATCTTTTTCCAGATTCAAACGGGAGGAGGCATACTCCTTCCCCAGAACATTAATAACCTTATTTCACAAAATGCTTACGTGTTTGTACTTGCCTCAGGTATGCTCCTTTGTATACTGACAGGCGGTAACATCGACCTTGCCGTCGGTTCCGTTGTATGTTTTGTCGGCGGTATCGGCGCGGTAATGATGCAGGCTAACATCAATGTTTGGGTTGCTGTTGTGGTAATGCTTGTCGGCGGTTTACTCGTCGGACTTTGGCAGGGATTCTGGATCGCATATGTGAAAGTTCCGCCTTTTATTGCGACTCTTGCCGGAATGTACGCGTTCAGAGGTCTTTCGAACGTTGTACTTCAGGGCTATGCAGTCGGTATCAATAACACTACCTTCCTTAATGTATTCGGCGGCGGCGCAGATTGCTACATTCCGGATTTCCTGCACGGCAACGGCATGAACATTACCTGTATGATAGTCGGCGTTATTGCAGTGGTCATATATATCGTAATGGTATTCAGATCACGTATCGACGCAAAGAGCAAGGGATACGAAGTACAGCCCATCGGTATCGAGATCGTGAAGATGGTGATCATCTCCGCACTCGTACTTTGGATCTTCTACAAGCTTGCCAATTACAAAGGACTTCCCACGGTTCTTATCTGGATCGCTGTTGTTCTTTTGGGATATGCTTATGTCACAAAGAATACAAGAATGGGACGTTACCTTTATGCTGTCGGCGGAAATGAAAAAGCCACAAACCTTTCCGGTATCGATTCAAGAAAGGTATACATGTTTGCATACGTAAACATGGGACTTATGGCAGGTCTTGCAGGTATCCTTACCGTAGCAAGAGCAACAATGGCACAGCCCACATTCGGTAACATGTACGAAATGGACGCCATCGGCGCCTGCTTCATCGGCGGAGCTTCCGCATACGGCGGTGAAGGAAACATCTTCGGAGTAGTTATCGGTGCTCTTATCATGGGTGTTATCAACCAGGGTATGAGTATCATGGGTGTAAACGCAAACTACCAGACCGTTGTTAAAGGTATCGTAGTTTTGGTAGCTATCATCTTTGACGTTTTGTCTAATAAGAAGAAAAAGTAAAGGGGAAGAGTCATGGCAAATAAATATTTAGATATATTAAAGAAAAATGCGATGCTCATCGTTCTGGTCCTTGTCTATATCTTCTTTACGATCATGACAGGCGGCAATATGTTCCAGGCGATGAACTTCAACGCTCTCATCACTCAGAACGCATATGTATACATCCTTGCAACAGGTATGCTGATGTGTATGTTAACGGGTGGTAATATCGATCTTTCCTGCGGATCCTTTGTATGTTTCCTGGGCTCTGTGGGAGCGGTACTTTTGGCAGTAAAGAATCTCAATACCGGTATCTCTATCGGACTTATGATCCTTATCGGTGTAGTTTACGGATGTGTTCTCGGTTTCCTTATCGCATATGTTAACGTTCCCCCATGGATCGCTACACTTGCCGGATTCCTTGCATTCCGCGGACTCGGAACAGAGATCCTTTCCCAGAACAGTACAACGGGAAGTATCTCACTTTCAAACAACGAAGGCTATCTTAAACTGTTTTCGGGCAAGCTTTTCTCGACACCCATCGGACAGCTCAACATGGTTTGCCTTATCGTTGGTATTCTTGCGGCGGTAGCGGTTGTTGTTATCAACTTCATGACCAGAGCAAGAAAAGTAAAGAAAGGCTATGAGGCAGATTCACTTGTGACGGTTATCGTTAAGAGCGTGCTCTCAGTAGCGGTAATAATGCTCTTTACATACAAGCTTGCAATGTCAGGCGGTATCCCGACAGTTCTTGTATGGGTTGCAATAATCGTTCTTGTATACAGCTTCATAACATCAAAGACAAATATGGGACGTTATTTCTATACGATCGGTGACAATGCCGAGACAACAAGACTTTCCGGTATCAACACAAAACTTATCCTGTTCCTTGCATATTTGAACATGGCAGTGCTTACGGCAGTTACGACTTTCATCGTTACGGCAAGATTCCAGGCAGCAAACTCCACG
>JAFOND010000140.1 GCA_017418645.1 Lachnospiraceae bacterium | reverse complement strand
CTTCGATGATTAAAATAGCAGAGTATGTTTGATTTCCGCTTAAACTGTCCGTGTCCGGCTGCGGCGGAACTGATTAAGAATCACTGGAGGTGAATTCATTGGCTAATATAAAATCCGCAAAGAAAAGGATCCTTGTTACAGAAAGAGCTAATGCCAGAAATAAGGCAATCCGTTCCAAGGTTAAGACATGCATAAAGAATGTTGAAACTGCGGTTGAAAACAAGGATAAGGAAGCAGCAAACGCAGCGCTTCATACAGCTACGGTAGAAATCGAGAAGGCATGCACAAAGGGTATTTACCATAAGAACAATGCAGCCCGTAAGGTTTCCCGTCTTGCGAAAGCCGTTAACTCTTTAGCATAAGAAACGGCAGTGTTCCGATAATAGCCCTGCGGCTGGGGCAAAGGAACAACATAAAGATGATTTTCAAGACCCCATCGGCACCGTCATGCCGGTGGGGTTTTTTAGAGGATATAAGGATGTCAAAAGACAAAAGTCATATAAGAAATTTTTGCATAATCGCACATATTGATCACGGAAAGTCAACGCTTGCGGACCGGATGATACAGAACACAGGGCTTCTTACGGAGCGCGAGATGCAGTCCCAGGTCCTTGACAATATGGATCTTGAAAGGGAGCGTGGGATAACCATAAAATCCCAGGCTGTCCGTCTTATTTATAACGCAAAAAACGGAGAGGAATATATCTTTAATCTTATAGACACTCCGGGGCATGTGGACTTTAACTATGAAGTCTCAAGGTCTCTTGCGGCCTGCGACGGAGCTGTGCTTGTGGTTGATGCCGCTCAGGGAATAGAGGCACAGACTCTGGCAAACGTATATCTTGCCATAGATCATGACCTTGAGGTTCTTCCCGTTATTAATAAGATAGATCTTCCCTCTGCGGATCCGGAGAGGGTTGAAAAAGAAATAGAAGACGTTATCGGAATCCCTGCCGAAGGGTGTCCAAGGATCTCCGCAAAGACAGGTCTTAATGTTGAGGATGTCCTTGAACAGATCGTTTTAAAGCTTCCGTCTCCGGAAGGAGATGACAATGCGCCCCTTAAAGCGCTTATCTTTGATTCCGTATACGATTCTTATAAAGGCGTAATAGTATTCTGTCGTATCATGGACGGCTCCGTACATCCGGGAGACCGTATAAGGATGATGGCAACAAAGGCGGAAGCGGAGTGCGTTGAGGTTGGAACCTTCGGAGCAGGACAGTTCTTTCCCTGTGACGAGCTTTCCGCGGGAATGGTAGGATATCTTACCGCATCCATTAAAAACGTAAAAGACACAAGAGTCGGAGATACGGTTACACTTTCAAAGAATCCGGCAAAGGAACCGCTTCCCGGATATAAAAAGGTTAATCCCATGGTCTATTGCGGAATGTATCCGGCTGACGGCGCGAAATATCCGGACCTTCGGGACGCGCTGGAAAAGCTTCAGCTTAACGATGCAGCTCTTCAATACGAGCCGGAAACCTCCGTTGCATTAGGTTTCGGATTTCGCTGCGGCTTCCTTGGACTTTTGCATCTTGAAATAATACAGGAACGTCTGGAAAGAGAATATAATCTGGATCTTGTAACAACCGCGCCTTCCGTAGTTTATAAGGTACATAAAACGGACGGCACCGTCATCGAACTTACGAATCCCACAAACCTTCCGGATCCTTCGGAAATCGAATACATGGAAGAACCGGTGGTTGATGCGGAGATAATGGTGACGTCGGAATACATCGGCGCCATCATGGATCTTTGCCAGGAAAGACGTGGCGTATACGTCAGCATGGAATATATGGAAGAGACGCGTGCTCTCATTAAATATGTTCTTCCGCTTAACGAGATCATATATGACTTCTTTGACGCGTTAAAATCCCGTTCAAGGGGATATGCATCCTTTGATTACGAGATCAAGGGTTATGAAAAATCGGATCTTGTTAAGCTTGATATTCTTATTAACAAGGAACCGGTCGATGCGCTTTCATTCATCGTATTTGCGGGAACCGCATACGAACGCGGAAGAAAGATGTGCGAGAAATTAAAAGAAGAGATCCCTCGTCATCTGTTTGAAATACCGATCCAGGCAGCAATCGGAACAAAAGTTATCGCAAGAGAAACCGTTAAGGCATTGAGAAAGGATGTCCTTGCAAAGTGCTACGGCGGAGATATCTCGCGTAAGAAGAAACTTCTTGAAAAGCAAAAAGAAGGAAAGAAGAGAATGCGTCAGGTCGGAAACGTAGACATTCCGCAGGAGGCGTTCATGAGCGTCCTGAAACTCGACGAGGATTGATATGGAATTATACATACACATACCTTTCTGTATGAAAAAGTGCTTATATTGCGATTTCCTGTCCGGCGTCTATTCACGTGACGTCCAAGGCAAGTATGCAAAAAAGCTCATAGAAGAACTAAAATATTACGGTGCCATATATCGTGACGAAGTTATAACTTCCGTTTATATCGGCGGCGGAACGCCCACATGGCTTCCCTCCGAATGGATGCTTGAAATCATCGACACCGTTAACACATGCTTTAAACTTGATCCGGATGTGGAATTTACCATGGAGGCAAATCCGGGAACCGCAAACAAGGAAACCCTTGCGGTCTATAAAAGAAACGGCGTTGACCGTCTTTCCATCGGACTTCAGTCCGCCAACAACGATGAACTTGAAACCCTGGGCCGTTGCCATGATGTGGAAAGATTCTTAAGCATGTATCAGGGCGCTAAGGAAGCGGGCTTCTATAATATAAACGTGGACATAATGACAGGGCTTCCCGGTGAGTTCAGATACGGAGAAGCGGGACAGTCTCCGGAAAAACTTATGCAGACTTT
>JAFOND010000139.1 GCA_017418645.1 Lachnospiraceae bacterium | reverse complement strand
AGAATATTCCTGCGGATAAGACATTCATCCGCTCAATGGGTAATACTTACCTGTATCTTATTATTGAAGTGCCTATAATGCTTATCCTTGCGATACTTTTGGCACAGATCCTTAACAACCGCGATCTTAAATTCCGCGGCGTATTCAGAACCATGGTGTTCATGCCCTGTGCGGTATCACTTGTTTCATATGCATTGATATTCCGTGCGTTATTTGCAAGAGAAGGTCTTATAAACCATACTCTTATGAACATCGGAATTATTCACGAAAACATAAACTGGCTCGGTACAACGGCAACCGCACGTGCGGTTATTATCATCGGTCTTATCTGGCGATGGACCGGTTACAATATGGTTTTCTACCTTGCCGGTCTTCAAAATATTGAATACTCCGTTTATGAAGCTGCAAAGATTGATGGCGCAAACGGCTGGAAGACATTCTGGCTCATAACGGTTCCGCTTCTTAAGCCGACCATCGTTATGACGGCGATCATGTCCATAAACGGTACGTTACAGTTGTTCGACGAATCAGTCAACCTTACAAACGGCGGACCTGCGAATACATCCATAACTATGTCGCACTATATCTGGAACCAAGCTTTCGGCCAGGGTGTCGGACATTTCGGTTATGCATCCGCCATGGCGTTTGTAATCTTTATTCAGGTGGCAATCCTTGCTGTCATCAATTTGAAAGTAGGTGATACACGTGACTGATAAAAAGAATAAATCCGCAATACAAAAAAGACTCATACCGAGTTATATATTCCTTGTGATCGTTTGTTTTATATCCGTATTCCCCATTTACTGGATGGTTACGGCAGCAACAAACAATTCAGTGGACATTGCCCGCGGTAAGATATGGTTCGGAAATCAGGCGCTGGTAAATCTTCAGAACCTGATAAAAGCCGCTTCATCACAGGGATCAGGCACATCGCTCGGAAGATTTATGGGAAATTCTTTCCTTTATGCATTTATGCAGACGGTGCTTTGTATCTTTATCTGCTCCCTTGCGGGATATGGATTCGAGCTTTATCATGACAAGGCAAAAGATAAACTCTTCGGAATCCTTCTTCTTGCGATGATGGTTCCGGGCGTTGCGACAATGATACCGCTCTTTACAATGGCATCAAAGTTTAAGCTTCTTAATACGGTAGCCGGTTTCATTCTTCCGACAATATCGACGCCGTTTATGATCATGATGTTCAGGCAGAACTCGCGTAACTTCCCGGTGGATATCATGGAGGCTGCCCGAATAGACGGTCTTTCGGAATTGGCTATCTTCTTTAAGATGTATATGCCCGTTATGAGATCCACATATGCGGCTGCCGCAGTTATAACGTTCATGAATTCATGGAACGCATATATGTGGCCGAGAGCCGTTATGACGAAGAACAGTGCACAGACGATGCAGATTCTTCTTACAAACCTTTCCAACGGATATGTGCTTGACTACGGTCTTATCATGATGGCAGTCCTTTTCTGCTCGATACCGACCATGGCCATATTCTTCATACTGCAGAAGCAGTTTGCGGAAGGTATCACAGGTGCAGTTAAGTAAATAAGTAATTAAACCGGGGGGATAATCATGGGAAAAAGTTTTGAGCCGACGATCGTTAAAGATATACATATTTTTCAGGAAAACCGAATCGATGCGCATTCCGATCATCTATATTTCGGAAGCGAAAGAGAGGCGGAATCCGGTAAGGAAAAGTATAAATTTGTTTTAAACGGACTTTGGAAATTCAAGTTTTCAAAGCGCCAGAACGAGGTGCCGGAAAACTTTTATGCTGACTCTTATGATGTATCCTCCTGGGATAATATAAAAGTCCCGGGACATATCGAAACCCAGGGCTTTAACACCAGAGCATATGTAAATACCCAGTATCCCTGGGACGGGACAGATCTTATCAGCCCGCCCGGGGTACCGGAGTATTTTTCTCCCGTGGGTTCTTATGTAAGAACTTTTACTCTTCCGGAAGAGTTTAAAAATCCGGATTCACCGGTATTTATATCTTTCCAGGGAGCCGAGTCCGCGCTTGCGGTCTGGGTTAACGGCGAATATATCGGATATTCCGAGGATACATTTACTCCTTCGGAATTCGAGATCACATCTGCCGTAAAGCGGGACGGTGAAAATAGGATTGCCGTTTCGGTTTACCGCTATACATCTTCATCCTGGTGCGATGACCAGGATTTTTTCAGATTTTTCGGATTATTCAGGGATGTATATCTTTATACCTATCCGTCTCTTCATGTACGCGATATGAAGATAGAGACGCTGCTTGATGATGACTATAAGGATGCGGAATTAAAGGTAAGCCTTGATATTACAGGATATAACAAAAATAAAACGGGAAAATTAAAAGCTGAGCTTTTTGATGATATAGGAGAGACGGTATGCTCCTTTGAATCGGACATTGAACAGGGAAAGAAGGTTATTCTTTCCGGGAAGGTTGATGATCCGGAGAAATGGAGCGCGGAAAATCCCAATCTCTACGATCTTTATATAACACTGATCGATGAAAACGGTTCTGTTTTGGAATTCATACCCGAAAGAGTGGGTTTCAGAAGATTTGAACTTAAAGACAATCTTATGTGCATAAACGGAAAACGTATTGTTTTCTTCGGCACAAACAGACATGAGTTTTCGGCTGCTTCGGGTCGCGTAATCTCCGATGATGATATTCTTACGGACATCATCACCATGAAGCAGAACAACATCAACGCCATTCGTACCAGTCATTACCCGAACCGGACAACGCTTTACAGGCTTTGTGACGAGTACGGAATCTATATGATAGATGAAACAAATCTTGAATGCCACGGAATGTGGGATTCCATAAACAGAGGCTTCAATACCATAGAGGAAGCGGTTCCCGGCGACAGGGAAGATTTCCTTCCGGTTATCGTCGACAGAATGCGTTCCATGTATGAACGGGACAAGAATCATCCCGCAATCCTGATCTGGTCCCTCGGAAATGAAAGCTTCGGCGGTTCAATGCTTTATAAGATGTCCGAAGTCTTCAGAAAAGAAGATCCTTCAAGGCTTATCCATTATGAAGGCGTGTTCTGGGATCCGCGTTATCCGGATACCACCGATATGGTAACGTCAATGTATCGCCCGGTAGACGAGATCAGAACCGTTCTTAAAGAACACAGGGAAAAACCCTATATTTCCTGCGAATATACCCATGCAATGGGTAATTCAAACGGAGGAATCTATAAATATACGCTTCTTACGGAAGAAGAACCCCTTTATCAGGGCGGTTTCATCTGGGACTATATAGATCAGTCCATGACGATGTATGACCGTTACGGAAACGAATATCAGGGATACGGCGGAGATTTCGGAGACAGACCTCATGACGGCAGTTTCTCCGGAAACGGTATTTGCTACGGAAAAGACCGTGATCCTTCACCGAAGATGCAGGAAGTCAAATATGCTTATCAGCCCGTAAAGATAGAATTTACGGCGGATGATAAGGTTAAGATAACAAACAAGAATCTTTTTACTAACACGGATGAGTATTTCTGTCTGATATCTCTTGAAAAAGAGGGCGAACTCATTGATTCCGTGGGCGCGGATATTGAAATTGAGCCTCTCGGAGAAAAGGAGATCGATCTTCCGATGGAACTTCCCTCGGAGGATGAACTTAAAGACGGAGAATATGTTATAACCGTATCCTTCCTTCTTAGGGAAGACACGTCTTTTGCCGAAGCGGGACATGAAGTCGCTTTTGAACAGCATGTTATCGGAACATATAAGAATTCTTCGGATGACAGTAAGAAGATGGAAGTTATACACGGCTGGTGGAACATAGGAGTTCGGGGAGAGCATTTCTCCATGATGTTCTCATCCCTTCACGGCGGGCTTATTTCCTATAAGATAGGAGACAGGGAACTTATAAAGCTTCCTCCGAAACCGAACTTCTGGCGTCCCATGACGGAAAACGATCTTGCAAACCTTCTTCCTTTCAGGGCGGGACAGTGGAGCACGGCAAGCCGTTTTCTTACGCCGAAATACAAGGCGTCCAAGGAAGAGATTGACGGGATGATAAAAAAGACAAACTATAGTCTTTACCGTCTTCCGGAATATGAAAACTATATCTGGTCTACGGACTACGAGGTGGAAGAAAAGGATAACACTGTAATTATAAAGTTTACCTATCATCTTCCCGTTGTACCCGCTACCGACTGTTTCCTTACATACACGGTTCACAGTGACGGGACCTGTGATGTAAACCTTAATATGAACGGCGCGGAGAAGATCGGACAGCTTCCGGAATACGGCGTTATATTCACGTTTGATGCCGATTTTAAGAACCTTTTGTGGTACGGCCTCGGACCGGAGGAAACCTATAAGGACAAAAATCATGCCAAACTGGATGTTTACGAAAACGAAGTGCCGGATAATATGGCAAAATACTTAAGACCCCAGGAATGCGGCAACAAAGAAGGAGTTCGTTATGCGGAACTTACGGATGACAACGGCTATGGGATAAGATTCTCATGTACCGATTCCGATAATCCCGTGAGCTTTTCGGCTCTTCCATATACGCCGCACGAGATAGATAATGCGAATCATCCGAACGAGCTGCCGCCCATCCTTTATACATATGTCCGTGTTGCAAAGGAACAGATGGGTGTGGGTGGAGACGATACATGGGGTGCGCCGGTACATCCGGAATTTCTTCTCAACAATAAGGGTGAGCTTGATTTTAATTTCAGTTTTAAAGGAATTGTTAAATAATGTCTCTTTACTATCATGATGTACACATAGAAGAAGTGACGGAAAGAAAACAGACGGTCCTTGGTAAGATAGTTTTATACGCACCCATCGTAATGGGGATAATAACGTTTATTCTCGGTTTCCTTGACAGAGGAATGTTTTTCCTTTGCTTTTTATTCGTTTTGATGTATTATTTTTTGGGAAAAGTATATTCTTCGGTGGATTTTGAAACCGATTATACAAACGGGATCCTTGATATTGATGCGATATACGGAAAGTCCAAAAGAAAAAGCATTGTTTCCGTAGATACCAAAAAGATCAAGGTTATGGCGGTTTCAAAGACGGATCCCGTTAAGCCCTATATCGGATCATCCATGAAGACTTATGACTGTACGTCACACGACAAAGACAAAAAGTATTATTGCATGATATTCGAAAACGACGGCAACAACGAGGAAAAACTATTGTTTGAACCGGGGGAAGAGCTTTTAAACGAATTAAAGCGTAACGCTCCCGACAGAATACATATCTAAACAGATTACAGGAGGATAGGATTATGGCAGTTCTTGTAACAGGCGGTGCAGGATTTATTGGTTCACACACATGTGTTGAACTTCAGCAGGCGGGGTATGACGTGGTTGTGCTCGATAACCTTTCAAATGCGAGTGAGGTTTCTCTGCAGCGCGTTGAAGCAATAACCGGTAAGAAGGTTAAGTTTTATAAGGGTGATATTGCGGACAGAAAGATCCTTCAGGAGATATTCGACAACGAAAAGATAGACAGCTGTATCCATTTTGCGGGACTTAAGGCTGTTGGGGAAAGCGTTGAAAAACCCTGGGAATACTACAATAACAATATATCCGGAACCCTTACTCTTGTTGATGTCATGAGAAAGAATAACTGTAAGAATATTATCTTTTCATCTTCGTCAACGGTATATGGCACACCGAAGGAAGTACCGGTAACGGAACAGACCCCCAAAGGAACCTGTACAAATCCCTACGGATGGACAAAATGGATGCTTGAGCAGATCCTTTCGGATCTTTATGTTGCGGACAACGAATGGAACGTTATCCTCTTAAGATACTTTAACCCCATAGGAGCGCATAAGTCCGGAACAATGGGCGAAGATCCCAGCGGAATACCGAACAATCTTATGCCGTATATCACACAGGTTGCCGTTGGAAAACGCCCTGAACTCGGAGTTTTCGGCGATGATTACGATACACCGGACGGCACGGGCGTTCGCGATTATATCCATGTTGTAGATCTTGCGGACGGACATGTTAAGGCATTAAAGAAGATAGAAGAGAATGCCGGATTAAAGATTTATAATCTCGGAACCGGCACCGGATATTCCGTTCTTGATATCGTAAAGAACTTCGAAGAAGCAACGGGGGTTAAAATCCCGTACAGCATCAAGCCGCGCAGAGCCGGAGATATCGCAAAGAACTATGCGGATGCATCTCTTGCCAAAGAAGAACTTGGCTGGGTCGCAAAGAACGGTATTAAAGAAATGTGCGAGGATTCCTGGCGCTGGCAGAAGAATAATCCTAACGGTTATGAGGGCTGATAGTCCCAAAGCATAAAAAATACTTGATTTTTTGGTACGGATAGTGTATAGTACCATTTGTTGCGGCAAAACCGCAACATAAGGTTCCTTGGTCAAGCGGTTAAGACGCCGCCCTCTCACGGCGGAAACAGGGGTTCGATTCCCCTAGGAACTACTTTCCTTCGCTTCACGTGTTACTTGAAACAGCTTAATATTGCACGCTTAAGAACGAAGGAAACTTCGTTCTTTTTGTTTTACCTAAGGAGAATATATGGCAAATAAAGAAGTATATATAGAAAAAACAAGGGAATTCATTACCCCGATACTTGAAAACAAGGGCTTTGAACTCTACGATATCGAGTATGTAAAGGAAGGACAGGATTATTTCCTTCGCGTTTATATCGAAAAGCCGGGTGGAATAACCATCGATGACTGTGTCGAGGTTTCCCGGGAAATGAATGAGATCTTAGATCGCGAGGATTATATAAAGGATGCATATACTTTTGAAGTAAGTTCCCCGGGACTTTTAAGACCTTTTAAGATTGACAAAGACTACGAAAGAGCTTTGAATGAGGATGTGGAAATCCACACTTTTAAACCCGTTGATAAGCAAAAAGAGTTTATAGGAACTTTAAAATCTTACGATAAAGACAGCGTAACGGTGGAAATTGACGGAGAAGAGAAGACTTTTACGAAGAAAGGCATCTCGTTAATCCGTAAATATATAGAGTTTTAATGTAAAACAGGAGGAAACAGGAAAGATGATGGATCAACAGGCTTTTAAAGAGGCTATTGCAGAACTTGCTAAGGAAAAGAACGTAAGCAAGGAAGTGATCATGGATGCCATAAGAGAGGGTATGATCACGGCATGCAAGCAGAGTTATAAGAATTCTATTAACATCGACGTGCTTATGGACTATGACAAAATGGATTTTCGTATTGTCCGTGTCTGGGAAGTAGTTGATGAAGTGTTTGACGATTCCTATGAAATGGACATCAAAGATGCTAAAAAGATCGATTCCAAGTATGAGATCGGCGATATTGTTCAGAAGGATATTCCGGAGATCGAATTCGGCCGTATTGCGGCAAGTTCCGCAAAGAACGTTATGTTCCAGCAGATCCGCGAAGAGGAAAGAAAGAACATTTACGATGAATTCAAGGGACTTGAAAAGAAGGTGGTTACAGGTGTTGTTCAAAGATTTATGGGCAAGCTTGTTATCGTAAATCTCGGCCGTGCGGACGGTCAGCTTACCGAGCGCGAACAGGTCCGTTCCGAAAGACTCCGTCCCAACGACAGAGTAAAGGTATATATCCTTGAAGTTAAGGATAATAAGAGAGGACCGAAGATCTATGTTTCAAGAACACATCCGGATCTTGTTCGTCTGCTTTTCGAAGAGGAAGTTGCTGAAGTTAAGGACGGTACGGTTCAGATCATGAGCATAGCAAGAGAACCGGGAAGCAGAACAAAAATTGCCGTATATTCAGATAATCCGGACGTTGATCCGGTGGGAGCATGCGTCGGCATGAACGGTTCACGTGTAAATACCATCGTTGATGAACTCAGAAACGAGAAGATCGATATCGTAAACTGGGACGAAAACCCCGCAAAACTTATCGAAAATGCATTAAGCCCCGCAAAGGTTATTGCGGTTGCCGCGGACTGGGAAGAAAAGACTGCAAATGTTGTGGTTCCGGATTACCAGCTTTCACTTGCAATCGGTAAAGAAGGTCAGAATGCACGTCTTGCAGCCAAGCTTACGGGTTATAAGATCGACATCAAGAGTGAGACTCAGGCCGAAGAAGCAGGATGGCTGTACGGATACGGCGAGTATGACGAGGATGAAGAGTATTACGACGAAGAAAACGAAGAGTATTACGATGAAAACGGTAACTATATAGGACCGATGGAAGACGAGAGCGAAGAAGAAGGCGATGAAGAATGATCCTGTTCTTTCGATGATCGGACTTTGCAATAAGGCCGGGAAGATAAAAAGCGGCGCGGTTGCCGTGGAAAAAGCCGTAAAAAACGGCGAAGCTTTTCTTCTTATTATTGCAAACGATGCCTCGGATAACTCAAAGAAAGAGTTACTTAATATGTGCTCGTATTATTCATGCGAGACATGTTTTTACGGAACGAAGGACGATTTCGGGAACATACTCGGCAAATCGGAGCGTTCTGCACTGGCGATCATTGATGAAGGATTCAAAAAGTCGATACTTAAAAAACTGCCACCGGCAGGTGAGGAGGGTTTTTAATGGCAAAGATCAAAGTACATGAACTTTCGAAGGAATACGATGTACCTTCAAAGGATATAATCGCGTTCCTTAACGGAAAAGGAATAGAAGACGTAAAATCACCGCAAAAAGGTCTTTCCGACGAGGAAGAGGCTTTGGTCCGCGAGCACTTTGGCGGCGGAAAAACTGCGGTAAAATCAGAGGATAAACCGGCTGTTACCGAAGCTCCGGCAGCACCTAAAACCGAGGAAACGGATAACAAACCGGCTGAAAAGAAAAAAGCGCCGGCGCAGGCGGTCGATCCGGATAAAAAGAAGGCTAAGCCCAAAAAGAATACAATGACATTTGTATTCAATCCGAATAATTCAAATGCAGCGGGGACACAGAGAAAACCGGGCCGTGACAGAAGACCGGACGGAAAACGTCCCGTTGGTCCTTCCGGAATGAAGCAGGCGCCCACATCCGGCGGCCTTATAAAACCGCGTCGGGGAGTTGATCATATCGGTAAGTCTGCGCATGCCGTAACCGAACCGGAGACCGAAGAAGTAAAGTTGACGACGGATTCCGAAAACATAATACAGGAAGCACCGGTTAAGGAAGCTCCAAAGGCAAACATTTCCGAAGAAAAGAAGGCTAACGATGGTCTTCCCCAGGTTATTGACAGAGTTTTAGTTCCTTCTAAGAAGAAAAGACCGGAAGGTGCGCCGCAAAGACGCGAAAGACCGGAAAGACCCGAAAGAAACGATTCAGGCAGAGGTCAGAATGTTAACAATAATGGACCTTCACAGAATCTCAACAAAAAAACGGACGGAAGAAAGCCGGATAAGAAGAGCAAGAACAACCAGAGAAAGAATAATCTCGAGACTCTCGGCGGAAAACAGGAACGTTTTATAAATCTTGAAAAGAACGGCGGCAAGAAGAAAGCTCCGAAGAAACCGGTTCAGGAAGATAAGGACGAGATCAAGAGCATCAAGGTTCCGGATACGATCACTATCAGGGAACTTGCCGAGAGAATGAAGATACAGGCTTCCCAGATCATAAAGAAACTCTTTATGCAGGGACAGATCGTTACTTTGAATACGGAACTCGAATACGAGCAGGCAGAAAACGTTGCCGTAGAATTCGAATATCTCTGCGAAAGAGAAGAAAAAGTCGACGTTATCGAGAATCTTCTCCGTGAGGAAGAAGAGGACGAGAAGAAGATGGTATCACGTCCGCCGGTTGTCTGCGTTATGGGACACGTCGATCACGGTAAGACATCTCTTCTTGACGCGATAAGAGATACAAAGGTTACGGATCGCGAGGCAGGCGGTATCACCCAGGCTATCGGTGCTTATGTCGTAAATATAAACGGTCAGAAGATCACATTCCTTGATACACCGGGTCATGAAGCTTTCACGGCAATGCGTATGCGAGGAGCGAATTCGACGGATATTGCTATCCTTGTTGTTGCAGCGGACGACGGCGTTATGCCCCAGACGGTTGAAGCTATCAACCATGCGAAGGCGGCAGGCGTAGAGATTATCGTTGCCGTGAACAAGATTGATAAGCCCGGAGCAAATATTGACAGAGTTAAACAGGAACTTTCGGAATATGAGCTTATCCCCGAAGATTGGGGCGGAAGTACCGTATTTGTACCGGTTTCAGCGAAGACAAGGGAAGGTATAGACAATCTTCTTGAGATGATCCTTCTTACTTCCGAAGTGCTTGAACTTAAAGCAAATCCGAAGAGACTTGCAAGAGGTCTCGTTATCGAGGCTCAGCTTGATAAAGGACGCGGTACGGTTGCAACCGTGCTCGTTCAGAAGGGTACGCTTCACGTCGGAGATCCGGTTGCTGCCGGTAGTTCCTACGGTAAAGTCCGTGCCATGATAGACGATGAAGGAAGACGCGTTAAATCCGCAGGACCTTCCACACCGGTAGAGATACTCGGACTTTCGGATGTCCCGAACGCAGGTGAGATCTTTGTTTCCATGGACAGTGAAAGAGAAGCAAGAGCTTTTGCGGAGACATTCATTTCCGAAAACAAGTCCAAACTTGTGGAAGATACGAAGATGCAGATGTCGCTTGACGATCTCTATTCAAAGATCCAGTCCGGAAGCGTTAAGGAACTTAACATCATCGTCAAAGCCGATGTACAGGGTTCGGTTGAAGCTCTTAAACAGAGTCTTCTCAAGCTTTCCAATGATGAAGTTGTTATTAAGATCATACACGGCGGCGTCGGCGCGATAAACGAATCGGACGTATCACTTGCATCCGCTTCAAATGCCATCATCATCGGATTTAATGTGCGTCCGGATGCCGTTGCAAAACAGACAGCGGATACGGAAGGCATAGACATACGTCTCTACACCGTTATCTATAACGCTATAGAAGATGTTGAGGCAGCCATGAAGGGTATGCTGGATCCGATCTTCGAGGAGAAGGTTATCGGCCATGCGGAAGTACGCCAGATATTCAAGTCTTCGGACGTGGGAAACATCGCAGGTTCCTATGTGCTTGACGGATTCTTTGAAAGAGGCTGCAAGGTTCGCGTAAACCGCGGAAAAGATATGATATTCGAGGGAGACCTTGCATCACTCAAACGTTTCAAGGATGACGTTAAGGAGGTAAAAGCGGGATTTGAATGCGGACTTGTTATTTCCGATTTCCCGGATATTAATGTGGAGGATGTTATCGAAGCCTATAAGATGGTTGAGGTACCCAGGTAGACATGAGAAAAAACAGTATAAAAAACACAAGGATCAATGAGGAAGTGCAGCATGCACTTTCCGAGATCATAAGAGATAAGGTTAAGGATCCGCGCGTTGCAAAGATGACATCCGTCATTGCCTGCGACGTTGCGCCGGATCTTAAGACCGCAAAGGTATATATAAGCGTTCTCGGTGACGAGGAAGAGGAAGCAAGGACTCTCGAAGGACTAAAAAAATCCGCGGGATTCATACGTCATGAACTTGCGACAACGGTAAACTTAAGAAATACTCCGGAGCTCTTCTTCCATGCGGATCATTCCATATCATACGGTGTGCATATGTCACATCTTATTGACGAGGTAAACAAGGATCTCCCCAGGGAGGAAGAGGCTGACTGATGAGTTACTTCTTAGATGAACAACTTAAAAACGTAAAATCCGTGGGAATTAACGGTCATGTCCGTCCGGACGGTGACTGCGTGGGTTCCGTGCTTTCGGTTTACAATTATATAAGGGACAACTATCCCGATGTGGAAGTGAACGCTTATCTTCAGGAAATACCTGGTTCTTTAAATTTTTTAAAGAATTCGGATAAACTCCTTTGGGAGGCAGAAGATAAGGAATTCGACCTTTTTATTGTATTGGATTGCAGCGAAGTTAAAAGACTGGGAGATGCGGAGAGATACTTTAATGCCGCAAAGAGAACCCTTTGCATAGATCATCATCTTTCAAACGGTGATTTTGCTGATGTAAACAGGATCGTTCCCGATGCTTCCAGTACATGCGAACTCATATACGAAGCCATGGATCCGTCCAAAGTTACAAAAGAGATCGCGGAGTGTATTTATACCGGAATGGTAACGGATACAGGCGTTTTTCAGTATGACTGTACAAAGAAGCGCACAATGGAGATAGCCGGTATCCTTATGGATAAAGGCATTGATTATTCTTATATCGTTGAACATGCTTTCTTTGAAAAGACTTTCGAGCAGAACAGGATCATGGGAAAAGCGCTTCTAAAAGCAACGCTTCATGACGACGGACGTATCATTTCTTCATTCATCACAAAAGAAGAGGAAGAAGAGATCGGCTGCAGGCCCTCGGATTATGACGGAATTGCTGAACAGCTGAGAAATACTGTAGGAGTTGTATCATCTATATTTCTTCATGAAACAGAGCCGGGAGAATTTCGCGGCAGTACAAGAACTTCCGGAAATGTGAATCTTGCCGAAGTCGCGGGACATTTCGGGGGCGGAGGACACGCAAAAGCTGCCGGTTTTAATGCTTCGGGTAAACCCGAAGAGATCATTGAAGAAGTGATAAGGATAATTAAGGATATTGAGAAGCGGGATAATTAACGTATATAAAGAAGGCGGCTATACATCTTTTGATGTTGTTGCCGTTCTTCGAAAGACTCTTGGAATAAGAAAGATCGGTCATACCGGAACGCTTGATCCTATGGCGGAAGGTGTCCTTCCCATATGTGTAGGAAAAGCGACTAGGGTGGTCGATCTTTTGACGGATAAAAGCAAAACTTATGAGGCGGTTATGCTTCTCGGTAAGGAAACGGATACCGAGGACATTACGGGAGAGGTGTTATCGGAATGTGACGAAAGAGTTCTTTCCGGTATCACCGGAGAAAGAGTTAAAGATGTTCTTTTAAGTTTTTGCCCCGAATATGACCAGCTTCCTCCCATGTATTCCGCCATAAAAAAAGACGGAAAAAAGCTTTATGAACTGGCACGGGAAGGAAAGACCGTGGAACGTGAAAAAAGACACGTTCTCATACATGAAATAAGAGACATAAAAAAAGAAGGAAACGAAGTCTCTTTTACGGTGTTCTGCGGAAAAGGAACTTATATTAGGTCCCTTTGCAGGGATGCGGGAAATCTTCTGGGATGCAAAGCCTGTCTTAAAAGCCTTAAACGTACCACGGTAGGAGATTTTTCCGTGGATGATGCGCTGAGACTGTCAAAGATAAAGGACAGTGTATCAAAAGAAGACTTTTCCTTTATAAGACCCATAGACAGTGTATTCCTTAAATATGGAAGATTTGATTTTGCTACGGAAGATAGAAAGATCGTATTAAACGGCGGGAAGATACCTTCCGAAAAGAAAGGATTTTTTCGCTGTTATCTTGATACCGGGGAATTTATGGGTATCTACAAAGGGGACGGAAGCCTCCTGAAACCCGAAAAACTGTTTTACGAATTTGATCAGTGAGTGAGTATTATGCAGGAAATATTTGATCTTAACAATATCGATCCCGGATTTCCGTCGGCCGTAACCATCGGAAAATTTGACGGTGTTCACAGGGGTCATGAACTTCTTACGGCCTATCTTGCAAAAAAGCGCAACGAAGGATGCAGAACGATCCTTGTTACTTTTGATGTTCCTCCGAAATCCGTTATAGATAAGGAAGATAAAAAAACTCTTGTTTCCGGAGAGGAAAGAAGACATATGTTTGAAAATCTCGGACTTGATATAATGGTAGTTCTTCCGTTTACAAAGGAACTCTGCGAAACCGAGCCGGAGGATTTTATCAGGATGCTTACGGATAAGCTTTGCATGAAGCATCTTGTATGCGGTACGGATTTCAGATTCGGCCATAAAGGCAGGGGAGATGTTTCCCTGCTGGAAAAACTTTCTGAACAATATGGGTTCGGCCTTTCCGTAATACCGAAATTAAAGGAAGGCGAAGAGGATATAAGCTCAAGTCGTATCAGACAATGTATTTCCGAAGGAAAAATGGAAGAAGCAAGGGAACTCCTGGGCTATCCGTATTTTATATGGGGAGAAGTGGTTCACGGACAACATATCGGTACGGGAATAGGCGCCCCGACAATAAACCTTCAGCCTCCCGAAGACAAGTTGCTTCCGCCCAAGGGAGTGTATGTTACGGAAGTTGAAATAGAAGGAAGAGCTTATCACGGAATAACAAACGTCGGAACAAGGCCTACCTTCACGGACGAAAACATAATGACGGTTGAGACGCATATTCTGGATTTTAAACGGGATGTCTATGAAAACTATGCTACGATATCGTTTTTTAAGTACATCCGACCGGAAATGAAATTTGAAAACGCCAAAGACCTGTCCGAACAGGTAAAAAGAGACAAACAGGAAGCCTTTTCCTACTTTAATGATCAGAAATAATAACAAACTTCTTGAAATGTTACAAAAATATTACAAAAATGTTGACTTTTGTTAAAAACCGTGATATATTGTACGCGTTTTGAGAAAGAAAGAGATTGTAATTTACTGATTTTGTAGGGGAAAGGGTAGATTTCATGAAGAGAAGAATAATCAGGGCAACATCTGTTTTGGCAATGGGCGCGGTAATAGTTACTTCCGCATTTACGGCTTCAGCCGGATATAATTCATATTCCAAAGCAACTGCCGGAGTAACGGATGCCGTTACAACAAATGTTAACGGAACCGTAGCTGATCTTGATTCATCAAGAAAAACAGCCGGTGTCGTAAATGACGTTTCGGTTTCACTTGATTCCGTAACGGTTGTACAGAGCGAGGAAGAAACGGTTGCGATTCCCGCGGAACCGGATTTCGGATATGAAAACCTTGGTGTATGTAATATAGACGAAGGCAATCTTAATGTAAGAGAAACTCCGAGTCAGGACGGAAAACTCTGCGGAAAGCTTCCGAAGAATGCAGGATGCGAGGTACTCGGCGGAGAAAACGGCTGGTATCAGATAAAATCCGGAGATGTTAAGGGCTATGTCCTTTCCGATTATATTCTTACAGGAGAAGACGCAAAGAACCTTGCACTCCAGGTTGCAACTAACATGATAAAAGTTACCGGAGATGCGCTTCGTGTAAGAACAGGCCCGTCAACGGATGATTCCATAATGACACTCATCGGACAGGGAACAACCCTTGAAGTTGTTGAAGATATGGGAGACTGGATCAAGGTTTCCATCGATGACGAAGAAGGATTTGTATGTGCGGATTATGTTAATGTATTCCTTGGTCTCGAGGACGCCATGACACTTTCCGAAGCACGTTACGGCGCAGGAATATCTGATGTTCGTGCTGATCTTGTAAACTATGCCGTTCAGTTCTGCGGTAATCCGTACGTATGGGGTGGAGAATCCCTTACAAAGGGCGCGTATTACTCCGGATTCGTTCTTAAGATCTTCCAGAAGTACGGAATATATCTTCCGCACAGCTCAAGAGCTCAGGCTGGTTACGGTACAAGGATAAATGCATCAGATGCAAAACCGGGAGATGTGTTCTTCTACGGAAAAGGAAATAGTATAAGCCATGTGGCGATCTACATCGGAAACGGACAGATCGTACACGCAAGCTCAAGAAAGACAGGTATTAAGATAAGCAGCGCTTATTACAGAAATCCGATCTGTGTAATAAACCTTCTCGGAGATTAAATAAGGTTTAATGGAAACGCCGCAAAAAGGCGTTTCCTTAATTTTTAGGCTTTACAATTCAAAGAGAATGTGGTATTCTCTTGAAGTTGTGATTTAAAACCCGTGTTAAGTTAAGGGAAACTCCGACCCCTGACCTGATTCGGGCGGATTAAAAGTAAAGGAGAAAAAGAAAATGATCGCAAAAGAAAAAAAGCAGGCAATTATCAACGAGTATGCAAGAACACCGGGAGATACAGGTTCACCTGAGGTACAGGTTGCCGTTCTTACAGCAAGGATCACGGAGCTTACAGAGCACTTAAAGGAGAATCCGAAGGATCATCATTCAAGACGCGGACTTCTTAAGATGGTTGGTCAGAGAAGAAACCTTCTTGCATACCTTAAGAAAGTTGATATCGAGCGCTATCGTTCACTGATCGAAAGACTCGGCTTAAGAAAGTAATTAAACGGGGGACGGAAAACCGGTTACGGCCGGTCTTTCCGTCTCTTGTTTTACAGGCAGGCCGAAAACGAAACCACTGAAAAGGAAATAAAAGGTTTTACTTCTTTTTCAGTAGTTTCGAACATGGCTTGTCTTTAACTATTAAACTACACTACAAAGGAGAAAAAAGATGAGCAAAGTGTACGAAATGGACCTTGCCGGACGTCCTTTAAAGGTTACCGTCGGCAAAGTTGCGGCTCAGGCAAACGGAGCCGTATTCATCCAGTACGGAGACACGACTGTACTCTGTACGGCAACAGCATCAGACAAGCCCAGGGAAGGAATCGACTTCTTCCCGCTTTCCGTAGAATTCGAAGAGAAATTCTATTCTGTTGGAAAGATCCCGGGTGGATTCAATAAGAGAGAAGGAAAAGCATCGGAGAATTCCATTCTTACGGCTCGTGTTATCGACCGTCCCATGCGTCCGCTTTTCCCGAAGGATTACAGAAATGACGTAACCCTTAACAACCTTGTTATGAGCGTTGATCCGGAATGTCGTCCGGAGATCACGGCCATGATGGGAACTGCAATGGCTACATGCATTTCCGATATCCCCTTTGACGGTCCCTGCGCAATGACTCAGATGGGTCTTGTTGACGGAGAACTTATTGTAAACCCGTCTCAGGAACAGTGGAACAAAGGCGACCTTCAGCTTACGGTTGCATCCACAAAAGAAAAGGTTATCATGATCGAGGCCGGTGCTAACGAGATCAAAGAAGAGAAGATGATCGAGGCTATCTATAAGGCACATGATGTTAACCAGACAATCATTGCCCTTATCGACAAGATGGTTTCCGAGATCGGTAAAGAAAAGCACGCATATACATCCTGCGCTATACCGGAAGAAATGTTTGCAAAGATGAAGGAAATCGTTCCTCCGGAAGAAATGGAAAAGGCCGTATTTACGGATGTTAAGCAGGATCGTGAAGCAAATATGAAGGTTGTTACCGAAAAGCTTGAAGAAGCTTTTGCGGATAACGAAGAATGGCTCGCAATCCTTGGCGAAGCCGTATATCAGTATGAAAAGAAGACTGTAAGAAAGATGATCTTAAAGGATCACAAGCGTCCGGACGGTCGTGCGATCGATCAGATCAGACCGCTTGCCGCGGAAGTTGATCTTATCCCGAGAGTACACGGCTCCGCTATGTTTACAAGAGGACAGACACAGATCTGTGACGTTGTAACTCTTGCTCCGCTTTCCGAAGTTCAGAAGGTTGACGGACTTGATGCAAACGTTACGGAGAAGAGATATATCCATCATTACAACTTCCCGTCATATTCCGTTGGCGAGACAAAGCCGTCAAGAGGACCGGGACGTCGTGAGATCGGACACGGAGCACTTGCAGAGAGAGCCCTTCTTCCGGTTCTTCCCAGTACAGAGGAATTCCCGTATGCAATCCGTGCGGTTTCCGAAACATTCGAAAGTAACGGATCAACATCCATGGCTTCCACATGTGCATCCTGTATGTCACTTATGGCTGCCGGTGTACCGCTTAAGAAGATGGTTGCAGGTATTTCCTGCGGTCTTGTAACGGGTGATACGGATGATGACTATATCGTACTTACGGATATCCAGGGCCTTGAGGACTTCTTCGGAGACATGGACTTTAAGGTAACGGGTACAAAAGACGGTATCACGGCAATCCAGATGGATATCAAGATCCACGGACTTACCCGTCCCATCGTTGAAGAAGCTATCCGCCGTACAAGAGAGGCTCGTTTCTTCATCATGGATAACTGCATGAGCAAAGCTATCGCAGAACCGAGAAAAGAACTTTCACCCTATGCACCGAAGATCATCCAGATCACCATCGATCCGGCAAAGATCGGCGATGTTGTTGGCCAGAGAGGAAAGACAATCAACGAGATCATCGACCGCACAGGTTGCAAGATTGATATCAACGACGAGGGCGCCGTTTCTATCTGCGGTACGGATCCCGTGGCTATGCAGGAAGCAAAGAAGATGGTTGAGACAATAGTTACTGACTTCGAAGAGGGAATGATCCTCGAAGGAAAGGTTGTTTCCATCAAGGAATTTGGCGCATTCATCGAATTTGCACCCGGTAAGGAAGGCATGGTTCACATCTCAAAGATCGCTAACGAGCGAATCGATCATGTTGAAGATGTTCTTACCCTCGGAGACAAGGTTAAGGCTAAATGCCTTGGTAAGGACAAGATGGGAAGAATTTCATTCTCCATCAAGGATGCCCAGTAAGGTTCTCAAAGCCGCATAAATACAAGGTTTTGTAGAAGCAATAAAAATTAACCACAAAATATAGTATTTTCTCCTTGAAATCGAAGCCTGAAACGTATATAATGTTTCAGGATCGATATTCAAGGAGATTTTATTTTGGAAATTAATGTAAAATTACAGGTGTTTGAAGGACCGCTGGACCTTTTACTGCACCTTATCGAAAAGAATAAGATGGACATCTTCGATATTCCCATCGTGGAGATCACGGAACAATATATGGAATATATCGAAGAAATGAAGAAACAGCAGGATCTTAACGTGATGAGCGAGTTTCTTGTTATGGCAGCAACGCTTCTTTCCATAAAGTCAAAGATGTTACTGCCTGTTGAAGAAACCGAAGAAGAGGAACAGGAAGATCCGAGAGCGGAACTTGTTGAGCAACTTTTGCAATACAAGATGTTCAAATGCATTTCCTACGAGCTTCGTGACCGTCAGATCGATGCGGAACATGTTCTGTTCAAGAAAAAGACCATACCGGAAGAGGTTTTGATGTATGAAGAGCCAGTGGATCTTTCGGAGCTTACCAAAGATCTGACACTCCTTCAGCTTTCAAACATCTTCGAACAGGTAATAAAACGTCAGGAGAACAGGGTCGATCCCATAAGATCGAGATTCGGAAACATAAAGAAAGAAGAGATAACCGTGGAAGAGAAGATAGAATTTGTTGCGGCTTACGCAAGAGCGCACAAAGAATTCTCTTTCAGAAGGCTTCTTGAGGAACAGTGCACAAAGATGGAAGTAATCGTTACCTTCCTTTCCATACTCGAACTTATGAAGTCCGGAAAGATCGTGATAATCCAGGAAAACACTTTTGACGAGATATTGATAAAGTCCGTACCCATGGCGGCAGCGGCCTGATGTTTGTTTTAATATAATAACGGTAAACATATAAATGGATGAAAAAGAATTAAAGACCGCGCTTGAAGGAATCCTTTTTGCAATGGGAGATTCTGTCGAGACTGAAAAACTTGCGGCAGCCCTCGAAACGGATGAAGAAACAATATCAAAGGTTTTGGATTCTCTTGCGGCGGAATACGAGAAAGAAGAAAGAGGCTACAGAATCCTTAAACTTGAAAAAGCTTATCAGATGTGTACAGCTTCGGAAATATACGAATATCTTATCAGAATAGCCAAACAACCCAAAAAGCTGCAGCTTACGGACGTGCTTTTGGAAACGCTTTCCATAATAGCTTACAAACAGCCGATAACAAAAGCTGAAATAGAGAAGATCCGCGGTGTTTCATGCGATCATGCGGTAAGCAAACTGGTTGAATATAACCTGGTGGCGGAAATCGGACGTTTGGATGCACCCGGAAAGCCCATGCTTTTCGGAACTACGGAAGATTTCTTAAGATCTTTCGGGATCGGTTCCATTTCGGATCTCCCCGTAATGAATCCGGTGCAGGTTGAAGAGTTTAAACTTCAGGCCGAAGAAGAGGTGGAAAGACAGCTGGCCGAGTCGGTGGATTAAACAGACAATTTATACAAAATCAAGTCGGTTTTAAACCGACTTTTTTATTTGAAAAAAAAGTTCTGTTGGGTTATAGTAGACACGATATGTTTTTTTATAAATTTTAAACGGAGGGAAAGGCATGGGTGACAGAAAGAACAGTCCGGCGCTTCAGAGAATAGAAGCTTTGCTGGACGAAAACAGCTTTGTGGAGCTTGGTGCTTGCGTCACGGGTAGAAGTACCGATTTTACGGGTGATCCCGAGAAAAAAGAATCCGACGGCGTTGTAACCGGACACGGTCTTATCGATGGAAGACTTGTTTTTGTTTACAGCCAGGATCCGGATATCTTTAACGGAACCGTTGGCGAGATGCACGCAAAAAAAATAGCCGGTCTTTATGACATGGCGCTTAAGATGGGCGCTCCGATGATCGGCATCTTAGACAGTAAAGGAGTACGTCTTACGGAATCGGTGGACGTTCTGGAAGCTGTCGGAACACTTATTAATAAAGCAGTGAAGGCATCCGGCGTAATACCGGAAATCTCTGTTGTATTTAACGCGGGAGGCGGTCTGTCCGTCCTTTCGGGAATCAGCGATTTTACATTTATGCCCGATAAAGGCAGTCTTTTTATAAATTCTCCGGATTCAATAAAGGGAAACAACAAAGAAAAGAACGATACATCTTCCGCTGAAAAACAGTTTGCCGCAGGCAATTGTGATTTTGTCGGAACTGAAGACGAAGTTTTTGCGAAGGTTCGCGAGCTTATAACATACCTTCCGGATTCTTCCCTTTCGGGAATCGGATATCTTGAATATACGGACGATCTTAACAGAGCATCCGATGTTTCCGGAAAAACAGGTGATGCCGCAGCATTTGCAAAAGAGATATCCGACGGAAACAACATCTTTTTAACCGCTGCCGGTGCAGCAAAAGAGGTATCCTGCGGTCTTATCCGTTTAAACGGAAGAACGGTTGCATTCTTCGGAAACAATGCTTCCGAGGAAAACGGAGGTCTTATCACACCTGCGGGAGCGGAAAAGATAATCTCTCTCGTGAAATTTTCGGATGCCTTTGATATTCCGATCCTTTCCCTTATGAACGTTAAAGGATTTGAGGCATCGCTTCATACGGAAAAGTGTCTTCTTAAGAAGCTTACGAGAATGTCCGCAGCGCTTGCGGAAAGCAATGTTCCCAAGATTACCCTTATCACGGGAGATGCGCTGGGAACACCGTACATATTTATGAATTCAAAATCTCTCGGTGCGGATCTTTTATATGCACTTCCGGATTCGGACATGGGAATCATGGATCCGGACAGCGCCGCAAAGGTTATTTCCGGCTACGGAGAAATTGATATCGATAAGGCAAGAGAAGATTATGAGAATACCCAGTACGGTATAGAAAACGCATTAAGAAGAGGCGTTATCGACAGACTTGTAAATCCTGTCGACGTACGTAAATATCTTATTGCCGGTTTTGAGATGTTATATTCGAAAACCACGGAAGTATATAAAAAACACGGAACAAAGTAGGAAGGGGAGACTATGAGAAGAAAAAGTATACTTATCTCTCTTATCTTTTCGCTAATGCTGTTCCTTACCGCATGCGGCGGTACAAAGCAGGAGGATGCCGATAAGCTTGAACTTAAGGTTAATGTGCAGACGGCTTGTATCAGACTTATGGATTCATTGAATTCCATGAGCGGGGACGACCTTTTAAGCGCATATGCTTATTATCAGAATCTTGCGGAAACCGATGAATCGGCCGAACTTAACCTTAGTCTTTTGGGCGACTATATCGAAAACCGCACGGAACTCGGTGAATTTGTTCAGTACGGCGAGTTTACCCTTGATGAGGCGGGAAAGACATTAACGGCAACACTGCCCGCCGAATATGAATACGGAACGTTAAACCTTGTTTATGTTATGAACAAGAACACTAATACGGTTACTGCAATAAACGTAAACAGGGTGCTTTCTCTCGGAGAAACCATGAAGAAAGCGGGAATGAACACACTTATGGGAATCGGAATCGTTTTCTCGATCCTCGTACTTATCTCGCTTCTCATTTATTGTTTCAAGTTTATCTCGGTGATCGAGAATAAACTTAAGGGAGAAGAAGAGAAAAAACCGGTTCCGTTCGAAAAGGAATTGAAAGAAGAGATAACGGAAGATACACAAGAGGAAGATTACGGCGAACTTGTCGCGGTTATTGCGGCGGCGGTCGCTGCATCTACCGGAATGAGTACAGATGATTTTGTTGTAAGGTCCATTAATCGAACCGTAAGAGGAGGAAGATGATGAAAAACTATACTATTACCGTAAACGGAACAGCATACGACGTTACCGTCGAAGAAAAGGGAGAAGGCGGAGCGGTTTCATCCGCACCGGCTGCCGCAGCGGCTCCGAAGCCCGCTGCACCCAAGAAGAGCGCAGGCGCAGGATCTGTTAAGATAGAAGCAGGCGCTGCCGGAAAAGTGTTTAAGATAGCTGCTCCTGTAGGAACAAAGGTTTCAAAGGGAACACCGGTCGTTGTTCTTGAAGTTATGAAGATGGAAACACCGGTCGTTGCTCCGCAGGATGGAACTGTTGCCAGCATAGAGGTGTCCGAAGGACAGCAGGTTGAGTCCGGCGCACTTCTTGCGACACTTAACGACTGATCTTTATAGGAGGGTTACGTATGTCTTATGTTACGGAAACGCTGTCCAATCTTCTTCATCAGACCGCGTTTTTCAATCTGACCGTCGGAAATTATCTGATGATCGCCGTGGCATGCTTCTTCCTTTATCTTGCGATAAGGCACGGGTTCGAACCGCTTCTTCTTGTGCCCATCGCGTTCGGTATGCTTCTTGTAAACATTTATCCGGACATAATCGCAAGTCCCGAAGAAACAAGTAACGGCGTCGGCGGACTTTTATATTATTTCTATTCGCTGGACGAATGGTCGATCCTTCCGTCGCTTATCTTCCTTGGTGTCGGAGCAATGACGGATTTCGGTCCTCTTATTGCAAACCCGATCAGCTTCCTTTTGGGTGCTGCCGCGCAGATAGGTATCTTTTCCGCGTATATTCTTGCAATTCTTTTCGGATTTAACGATGAAGCGGCTGCCGCGGTATCGATAATCGGTGGTGCAGACGGCCCTACATCCATATTCCTGGCGGGAAAACTCGGACAGAGTGCTTTGATGGGCCCGATCGCGGTTGCGGCTTATTCATATATGTCGCTTGTTCCCATCATTCAGCCGCCCATTATGAAGTTACTCACTACAAAGAAGGAACGTTCGATCCATATGCAGAATCTTCGTCCCGTATCAAAGCTTGAAAGAATTTTATTCCCGATAGTCGTTACGGTTGTTGTCTGCCTTTTACTTCCCACAACGGCTCCGCTTGTCGGAATGCTGATGCTCGGAAATCTGTTTAAGGAATCCGGAGTGGTTCGTCAGCTTACCGAGACAGCTTCAAATGCCATGATGTATATCGTTGTTATTCTTCTCGGAACTTCCGTAGGCGCTTCCACAAGCGCGGAAGCTTTCCTTAACATAACAACATTAAAGATAGTTGCACTCGGACTTATAGCGTTTATATTCGGTACGGCTGCAGGTGTATTGTTCGGTAAACTGTTATGCGTCCTTACTCACGGCAAGATAAATCCGCTTATCGGTTCCGCCGGAGTTTCGGCTGTGCCTATGGCTGCGCGTGTATCACAGAAGGTCGGAGCGGAAGAGGATCCGACAAACTTCCTTCTTATGCACGCAATGGGACCGAACGTTGCCGGTGTAATCGGAACAGCAGTCGCGGCCGGTGTATTTATGGCCATCTTCGGCGTCTAAAACCCAGAATTGGAGGAAATAATTATGGCAGATATAGAGAAAAAACCTGTTAAGATTACCGAGACCGTCCTTCGTGACGCGCATCAGAGTCTTATTGCTACGCGTATGACAACGGAGCAGATGCTCCCGATCATAGATAAGATGGATGAAGTCGGTTACCACGCCGTTGAGTGCTGGGGCGGAGCTACTTTTGATTCCTGCCTTCGTTTCTTAAAGGAAGATCCGTGGGACAGACTCCGCAAGCTTCGCGACGGTTTCAAAAAGACAAAGCTTCAGATGCTTTTCCGCGGACAGAACATCCTCGGATATCGTCCCTATGCGGATGACGTTGTTGAATACTTCGTTCAGAAGTCCATTGCAAACGGAATCGATATAATAAGAATATTCGACTGTCTTAACGACGTAAGAAATCTTCAGACAGCCGTTAAGGCCTGCAACAAGGAAAAGGGACATGCCCAGGTCGCTCTTTCCTATACACTCGGTGATGCTTACACACTTGAGTATTGGATGGAGACGGCAAAGAAGATAGAAGATATGGGCGCCGATTCCATATGTATCAAGGATATGGCCGGTCTTCTTGTTCCCGTAGAAGCAGAAAAACTTGTTCATGCACTTAAGGATGCAACAAGTCTTCCTATAGAACTTCACACACATTACACCTCCGGTGTTGCAAGTATGACACTCTTAAAGGCTGTTGAAGCAGGTTGCGATATCATCGATACCGCCATGAGCCCCTTTGCTCTCGGAACTAGCCAGCCCGCAACGGAAGTTATGGTTGAAGCCTTCAAGGGTACACCGTATGATACGGGTCTTGATCAGAAGAAGCTTTCCGTTATCGCGGATTACTTCGCACCTCAGAGAGAAGAAGCGTTAAAGAGCGGACTTCTTAATCCGAAGGTTCTCGGAGTTAATATTAAGACATTACTTTACCAGGTTCCGGGCGGAATGCTTTCAAACCTTCTTTCACAGCTTAAAGAGCAGGGTAAAGAAGATAAGTTCAACGAGGTTCTCGAAGAAGTTCCCCGCGTAAGAAAAGACCTGGGTGAGCCGCCGCTTGTTACACCGTCGTCACAGATTGTCGGGACACAGGCAGTGTTTAATGTTCTTATGGGAGAACGTTATAAAGTGGCAACACAGGAAACTAAGGATATACTTCTCGGAAAATACGGACAGACTGTAAAACCGTTTAACCCCGAGATTGTTGATAAGGTTCTCGGAGAGTCCAAAAAGGATGCCATAACATGCCGTCCCGCAGATCTTCTCGAACCGGAGCTTTCAAAGCTTGAAGAAGAGATGAAGCAGTGGAAGACACAGGACGAAGACGTTCTTTCATATGCGCTTTTCCCGCAGGTTGCTACCGAGTTCTTTAAATACAGGGAAGCACAGAAGACAGGTGTTGATCCGAAAGCTGCGGATACGGAGAACAAGGCTTATCCCGTATAAAACAAACATATTATGCATCAAAACAAAGAAGATCTCCTCTCCCGTATAAATTCTTTATACGGGAGAATGAGTAAAAGCCAGAAGGCTATTTCCAACTATATAACCGATTGTTACGATAAAGCCGTGTTCCTTACGGCAGCAAAGCTCGCAGAGGTGGTCGGGACCAGTGAATCCACCGTTGTAAGATATGCGATGTTCTTAGGGTATAAGGGATACCCGGATTTTCAGAACGCGCTTGAAGAGCTTGTGAGGAACAGGCTTAATTCGTTGCAGAGAATGGAAATAACATACGGAAGGATTGAACACGAGGATGTTCTTTCGACCGTTCTTCATTCGGATGCCGAAAAAATTCGTGAAACTCTTGAAACAATAGATGTTAAGGCATTTGATGCCGCGGTTGACATCCTTTTGAATGCAAAGCGGATTTACGTTATCGGCATAAGGTCCTGTGCACCTCTAGCACAGTTTCTTGCATTTTATCTAAACCTTCTTTTTCCGGACGTCAGATTGTTAAACACAAATAACGCATCCGAACTCTTTGAACAGATGATAAGGATAAACGGAGAGGATGTTGTTGTCGGCATCAGCTTTCCGAGATATTCCATGCGTACTTTAAAGGCTATGGAATTTGCAAATAACAGAAGTGCGAAAGTTATAACCATAACGGATTCCGTACACAGTCCCATGAATCTTTATTCATCATGTAACCTTATAGCAAAATCGGATATGATATCCATCGCTGATTCTCTTGTGGCGCCCTTATCAGTAATTAATGCGCTCATTGTTTCTCTTTGTATGAAAAAGCAGAACGATGTGGCGGATTCTCTTGAGGAACTTGAAAATATCTGGCGGGAGTATCAGTTTTACGAAAACGACGAACTCGACAGAATAGACGATAACCTGAGAGCAAATTACCGGGAGGGTAAGGAATGAGTATTCGAGTCGGAGTTGTCGGAGGCGGTGCCGCCGGAATGATGGCCGCGTATGCCGCATCAAAAAACGGAGCCAGGGTTACAATCTACGAGAAAAACGAAAAACTCGGAAAAAAGATATATATAACCGGCAAGGGAAGATGTAATTTCACAAATGCCGCTCCCCTTGACGAATTCTATGAAAATATAGTTTCCAATAAAAAATTCATGTATTCTTCACTTAATCTGTTTTCAAACGAAGACATGCGCGTTTTTCTTGAAGAAAACGGGATAAGGACGAAGGTTGAACGCGGAAACCGTGTTTTTCCGGAGTCGGATCATGCATCCGATGTCACCCTTGCTTTTAAATCCGCATTACAGATGAACGATGTAAAGATAAACCTGAAAAAAGAAGTTAAGGAAGTTGTTTTCAGGGAATTTACGGATGAAGGAATGCCCCGTGCCGAGAAACTAAAGTTTACGGACGGTACGGAAAAAGCATTTGACAGGATCATAATCTGTACGGGTGGTCTGTCTTATCCCGCAACGGGTTCGACGGGAGACGGATATTCTTTTGCAAAACAAACGGGACATAAGATAAAAGATATAAGACCTGCTCTTGTTCCCCTTGAAACAAAAGAAGAATATGTAAAAAAGCTTCAGGGACTTACACTTAAAAACGTTACACTTACGGTTAAAGACGGCGATAAGGTCTTGTATTCCGATTTCGGAGAACTTTTGTTTACCCATTTCGGAATAAGCGGCCCGCTTGTTCTGTCCGCATCTTCTTATATAGGTAAGAGGCTAAGGGAAAACCCGCTTCAGGCGGAAATTGATTTAAAGCCCGCGCTTACCGAAGAACAATTGCATGAGAGACTGAAAAGGGAGATAGAAGGCAACGAAAAGAAGACTTTTTATAATGTTATATCGTCCATGCTTCCAAAGAGTATGTTAACCGTTTTGCCCGAACTATTAAGCATAAAGAAAGATGAAAGAGCAAATCAGGTTTCAAACGAAAAGAAGCAGGAATTTATCAGTCTTTTAAAGGCCATGCCTTTTACAATAACCAAAACACGCGGGTTCAGGGAAGCAATTATTACGCAGGGAGGAGTGGATGTAAAATCCGTAAATCCCAAGACAATGGAATCCAAGATCGTAAAAAATCTGTATTTTGCCGGAGAGGTTCTGGATGTTGATGCGCTTACCGGCGGTTATAACCTTCAGATAGCATTTTCGACGGGATACGCGGCAGGAACCTATGCGGCGATCGGAGATAAAGATAAATGAATGTAATTACAGCAAAATCCGCCGGCTTTTGTTTCGGCGTCAAACGGGCAATAGATCTTGTCTTGAAAGAAATTGAAGAAAACAACGGTAATACACCGATCTATACTTACGGTCCCATCATCCACAACGAAAACGTTGTTAACGATCTTAAAGAAAAGGGGGTATCCGTGATAGAAGAGGGGGATGATCTTTCTTCCTACAGTCCGGGCACTGTCATTATTCGATCACATGGCGTTTCAAAGCAGGTATATGAAAGTATCGATGCTGCCGGACATAAGATCGTGGATGCAACATGCCCCTTTGTTAAGAAAATTCATAACCTGGTTTCCGAACATTCAAAGAACAATGAAGAAATAATCGTTATCGGAGATCCTTTGCACCCTGAGGTAAAGGGAATAATCGGATATATTGAAAATAACGGCTTTTCCGTAATCAACAGTAAAGAAGAAGCTGAGGAATATACCAATATCAGCGGCAAAAAGACAGTTATTGTATCCCAAACGACTTATAATCTCAATAAATTTCAAGAATTAGTTGAAATTATAAGTGAAAAAGGGTATGATATAGAGGCTGTGGGTACAATCTGCAACGCAACCGAAGAAAGACAGACGGAGGCTGCACAGATTGCTTCTCAAGCAGATGTGATGCTAGTCATTGGCAGTAAGTCCAGTTCAAATTCAAGAAAACTGGAACAGATCTGCCGGGAGAAATGTAACCAGACGTTTTTTATACAGACCGCGAAGGACTTGAACTTGGTTTTTGATTCCTTGCTACCTTCCATAAAAACGATCGGCATTACTGCTGGGGCGTCTACCCCAAACAATATCATTAAGGAGGTTCAAAATAATGTCAGCAGAAAATTTTGAACAAATGTTAGACGATTACGACAAAACAATAAGAAATGGAGAGGTAGTCGAAGGTACTGTTATCAGTGTAAAGCCGGACGAGATCAATCTTAACATCGGTTATAAGTCCGACGGTATCATTACCAGGAATGAATATTCCCAGGACAACAACCTTGATCTTACAACTGTCGTAAAAGTCGGCGATACGATGGAAGCTATCGTAGTAAAGGTTAATGACGGCGAAGGACAGGTTCTTCTTTCACACAAGCGCCTCGCTCAGGAAAAAGGAAACGAAAGACTTAAGGAAGCTTATGAAAACAAGGAAATCCTTAAGGCAGTTGTTAAGAAGGCTCTTAACGGCGGTCTTTCCGTTGAGGTTGAAGGCTCAAGAGTGTTCATCCCCGCAAGCCTTATTTCCGATACATATGAGAAGGATCTTACAAAGTACGAAGGTCAGGAAATCGAATTTATCATTACGGAATTTGAACAGCGCGGACGTCGCATCATCGGTAACAGAAAGACTCTCATCATGGAAGAGAAGGAAAAGGTTCAGGATGAGTTCTTTAAGAAGATCGCCGTAGGCGATGTTATCGAAGGAACGGTCAAGAACGTAACGGACTTTGGTGCGTTTGTTGATCTTGGCGGTGTGGACGGACTTCTTCATATATCCGAAATGTCATGGGGAAGAGTTGATAATCCTAAGAAGGTTCTTTCCGTTGACGATAAAGTAAAAGTATTTATTAAAGATATTAACGGCAAGAAGATTGCTCTTTCCAAGAAGTTCCCGGATGAGAACCCGTGGAACGGTGCTACGGAAAAGTTTGCTGTAGGCAATGTGGTTAAGGGCAAGGTTGCACGTATGACGGATTTCGGTGCGTTCATCGAACTTGCACCGGGTGTTGATGCACTTCTTCATGTTTCACAGATTTCAAGAGATCATGTAGAAAAACCCGCTGATGTTCTTAAGGTAGGACAGGAGATCGAAGCTGCAATCGTGGAATTCCGCGAAGAAGAGCATAAGATCAGCCTTTCCATGAAAGCTCTTCTTGAGCCGGAGAAGCCTGAGGAAGCAGAAGCTGCTGTAGAAGCACCGGCTGAAGAAGCTAAGGAAGAAGCAGCCGAATAATTTTATTCGGGCGGCGAAAAAATACTGATTGGGGGGGGACTAACTATGGACGATTATGAAGGCTTTAAAAACGAGGTCCTTAAACTTACAAAGATAGACCTCTCTGCATATAAAGAAAAGCAGATGAGACGTCGTATAGACTCTCTTGTTACAAAAAGAGAATGTAAAACTTATAAGGATTATGTAAAGCTCCTGACGAGTTCCAAAGAGGTATTTGAGGAGTTTGTAAACTTCCTTACGATCAATGTTTCCGAGTTCTACAGAAATCCGGAACAGTGGGATCTTCTCGATAAGGAATTTATTCCGGAACTCATACAGAAATTCGGTAAGAACTTAAAGATCTGGAGTGCTGCATGCAGTACGGGAGACGAACCTTATTCGCTTGTTATGGCGCTCTCGAGACATCTTCCGCTTAACCAGATAAGGATTACCGCAACGGATATCGACAAGCAGGTCATTGCACAGGCGAAGACAGGTATTTATGCGGAAAAGAGTATTGCAAACGTTCCGGCTGATTTCAAAAAGAAATATTTCACGGAAGTGGCAAAAGGCTCTTACCAGATTTCAAACGAGATAAAGTCCAGAGTTGATTTTAAAGAACATAACCTTCTTAAAGATAAGTATATCAGCCCTGCGGATATGATAGTTTGCAGAAACGTGCTCATATACTTTACCGAAGAAGCCAAGAACGAGGTATATATCAAGTTCGAAGAGGCTTTGAAAGAAAAGGGTATTCTTTTTATAGGAAGTACCGAGCAGGTTATGGATTACAAAAAAATAGGCTATAAGCGCAGGTCATCGTTCTTCTATGAGAAAGATGCCGAGACAAAGAAAGCCAACAACTAAGTTTTAATGTATCTATACCCCCGGGAATCCCCCGGGGGTTAAAATTGTTTAAAAAGGAGGGGAAAGATTTTGAGTCTCAAAACTTTCAAGGGCGGTGTTCATCCCTATGACGGGAAGGAACTGTCAAAGGATAAGGAGACTACAAAGCTTCTGCCGGAGGGAGATCTTTATTTCCCGGTATCACAGCACATCGGTGCGCCCGCAAAACCCATAGTACAAAAGGGTGATACGGTCCTTGCGGGACAGATGATAGCCGAGGCAGGCGGTTTTGTATCGTCTCCGATCTTTTCTTCCGTATCCGGAACGGTGAAGGGCATCGAGAAATGCCGTACATCCGTAGGAGATATGGTTGATGCCATCGTTATTGAAAACGACGGTAATTATACGGAAGCTGCATTTGACGAAGTTGAAGATGTGACAAAGCTTTCAAAAGAGGAGATTGTTGAAAAGATCAAGAATGCAGGTGTTGTCGGAATGGGCGGTGCAGGTTTTCCGACACACGTAAAACTGTCTCCGAAAGAACCGGATAAGATTGAATATATAATCGCAAACTGTGCGGAATGCGAGCCTTATCTTACATCTGATTACAGAAGAATGATGGAAGAACCGGAAAAACTTGTTGCCGGAATGAAGATCATCCTTCAGCTTTTTGATAATGCCAAAGGCTGCTTTGGTGTTGAAGATAACAAACCGGATGCGATCGCAAAGCTTACGGAACTCGTTAAAGATGAGCCGCGGATGGAAGTGGTTCCGCTTATGACAAAATATCCCCAGGGCGGTGAAAGACAGCTTATTAAGGCAGTAACCGACAGAGAGATAAACGCAAAGATGCTTCCCGCAGACGCAGGCTGTATCGTTGATAATGTTGAAACAATCGTTGCGATCTATCATGCCGTTAAACTTGGAAGACCGCTTACTGACAGGATCTTTACCGTAACCGGAGATGCTGTTTCGGATCCGAGAAATTTCCGTATTAAGATCGGAACTTCCTTCTCACAGCTTCTTGAAGCAGCGGGAGGACTTAAGAATCCAGCGGAAAAACTTATTGCAGGCGGACCTATGATGGGTTTTGCTCTTTTTGATACGAACATTCCCACGACAAAAACAACATCCGCACTTCTCTGCATGACCGTTGATGAAGCTTCAAAATACGAAGAAACGGCCTGCATTAACTGCGGAAGATGTGTTGAGGCATGTCCTGAAAGCCTTATTCCTTCAAGACTTGCGGATTTTTCGCAGCAGAAGAGAATGGAAGAATTTGAAAAGTGGTACGGTCTTGAATGTATCGAATGCGGAAGCTGCAGTTTCGGCTGTCCCGCAAGAAGACCGCTGGCACAGGCAATAAAAACAATGAAAAAAGACGCTCTTGCAGCGAAGAGAAAAAAGTAGGGAGGGGTGAGCGAAATGGATAATATTTTACACGTTACATCAGCTCCCCACGTCAGGGAGAAGACCGACACACAGCGGATAATGCTTTATGTCATCATATCATTGCTTCCGGCATCGATCTTCGGAATCTATAATTTCGGATGGCGTGCATTGGTTATGATCATAATTTCCATCGGAAGCTGTGTATTATCGGAATTCTGTTATGAAAAACTGCTTCATAAAAAGATTACGATAAAAGATCTTTCGGCAGTGGTAACCGGACTCCTTTTAGCGTTAAACGTTCCGCACACGTTACCGTTTTGGATGGTAGCGCTGGGCGGTGTCTTTGCGATAATTGTTGTAAAGATGCTCTTCGGCGGACTGGGACAGAACTTTATGAACCCGGCGCTGGGAGCAAGATGCTTCCTTGTTATTTCTTTCACGGGAGCAATGACAAGCTTTACATATGACGGAGTTACGGGAGCTACACCGCTTGCTCTTTTAAAGAACGGTGAAAGCGTTGATGTTATGAGCATGCTGATCGGACGCACAGGCGGAACCATCGGCGAGACATCGGCTATCGCGCTTCTTCTCGGAGCAATAATACTTATACTTCTCGGTGTTATAGATCTTAGGATCCCGGGTACGTATATCATTACATTTGCAATATTTACGCTTCTTTTCGGAGGACACGGATTTGATCTTAACTTCCTTGTCGCAGAGATCGTCGGAGGCGGACTCCTTCTCGGTGCATTCTTTATGGCAACGGATTATGTTACATCTCCGATAACACCTCTCGGGAAGATAATCTTCGGTATTATTCTAGGCGTACTTACCGGAATCTTCAGATTCTTCGGGCCTTCCGCGGAAGGTGTTTCGTATGCCATCATATTCTCGAACCTTCTTGTTCCGCTTATTGAGAAGTGGACGGTTCCGAGAGCTTTCGGTATCGTAAAAGAGAAGAAAGAAAAGAAAGAGAAAGGCGGTGAAAAAGCATGAATAAACTGATTAAAGATGCGCTTATACTTACCGCTATAACGCTTATTGCAGGAACGGCCCTTGGTCTTGTTTATGAGATCACAAAAGAGCCGATCGCTAAGGCCCAGGAAGCCGCTACACAGGAAGCATATAAGGCAGTATTTTCCGATGCGGACAGTTTTACCGAATTCAGTGGTTTCTCTGCCGAATCCGCAACGGAATATGTTCAGTCCCAGGGATTTACGGATGATGTCTTAAACTGTGTTGTTGCGAAAGATGCGACCGGCAACGACCTTGGGTATGTTATAACAATGCAGTCCCATGCGGGATACGGCGGAGACATAACATTCTCTATGGGCGTCAGAAATGACGGAACAATGAACGGATATTCAATAACGGATATTTCCGAAACCGCAGGTCTCGGTATGAAATCAAAAGAAGAACCGTTCATGAGCCAGTTCAGAGATATTGCGGTTCAGACTTTAGAAGTTGTTAAAGGCGGAAAATCCGCTGAAAATCAGATTGATGCAATATCAGGTGCCACAATAACATCAAAAGCCGTTACAAATGCAGTAAATGCCGGCTTTGCATATTTTAATAGTATAGCGGGAGGTAATTAATGATGGAAAAAAATACACCCGTTGAACGTCTATATAACGGAATCATAAAAGAAAACCCCACCGTTGTATTATTCCTCGGAATGTGTCCGACGCTTGCCGTTACCACATCCGCGATCAACGGTCTCGGTATGGGACTTTCCACGACGGTGGTCCTTACAATGAGTAACATGATGATATCCGCGCTTCGTAATATCATTCCCGACAGGGTAAGAATGCCGGCATACATCGTTATCGTTGCTTCATTCGTTACAATGGTGCAGTTTTTGGTTCAGGGCTTTGTCCCCTCGCTTTATGCATCACTCGGTATTTATATACCGCTTATCGTTGTTAACTGTATAATCCTTGGCCGTGCAGAGTCTTATGCTTCAAAGAACAAGGTTTTACCTTCAATCTTTGACGGACTCGGTATGGGATTCGGATTTACGATAGCGCTTACGATCCTTGGCCTCATCAGAGAGATCCTCGGCGCAGGACAGGCATTCGGACATCAGCTTCTTCCGCTTGCGGATTCCGCTACGGGAAAGATGGGCTATACACCGATAACGATCTTTATTCTTGCTCCGGGAGCGTTCTTTGTACTTGCACTTCTTGTTGCGATAATGAATGTTGTAAGAAAGAAAGCCGAAGAGAAGGGTAAACCTCTTCCTCCCGCACAGGGTTGTCTTGCAGGCGACTGTGCAGGCTGCAGCGCTTCTTCCATGTGTACGGGAAAGAGCAGTGTAAGCACGGTTTCCGCTGCAACTTCCGAAGCTGACGGAAAGGAGGAAAAGTAATATGAAAGAACTTATTCTCCTTGCGGTTGGCTCCGCAATAGTAAATAACGTTGTACTTTCCCAGTTCCTTGGCCTTTGTCCGTTCCTCGGTGTTTCGAAGAAAACGGAAACGGCTGCCGGTATGGGCGGTGCGGTTATATTCGTTATAACCATTGCATCATTTGTAACAAGTCTTATTTATAAGTTCATCCTTGCTCCGACGGGATTTACTTATCTTCAGACAATTGTATTCATACTCGTTATCGCTGCACTCGTTCAGTTCGTTGAGATGTTCTTAAAGAAGAATGTTAAGAGTCTTTATAATTCGCTCGGCGTTTATCTTCCTCTTATCACAACGAACTGCGCGGTTCTCGGTGTTGCATTAAAGAACGTTACAAACGGATACAATATACTTGAATGCGTTATCTACGGATTCGGTACGGCGGTAGGTTTTGCGGTTGCAATCGTTATTCTTGCGGGTATCCGTGAAAAGATCGAATATAACGATATTCCGGAAGCATTTAAGGGCTCGGCCATCGTTCTTGTAACTGCAGGTCTTATGGCAATAGCATTCTTCGGATTTTCCGGAGTAATATAAAGAAAGGAGGAAGTATAAAATGATACAAGGTATTTTGATATCAGCTGTTATCGTTGGTGTAACAGGATGTCTTATCGGCTTCTTCCTTTGCTTTTCATCCGAGAAATTCAAGGTAGAAGTAGATGAGAGGGAAGAGAAGATCCTTTCCGTTCTTCCCGGAAATAACTGCGGTGGCTGCGGTTATCCCGGTTGTTCCGGTCTTGCTGCGGCAATCGTAAAGGGAGAGGCTCCCGTTAACCAGTGTCCGGTAGGCGGTGCACCCGTTGCAAAGGAAGTCGGCGCCATCATGGGTGTTGCTGCTGAAGAAGGCGTAAGAAAAGTCGCATTCGTAAAGTGCGCGGGAACCTGTGATAAAGCAACAAATAACTATGAGTATGCGGGTGTTGAAGACTGCGGTGCCATGAATTATGTGCCCGGTCACGGACCCAAAGGCTGTACATACGGATGTTTGGGCTACGGAAGCTGCGTTAAGGCTTGTCCCTTTGATGCGATACATATAATAGACGGGGTTGCGTTTGTGGATAAGGAAGCCTGCAAGGCTTGCGGAAAGTGCGTTGACACATGTCCGAGACATCTTATCGAGT
>JAFOND010000138.1 GCA_017418645.1 Lachnospiraceae bacterium | reverse complement strand
GAGACGATCCTTCCAATGGCGCGGGACGGCTCGGAAGCCATCGGAGCCATGGGATTGGACGTTCCTCTGGCGGTTCTTGAAAAAGATAAGCATATGCCGCTCTTTGATTATTTCAAGCAGCGTTTTGCACAGGTAACAAATCCGCCGATAGATTCCATCCGCGAGGATGTTGTTACGGCAACCACCATCTTCCTCGGCACGGCTGGAAACGTGCTTAAGGAATCGGAGGAGAATTCAAGACTTCTTCGCATCAACAATCCTATCCTTACGGGTACGGATCTTTTAAAGATCAAGTACATGAACAAGGAAGGATTCAAGGTTGAAACAATACCTATAACCTATTATAAAAACACATCGCTTAAAAAAGCGGTTGAACATCTTTTTGTGGAAGCGGACAGAGCGCATAAGGACGGCGCCAACATCCTTATCCTGTCGGACAGGGGTGTGGACGAAAACCACGTTGCGATACCCTCTCTTCTTGCGGTATCCGCTCTGCAGCATCATCTTGTTCAGACCAAAAAGCGAACCCAGCTTTCCGTCATCCTTGAGAGCGGAGAGCCCAGAAGCGTTCATCATTTCGCAACACTTCTTGGATACGGCGCATCTGCGGTATGTCCCTATCTTGCGCAGAACGCCATAAAGGAGCTTATCGATGACGGGCTTCTTGATAAGGATTATTACGCGGCGGTGGATGATTATAATCACGCCGTCATAACCGGAATAATAAAGATCGCATCCAAGATGGGAATCTCCACGATCCAGTCTTATCAGGGCGCAAAGATCTTTGAGTGTATCGGAATTTCGGAAGATGTTGTTGATACGTATTTCGAAGGCACGATCTCAAGGGTCGGCGGAATCGAGCTTTCCGATATCGAAAAGGATGTGGAGACCCTTCATGACAGCGCCTTTGATCCCCTTGGACTTTCCCTTCCGGAAAGCTTAAGATCCGTTGGAGATCACAAGATGAGGTCCGGTGGGGAGGAACATCTTTATACGCCGGAGACCATCCATCTTCTCCAGCTTTCCACAAGGACCGGAGATTATAAGATCTTTAAGGAATTTACAAAGCGGATCGAGCGTGAGGAAAGCCCCTATGCACTTCGCGGACTTTTGGATTTCGATACCAAAAACAAGAGTATTTCCATAGATGAAGTTGAGTCCGTGGATTCCATCGTAAAACGTTTCAAGACGGGAGCGATGTCATACGGTTCGATCTCGGAAGAGGCTCATGAAACCCTGGCGGTTGCCATGAACAGACTTCACGGAAAATCAAATACCGGAGAAGGCGGCGAGTCGGATGAAAGACTGAGGGATCCGGAGAGATGCTCAGCCATAAAGCAGGTTGCTTCCGGCCGTTTCGGCGTAACTTCAAAATATCTTGTATCCGCAAAGGAAATACAGATAAAGATGGCGCAGGGCGCAAAACCCGGAGAAGGCGGACACCTTCCGGGAAAGAAGGTATATCCCTGGATCGCAAAGACAAGACTTTCGACACCGGGTGTATCGCTTATATCCCCGCCGCCGCATCATGATATCTATTCCATAGAGGACCTTGCGGAGCTTATATACGATCTTAAGAATGCAAACAAGGATGCGCGGATCTCCGTTAAGCTTGTATCGGAAGCGGGAGTCGGTACCGTTGCGAGCGGTGTTGCAAAGGCCGGTGCACAGGTTATCCTTATCTCCGGATATGACGGAGGAACCGGCGCTGCTCCCATAACATCCATCCACAACGCGGGTCTTCCCTGGGAACTCGGTCTTTCCGAAACCCACAGGACTCTTATACAGAACGGTCTCAGAAACCGCGTGATAATAGAGACGGACGGAAAACTTTTATCCGGACGTGACGTTGCCATCGCAGCTATACTCGGCGCGGAAGAATTCGGTTTTGCTACGGGACCCCTTGTAACAATGGGCTGCGTGATGATGAGAGTCTGCAATAAGGATACATGTCCGGTGGGGGTTGCAACGCAGAATCCTGAACTTAGGAAAAGATTTTCCGGAAAGCCCGAATATGTTGTAAACTTCATGCGGTTTATCGCGGAAGAGCTTCGTGAATACATGGCGATGCTGGGTGTAAAGACAGTAGACGAACTTGTGGGAAGATACGATCTTTTGAAGGTCCGCGAGGATGCAAAAGACATATACAAAAAGATAGATCTTACATCGATACTCGGTGATGAGAGCGAAATCCTGGAGAGCAAAAAACAGGAAACGGTATACGAGAAAAAGGATGTATATGATTTTAAACTTCCGGATACGGTGGATGAAAAGATACTGATAAAGAAGCTCT
>JAFOND010000137.1 GCA_017418645.1 Lachnospiraceae bacterium | reverse complement strand
GCTTCTTTTGTAAGCTGGATTGCTGTTCTTGTACAGTTTGATCCCGTTCCGGCCACAACCGGAATACGTCCCTTGGTAAAATTCACCGCGGCTTTTATAACCTCACGATGTTCTTCCATTGTAAGAGTGCTGCTTTCTCCCGTTGTTCCCGCTATTATTATTGCGTCCGTCCCGTTACTGATATGATATTCGATAAGCTCCTCAAGTTTATCGAAATTTACGCTCATCTGTCCGTCATCATTCATCGGCGTTACGATCGCAACTCCGGATCCTTTAAAAATTGCCATGTCTTTCCCCTCTCTCTATCTGTGAAAAATATTATTCCGCGGTTATCTGCATAATCTCGTCCGCACATTCCTTAAGTTCCTCCGGAAGTTCCCTTCCCGTAAGGACAACTGTTCCGAAGGGACTTTTCTGTTTGACTATTCCGGTAACTTCGGACACGTCCGCAACGCCTTCGGCTATAACGCCAAGGATCTCGTCCAGGACAAGAACATCGCACTCGCCTGTGGTCAGTGCTTTCTTTGCAAAATTAAGACCGTTTTCAATGTTCTTCTTTTCTTCCTGTTTTTCTTCATCCGAAAGCTCCGAGAATGTTCCTTCAGAGCGTTCAAAACGGAATATCTTGATCTCCGGCTCAAGCCGTGCCATATATTCCGGATTCTCCGGAGATTTTAAAAACTGAACAATGTAGACCTTTTTTCCGGTTCCCGCCGCTCTTATTGCATTTCCCAGCGCGGCGGAAGATTTTCCTTTTCCCGGTCCGTAGAAGATCTGTACTATTCCCTCTTCCATAAATGTCCTCCGTTTTATAATTCTGTTTATTATACATAATTTCCCTAAGATTTACAAGACACCTCATCCGTCACGCCTGCGCCGTGACACCTCTACGCTCAAGAGGAAGGCTTTTTACTTGCATAATTCAACGAATCGTGATAAAATACCGCCCGTTGCGTATAATAATAAAGAAGAAAAGAGGTTTCAGGATGAATATGAAACGCGAAGACATCAGAAATATTGCCATCATCGCTCATGTCGACCACGGCAAGACAACGCTTGTGGATGAGCTCTTAAAGCAGAGCGGGGTTTTCCGCGAAAATCAGGAAGTAAGGGAACGCGTTATGGACTCGAACGATATCGAGCGCGAGCGCGGGATCACAATTCTTTCCAAAAACACTGCAGTAACATATAAGGATACAAAGATAAATATCATCGACACTCCGGGACATGCGGACTTCGGCGGCGAAGTTGAACGTGTACTCAAAATGGTAAACGGTGTCGTTTTACTTGTGGACGCTTTCGAAGGCGCCATGCCGCAGACAAAATTCGTTCTTATGAAGGCGCTGGATCTTAACCTTCCCGTCATTGTCTGCATAAATAAGATCGACCGCGAGGAAGAGCGTCACGAAGAGGTTATAGATGAGGTTCTTGAACTGCTTATGGATCTCGATGCTTCGGAAGAACAGCTCGACTGCCCCTTCCTCTTTGCTTCCGCGAAGGACGGATGGTGTGTAACGGATCTTGCCGAAGAAAAGAAGGACATGAAGCCGCTTTTTGATACCATACTTTCATATATTCCGGCTCCCGAGGGAGATCCGGATGCAAACACACAGGTTCTCATCTCTACCATCGATTATAACGAATATGTGGGACGTATCGGAATCGGAAAGGTTGATAACGGCTGCCTTAAGCTTAACCAGGAAGCCATCGTTGTAAACCATCATGATCCCGAAAAAAACGAAAAGGTTCGTATATCAAAGCTCTATGAATTCGACGGACTCGACAAAGTAGACGTTACCGAAGCAAAGGTCGGATCCATTGTTGCGATCTCCGGAATTGCAGATCTTCACATCGGCGATACCATCTGCGGCACGGACTCCGATCCCGTCGCAATACCGTTCCAGAAGATCTCCGAGCCCACGATCTCAATGAATTTTATAGTAAATGACAGCCCCTTTGCGGGAACAGAAGGAAAGTATGTTACTTCACGTCATATAAGAGACAGACTCTTTAAGGAGCTTAACACGGATGTTTCGCTTCGCGTCGAAGAAACCGAGAGCGCGGATTCATACAAGGTTTCCGGACGCGGGGAACTTCATCTTTCCGTTCTTATAGAAAATATGCGTCGTGAAGGATATGAATTTGCCGTGTCAAAGGCAGAGGTTCTTTATAAGGAAGACGAAAACGGTAAAAAAACGGAGCCGATGGAAATTGCATACGTTGATGTACCGGACGAATTTACCGGAAGCGTTATCCAAAAGCTTTCCGAAAGAAAGGGAGAATTACAGAATATGTCGCCCATCGCAGGCGGATATACCCGTATAGAAATGAAAATCCCTTCGCGCGGTCTCATCGGCTATCGCGGTGAGTTTCTTACCGATACGAAGGGTAATGGTATATTAAATACCGAATTTGCAGGCTACGAACCTTATAAAGGCGATATAGCCTATAGAGAAACCGGTTCCTTAATTGCTTTTGAAACCGGCGAGTCCGTAACCTACGGACTCTTTTCTGCCCAGGACCGAGGTACTCTCTTCATCGGTCCCGGGGAAAAGGTCTACTCGGGTATGGTAATCGGCAGCTGTTCACGAGCAGAGGATATCGAGCTAAACGTCTGCAAGAAAAAGCATTTGACTAACACAAGAAGTTCATCTGCTGACGAAGCGCTGACCCTTACGCCGCCGAAAGAGCTCTCTCTTGAGCAGGCTATCGATTACATCGATACCGACGAGTTACTTGAAGTGACTCCTGATTCCCTACGCATACGGAAGCGAATTCTCGATCCATTGCTTAGAAAACGCGAGTCATATCGTAAACAACAGGAGCGGCAGAATCGCCAGTAGTTCCAGAGAGTAAACTGTGCCCCGTCTGTTGTACGCTAAGGTTGTTAATGTACGAAAAGTACGTCTTTATTCTGCTTCAGCATCTGACGAAGATGTAGGGGGTTCTTCGTCAGATACCGGCAGCTCATTTATATTATCCGACATTATGGCGTCATCTGTCAAGTCTGTTTCATAGTTTTCATTGTCGGATAACTGACCGTTGTTTGCGGAACCTGTAATATCAAGGTTATCATGCGGTTTCTTCTGTTTTGACACTACCGGACTCTTATCTTTTGCTTCGGATTCGGAGTTCTCTTCTGCCGGAGCTGATTCTGTATTTTCTTCCGCAGCATCATCTTTTACCGCTTCTTCTTTTGTATTGTTTTCGGATGTTTCTTCCGGCTTATTGTCAGATGATCCTTCCTGGATTTTCTGGTTCTGATCAGCATTATCTGTTTTTTCCGTTGTCTCGGCAGGCTCTTTATTGTCTTTCGGCTTGCTCTGATCCGTTATCAGCGCAGGTGCCGGTGTTACCGGTTTTTCTTCCTGAACAGCCTGTGAATCCGTCATACCTTCGGTAACGGCGCCTTCATCCGCAACCGTTCCCTTATTGTCCGTAACACTTCCTTCTTCGTTGTTCACGTTTACCCATTCCGTAACGCTTTCCTGAACAACCGCTTCAAGGTTCTGTGTCTTTCCTTCGGAAGCATCTACGGTAAATATGTTGTTCGTTCCTTCTGCGGGAAGACAATCATGATCCGAGAGATATGTAAGCGTAATGGGAACAGCTTCTTTAACCGTCTTTCCCTTAACTTCCGTCTTAACCTCTTCCGCGATCTCCTTAATCTTCTTATCCGCTTCGTCCTTTGTATTAACACTTATGACGCGGTCAAAAACGTTAAGTTCATATTCCATTCCCGCTCCGGAATTAACGTTAAGCTTTGAAACCGGTTTTGCGTATGCGGTTCCGCCGAGTATTCCGCCGACTGCCACCGCAAAGCATGCCGCGATGGGCATAAGCTTCTTTGTGAAGGATTCAAAAGCACTCTTCTTCGGCAAACGGATACTTTCGGGATCTATATGAAGTACCTGTCCCTCCCGATAATTCTTATCCGGGATCATTCGGACAGTTCCTTGTTTGTCCAATACAGCGGCGAGTCCGTCTTCATAGACTTCAAGCACCACCATCTGACTGAGTACCAATTTACCGTTCTCCTTCCTGTGTATTTTCCTGTGTGTGTCTTCTGCTATATGGGAAATATTCCTGCATCTTGGGATAATCCCCGTCCATTACAAGCGTCGCCGCAACAAGGTGTTTTCTGTGACGCTCGAGGGTTTTTTTCTTAACATCCGTTCTGATAAAGATCTCCTTGATGGGGAATTCCTTCTTTCGTCTGAGCCCCTCCACCAAAGGCGGCGGATCAAACATTCCCAGAACGGCTTTCTCGCATGCTTCCCTGGTCTTTTCCGACTTGGGTGATGCATCCGCAAGGTCCCGGAATCCTATTCCGAAGGCCTTTAATTCTTCACGAAGTGCGTCGATCTCGTTCTTAAGGTCGTTCTCGACAACTTCTTTGGATTCTTTCCTCGAAACCTCGAGTTCTATACCGGTCGCATTATCCTTGTCCGGAAGATCTCCCGAAAACGCTTCCGGAGAGACCGCCGACTCGTGTTCCCTGATCCTGTATTCTTTTCTCAGGTAATCCGTGAGCCTGTTTTTTATAACGATGGAAGCATATCCCCAAAAATCTCCCTTATCGATATTATAGGTATCGATCGCATCGGAAGTTGCAATAAGGGCTATACTCCATTCGTCATCGCTTTCCGTTATTCCTCTTCCCAGCAGCTTTGCAGCCATTCTGAGGATATGTATCCGCTCCTCGATAAGGAATTTCTCCTTCTCTTGCGGATCCTTGGCAGCGATCACGGCCCGTTCGTTATCGGATTTGCCACGGGTGTTATCCATTTCCATAGATTTCCTCGTTACCCTACGGGTTGTCTGTCAATCATTCCTCCTATGATCGTCCCGCAGGGCTCTGAAGAACTCTGACTATATATACGGGGTATACGATCATAAAAAGGGGTTACGTTAAATTTTCGTATCAGTTGGTCGGAATGAGCTTTTCCTTTCCGCCCATATACATTCTCAACGCTTCCGGAATATTAACGCTTCCGTCGGCATTAAGATTATTTTCCAAAAATGCGATTAGCATTCTCGGAGGAGCAACGCATGTATTGTTTAACGTGTGAGCATAATACTTGCTTCCGTCTTTTCCTTTTACTTTAATTCCCAGCCTTCTTGCCTGTGCGTCGGAAAGGTTGGAACATGATCCAACTTCGAAATACTTCTTCTGTCTCGGTGACCATGCCTCCACGTCGCATGATTTAACCTTAAGATCCGCAAGGTCTCCGGAGCAGCATTCGAGAGTTCTAACCGGAATATCAAGACTTCTGAAGAAGTCCACCGTGTTCTGCCAGAGCTTATCATACCACTCCATTGATTCCTCCGGTTTACAAACCACGATCATCTCCTGCTTCTCAAACTGGTGGATACGGTACACACCGCGTTCTTCTATGCCGTGGGCGCCCTTTTCCTTTCTGAAGCAGGGAGAGTAAGATGTCATGGTGTAGGGAAGTTTCTCTTCCTCTAAAAGGCTGTCCTGGAACTTCCCGATCATGGAGTGTTCCGATGTACCGATGAGATACAGATCCTCTCCCTCGATCTTATACATCATCGCATCCATTTCCTCAAAACTCATGACTCCGGTCACAACATGGGACCTGATCATGAACGGGGGTACGCAATACGTAAATCCCCTATCTATCATAAAGTCTCTCGCATAGGATATTACCGCGGAATGAAGTCTTGCGATATCTCCCACGAGATAATAAAATCCGTTTCCGGCAACCTTTCCCGCCGCTTCAAAATCCACGCCGTCAAATCTTGCCATTATATCCGTGTGATACGGAATCTCATAATCCGGAACCACAGGTTCTCCGAACTTCTCTATCTCCACATTTTCGGAATCGTCTTTTCCGATGGGAACCGAGGGATCGATTATGTTCGGGATGATCATCATCTTTTCTTTTATCTGTTCCCTTAAGGTATTTTCGGATTCTTCAAGTTCCGCGAGCCTTTCGGCATTCTTTGTAACCTCTGCCTTGACCGCTTCCGCTTCATCCTTTTTGCCCTCCTTCATAAGGGCTCCGATCTGTTTCGAAAGCTTGTTTCTGCTTTCACGGAGAGAATCCGCTTCCTGCTGCGCTTCCCTTACCTTTTTATCAAGTTCGATGACTTCATCAACAAGAGGAAGCTTTTTGTCCTGAAACTTTTTCTTAATGTTCTCCTTAACTATATCGGGGTTTTCGCGTAAAAATTTTATGTCGATCATGGCTAATTACATTCTCCTTTTTTATATTATTCGGCAAATAAAGGATCAGATTCCGTACCAGCCGATTCCTTCATAGATCCATCCGGCTTCCGTAAGGAAATCCTTTTCTGCCTCATTGGTTGTATATGTATGCGAGCCTGCGCCGTCATCGTTGGGATTATACAGCCTGTATACCGGCGTCCCTTCAACGGATGAGTACCAGCCGATCCCTTCATCGTTCCATCCTGCTCCGATAAGCATCCATCTTTCCGCACGTGATACCGTGTAATGATGTCCGCCGTTTGTGGGATTTCCGAGTCTGTATACGGGAATTTCCGAAGTCTTTTTCGTATTCGCCAAAACGCCTTCTTCCGCCCAGCCTATCCCCGCGAGCATTGTGCTCTCCGCTTCGGAAAGCGTATAGAAATGTTCTCCGGAATTCGGGTTATAAAGTCTGAAAAGAGGCGCTGCATCCGTTTTGTCTCCACTTTCGGTCTTTACCGACATATCCGGAAGATACTTGTTGTAAAAACTGTCCGGAGTATGGTGTATCTTAGAATTTTCTCCGTAGGATTCCGCCTTTTCCGGAGTTATGCCGTAATAATCATAGTTAAAGCCGGTTTTATAAGTTCTTATAACCTGCGGATCAGCTTCGGGATCCTCCGGATTTTCTATGATCGTTTCCGTGTACTCGTTCTCGTTATCAAGATCGTCCCAGGTAACATCATAGAGTCTCCATATTCCGTTGCTTCGTACGGCATTGTATTCGTGCGAAGGATCGTCTTTGGGGTTTAATTCGTCCCCTGCTCTCGTTATGCATATCGCATCGATCCCGACACTGTTTAAAAGCATTGCAAAGGCTTCACTGTATCCTGCGCATACGGATTTTTTGTCCACAAAAACGCTGTATGCGTTCTGGTTCATGTCTTTATCCGGGTCCTCGTTATCGTACACCGTATTAAGACAGATCATGTCGTGGGCAGCCTTAATTTTGGCGGCATCCGTCTTTTGTGACATCACTTTTTGACGCATGGAATCCACTGCGGAAAACATCTCTTCCGTAGCGGCTTTTCTTTCGGCACCGTTTGCAAATTCGCTTAAAACACCTATCTGGATCAGTCCTCCGTCTTCCGTTTCGGTTATAACCTGAACCAGTCCGAGATAATAAAACTGCGGATTGTTGTTCTGGAAGATCCATGCCAGCTCTTTTGCTTCTTCCGCGGTCATGCCGCTGTACTGTGCAGGCTTTGTAAGTGTATACTGCGCAGCCTCGTTCGTCTCCTCGTCATCCAGCGTAAGGACTTCGGCATCGTCTTCTCCCCTGAGAAGATCGTCGCAGATAACATACAGCCTGTTGTAAAGAAGCTGTTCGTTTCCGGAAAGCCTGTTGTAAAAATAATCGTTGGTATAAATACCGTAAGGACTTTCCTCAGTGTCGGCATGTGTTTTAAACACGGGCTCCTTTATTAAATTTTCTTCTGTTTCCTGCTGGTCGGATGAAATCTGTATCACTACCGGAGTTTTAAGATCCGATGCGCTCTGTTTTTTATCCAAAATCGCTTCGGATGCCTCTGCGCTGCTTATGTTTGAGGAAAAAAGCAACGCCCCCGTAAGGACAAAAATCATCCACCCGGCAATCATTCTCTTACCTTTCATGGTTACAAAGGTCCTTTCCTATATTGCCGGAGGAATTGACAGACATAAAACATAGGTTATTATACTACATAAATACGGGCAAATCAAACAATTTACGGTGTTATATGCTACATTTTCCGACAAACAATTCTATAAATTTATCGGAAAAATGTACAAAAACTTTACTCCCGTCTCAAAGCGTCTATCGGAGACAGCTTTGATGCCTTTGATGCTGGCATTGCGCCGAAAAGAATTCCGATCCCCATGGAAAAGAGAACGGATATGATTATCCATGTTACCGATATACCAAAGGGTAGTCCGGTAACTATTGATATAACCTTTGCAAGGATTATTCCGAGGATTATTCCGAGGACGCCGCCGACGGACGTAAGCACCGCGGATTCCGTAAGGAACTGCCAGAGGATCACTCTTCTCTTTGCGCCGAGAGCCTTTTTAAGACCGATTTCGGAGGTTCTCTCCGTAACGGACACAAGCATTATGTTCATTACGCCGATACCGCCCACAAGAAGGGAAAGCGACGCTATGCCCACAAGCATAAGCTGGATGGCGTTTGTAAGCGTTTCCAGTTCTTCCATGGAATCTCCGGTCTGTGCACCGTACTGATAGTCGCCCGAAACGCGTTCGTTTAAGATATCCGCAGCGGACTCCGCCACGCTCTGCATCATCTTTGTTTCTTCAACCTTTATGGCAACGGATTCCGGCTCATCGTATTGATATATTATGGGCCATGTTCCGGCAGGGATATATACATTGGACTGTGTCTGCGTTCCGCCGTACATATAATAATCCGTTATAGATTCATACTCTTTTTCTTCTTTGTTCTCGTCTTTTACAACGCCGATAACGATATAAGGTTCCTGCTGTATCTCTATTACTTTTCCAACCGGATCCTCGCCGTTAAAAAGCGCATCCATGGCGTTTTCATCGATCACCGTAACTTTCTTTCCGGAATTAAACTCATCCTCCGCGAAATTTCTTCCGAGGATCAGAGAATAACCGAGGGTCTGAAAATATCCGTCCCCTATACCCCTTATAAACGTATTTGAAAGTGTGGCATCACCGTAATAAACCACGTTCCAGCCCTGACGCTGAAGATATTTTGCGGCGTTGACAACGCCTTCGATGCCTTTTATCCTTTCGATGGATTCATCGTTTACCTGGGGAATACCTTCCGGCACCCCGTTGTATTCAAACTCATACGCCCAGCCGTCCTGCATAACCTGCACGGTTGTAACGTTGTTCCCGGCTCCGATAAGGGACGTTTCCAGTTTTTTATTCGTACCTTCGACTATGCTTACAATGGCGATAATGGATGCTATACCGATTATCACACCCAGCATTGTAAGGATGGATCTTAATTTGTGTGACCATATGCCCCGCAGAGCGAGACGAATGTTTTCTAACATTGTATTATGTTCCTCTCTTAGAAGAATAATGACAGCGGAGGCTGGTCCGTTGTTTTTACGCCTTCTTTTGCTTTGCTTCCGTACGGAAACGCTATCATATCCGTAAGCTCAAGTCCTTCCGTGACATGGTAATAATCCGGTTCCTTTGTACGTTCTATCTTTACTTCCTTCTTTACAAGCCGTCCGCTTCCGTTATCGACAAAAACAAAATTCTTTCCATTCTCGTTCTTTATGTAAACCTTTCCGATAACGATCTCGTTTTCGATATCCACGGCTTCGGCAGCTATGGAAACATATTCGCCGGTCTTAAAGCCGTCCGTATCCGCAAGATATGCCGTGTACGGATACCAGGAAACATTGGGGTTCCCGTTCGTCCACTGGTTTACGCCCGATGCAGGATATCTGGAGATTTCCGATATCGTTGCTTCCGCGGTGGCTCCGGATTCCCATGACGAAACCGTTATGGTATCGCCCACATTCTTTTCGGAAAGATTAAGTTCCGACAGATATCCGATCACCGCAAGACCGCTCTCGCTCTGTACCGTAATGAACGGTGCCGTCGGATCTATATGTGCGGGATCTCCGACATGCTGGATCTTTCCCGGCATTGTTGCAAGAACAAGAGAATCACCGAGTTTTCTTTTTGCTTCCTCAAGGTTTTTCTCCGCCTGGCGCACCGCATTCTCCGCTCTCTTTATGGCTATCTCCTGGCTCTTTATCTTCTGTTCCTTTTCCTCTTTTGTATACTGCGGTCCCGGGTCTATCGGTTCGGGTTCCGGTTCCGGCTCGGGCACAGGCTCCGGCAGCGGTTCAGGCACAGGATCCGGCTCCGGTTCGGGCGCAGGTTCATTTCCGCCGTTATCATCCGGTTCTTCCGAAGGTTCCGGTTCGGGAACAACTTCATTCTCCTGCGGTATTGTCTCGTTATCCCCAAAAATGCTTTCTTTTCTTTCGACGGGAACTATCTTCTTATCAAGTTCAAGTCTTTTCTTTTCATATTCAAGTTTGGTCCTTGTGGCTTCAAGGGAAAGTTCCGCTTCCTGCACGGAACTGCTGAGTGCCTCGGTATCGTACTGAATAAGCGGCGTGCCGATCTCAACCGTATCGCCTTCGGATACAAAGACCTGCTGTACCACATCCGTGGGATCAAGATATATGTTCTGTGTTGCGGCATCGCTTATTGTTCCTTCCGTGGAATCCGCTTCAAGGACATAATTCCAGTTCATATCCTGCACGTTCTGCACATAAGCCTTGCTGCCGAAGTATCTGTAATAACCGATAACTCCGGCGATGGCGAGAACTAAGATAACAAGAAAGATTATAAGGCCGACATGATGCTTTTTTGTACCGGCATTTTTCCGCCTCTTTTTTTCCTGTTTCTTATCCTGTTTCGGCTGCTGTTCCTGCTCAGCCAATATTTCCGTTTGTTCCTTCATCTTCGTATATCTCCCCGTCGATTATGTGTAAGAGCCGCTTTGCGCGGGCTGCCACATTCTTATCGTGAGTTATTATTACTATGGTAACGCCTTCATCGTTAAGCTTTTCAAAAAGTTCCATTACGGACTTTCCGCTCTTCTGATCAAGAGCTCCCGTGGGCTCGTCCGCAAGGATTATGCTGGGGTCGTTTACAAGGGCTCTTGCTATCGCGACACGCTGCTTCTGTCCGCCGGAAAGCTGTCTCGGATAAAAGTCCATCCTGTCGGAAAGACCAACCCTGGCAAGAGCTTCCGCCGCAATATCACGTCTTTTGTTCCGCGGAGTGTTCGAAAACGAAAGCGGAAGCATAACGTTTTGTATTGCGGTCTCTCCCGGAAGAAGCTGGAACTGCTGAAACACAAACCCCACCTTCCTGCACCTGATATCCGAAAGTGCATTATCAGAAAGCGACAGAACGTTTTCTCCGTCAAGATAATATTCTCCGGATGTGGGAAGATCCAGGCATCCGATTATGTTCATAAGAGTGGATTTCCCCGATCCCGAGGGCCCCATTATGGCAACGTATTCGCCCTTTTCAACCTGCAGCGACACGTCCTTTAAAACGGGAACCGGGACCGCATCCGTCTCGTAATCTTTATAGATATTCTTTAATTCAAGGATCATGGTGTTTACTCTCCAAATACAGGCTCAACGAATACATGCTGTCCCAAAAGAAGTCCGTCTCCGGAATCGAGAGCCACATAGAAAAAGTACTTTGTGCTGCTCTCTCCGCTTTCTTCACCGCCGTAATAATTATTTTCGCCGTTGCTGTCGGCTTTGTCTTCCGTATCTATCTTTTCGATATGGCCTGCCCAGGTCGTATCATCGACCCTTGAATGCACCGTAACGTCCATACCTTCGGAAAGCAGGCCCACATTCATCTCGTCTACCTTGCATTTCACCCTGTAATTACCGGTTGCAAGGATCGTCATATAAGGACCTTCCGCAGTACTTGATTCCTGGATTGTTTTTACCACACCGTTTATCGTGGATGTTACCGTGGAATTCTGGATGGATTTTTCAAGGGATGCGATCTCCGCCTGCTTAGTCTTTGTGGCAAGTCCGCTCTGTCTTATCTGTGTATTAAGTTCGGATATCTGCATCTGTATCTCAAGCTTCATGCTCTCATCATCCGCTTCTTTGAGCTGGGACTTCAGCGCATTTATCTGGTTGTTGTAATCGGCGATATCCGTACCGGAAGAATCCAGTTCTATCTTTGCCTGTTCAAGCTGGAGTGCGAGTTCCGTCGTATCATAGGAAAAGAGCGGTTGTCCCTCCGTAACCTCATCTCCCACCGCAACAAGTAGCTGGGCAATCTTTTTATCCCCGTCCTTATTTATCTCAAGGGTCTTTTGCGCCTCAACGATACCGGCATACATGCTGGTCTCTCCGACATCGGAATAATCCCCGCCGTCTTCGATATAATCGTCTTCGATAACATCCTCCCCCTCGGATCGTTTTAGGATCGGCGGAACGATGATCGCGATAAGAACGGCAACAACAACCACAATAAAAAGAGCCACAATGATAATCCATTTACGGCTCTTTTTTTTCTTCTCTTCATTCATGGTATGATTTCCTCCCAAGTGTTATCTCACTGTTTGAAAGAGTAACACTTAGAGTTCCTTTTTTCAAGGCACTTAAGAAGAAAATCATACTTTTTTAAGGTTCGCTTTAGCGTACTAAAATGCTGCTGATAAAGGATACTTCTCGGTAAGTGCTTTTACAATACCTTTAGCCTTGTCAACCCCCGCTTCGCCTTCCTTGATAACGGTTGCGATAGCTTCCGCAACATTGTCGAAGTCCTCCGTATTAAGTCCGCGGGATGTTGCCGCCGGTGTTCCGAGACGGATTCCGGATGTAACGAAGGGGCTCTTCGGATCGTTCGGAATGGTATTTTTGTTGGCCGTGATGTTTGCTGCATCCAAAAGCTTTTCAACCTCTTTTCCCGTAAGTTCCTGCGGAGTAAGGTCAACAAGCATAAGATGATTGTCCGTTCCGCCGGATACGATCTTTATTCCTCTGTTCATAAGTCCTTCGGAAAGCGCTTTTGCATTGTCACGAACGTTTGTCATATAGGCCTTGAATTCCGGAGTTAGAGCTTCCTTGAAGCATACAGCCTTTGCTGCGATAACATGCATAAGCGGTCCGCCCTGCGTTCCCGGGAACACTGCCTTATTGAAGTTGTATTTTTCGTTTACGGCATTGGAAGAAAGTATCATGCCTCCGCGAGGTCCGCGAAGAGTTTTATGGGTTGTTGTCGTAACAACATCCGCAATACCCACGGGATTTTCATGAAGTCCCGCAGCAACAAGTCCGGCGATATGTGCCATGTCAACCATAAGAACAGCATCAACGGAATCCGCTATAGCACGGAATCTCTTAAAATCTATTGCTCTTGCATAAGCGGATGCGCCGGCAATGATCATTCTGGGCTTGCATTCCTTTGCAATGCGTTCAACTTCATCGTAATCTATAAATCCGTCATCATTTACGCCGTAAGGCACGATGTTAAAATACAGTCCGGAGAAGTTTACCGGTGAACCGTGTGTAAGATGTCCGCCGTGATCTAAGTTCATTCCCATAACCGTATCACCCGGCTTTAAAACGGCAAGCTGTACCGCCATGTTTGCCTGTGCTCCGGAATGGGGCTGAACGTTTACGTACTCTGCGCCGAAAAGCTTCTTGGCTCTTTCTCTTGCAAGATCTTCCGCAATGTCAACTATCTCGCATCCGCCGTAATAACGCTTTCCCGGATATCCTTCCGCATACTTGTTTGTAAGAACGGATCCCATTGCGCTCATTACTGCCGGCGAAACCCAGTTTTCGGATGCAATGAGTTCGATGTGGTCTGCCTGCCTTCTGTATTCTTTTTCTATTACGTCAGCAATTTCAGGGTCTGTGTTTCTGATGTCGTCAATCGTATACATTTTTTTACTTTCCTCCTTTGTTAACGCTGGTGTGCATATACAATAAAACCCCGCAGAAAACTACGGGGTTTTTCATCAAAAATTACTTGGCAGCTTTCTTTGCCTTGATCTTTATCTTCATTACATACCAAAGTTCCGTTGCGATACAGATCGATGAGTATGTACCGACGATCACACCGCAGAGAAGCGGAAGCGCAAATTCCTTGATCGATGCAACACCGATGATAAGGAGCATAAGTACGGTTGCCGCAGTCGTAAAGGATGTGCTTAAGGATCTTGAAAGCGTCTGTGTGATACTTTCGTCCGCACACTTTCTTAAGTTTTCTTCATCCTGTTTCGTTACGCCGTGAAGGTTCTCACGGATACGGTCGAAGATGACGATGGTATCGTTTACGGAGTAACCGATAACGGTAAGCATACAAGCGATGAACGCTGAACCAACGGAGATTCTTGCGATCGCATAAAGAGCAAGTACAACAAGTACGTCATGGATAAGAGCGATGATAGCGGAGCTTGCGAAACGAAGATCCTTGAATCTTATCCAGATGTAAAGGAGCATGAAGATTGCCGCAACTACAACCGCGATAAGTGACTGATGACGCATTTCGGATCCGATCATGCTTGAGATGTTCTCGGATGTGATGCTGTCCTCTTCAACGCCGAAGTTTTCGTTAAGGGCTGTGTTCAATGCCTCACGTTCTTCAAGCTTAAGTGTTCTTGTCTTAAAGATTATCGTGTTTCCGTTGTCAACCTTCTGTGTCTGAATGTCATTGTCTCCCGTGATCTTTGAAACAACCGGAACGATGGTTTCTTCGATCTCGGGGATTGAATATTCTTTATCAAATGTAACCGTTGTGGATGTACCGCCGAGGAACTCAAGGCTGTAGTTAAGAGCCTTTGTACCGCCTGCCGCATGAACACCCATAGCGATGAATCCTGCTGCGATAACCGCAAGGGAGCCGAGGAAGAAGAACTTTCTCTTCTCAACGAAATCAAGTATCTTGGATTCCTTATTCTCTTTAATTCTTGCATAAAGCTTCGCATCTTTTGCGCCAAGTGCATAGAACGCATTAATGATAAGTCTTGTGATAACAAGTGCGGTGAACATTGATAAAAGAACACCAATTGCAAGTGTTACCGCAAAGCCCTTAACGGTACCGGTACCGATTGCACCGAGGACCGCAGCTGCGATAAGTGTTGTAATGTTACCGTCAAGGATGGCCGAAAGAGCCTTCTTGAAACCTGTGTCTATCGCACCGCGAAGAGCACGTCCCGCTTCAAGTTCTTCCTTGATACGGGCAAAGATGATAACGTTCGCATCCACCGCCATACCTATTGAAAGGATGATACCGGCGATACCCGGAAGTGTTAATGTTATCTCAAAGAGATAAAGTATCGCGAGGATGAGTGATGTGTAAAGTAAAAGTGCAAGTGAAGCCGCAACACCCGGTACAAGATACATTATGATAAGGAATACCACAACGATCGCAAGACCGATACCTGCAGCAACAAAGCTTGTTGAAAGTGCATCGGAACCGAGCTGTGCGCCAACGACTTCCGACTGTAATTCTTCGAGTTCGATATCAAGACCACCGATACGGATGTATGATGCAAGCTTCTCAGCCGCTTCATAATCTTCCATACCTTCGATAACGCACTTTCCGTTGGAGATTACGCTGTTAACCTTCGGTACGGAAACGAATGCACCGTCGTAATAGATACCGATGGTATCGTTGCCGGCATCAACAGCCTTCTGTGTTGCTTCCGCAAATGCATTTGCGCCTGTATCGTTAAGAGTAAGTTCAACGATGGCCTGCTGTGCGCCCGTGCTCTGATCCTGCTGATATGTAGCGTTTGAAGAGCTTACGTCCGTACCTGTGCAGACTACGGAACCGTTTTCGATAAGTGTATCGAGATCTACATCCAGTTTGTAATTTCCGATGGAGCTGTCATAGGAATAGTTCGTATTTCCTTCGGAATCCGTATGTGCTATGAAGTAAAGTGAACCCGGTGTACCGAGCTGTTCAAGAAGTGCGTTTGCATCTTTTACACCCGGGATCTCAACCGTGATACGGTTTCCGCCCACCTGGTATACGGACGCTTCCGTTGTCTTATTCTCATCACCGAGATCATTTTCGATACGCTGCTGTAACTTGTATATCGTATCGTCCATCTGTTCCTGCGTGGGAGTTACATCGCCCACAACGCCGTATGTAATGGAAACACCGCCCGCAAGGTCAAGACCGAGCTTTATGTTTTCTCCTTCACCTTTGAGGGTGGACTGGATAATGGTAACGGCATACCATCCCAGCAATGCGAGTATCGCAACAAGAGCGATAACAGTTGCGATTCCCTGTCCTTTTTTCATCGATTTCATTTTTCTACTGCTCCTTCATCATTTTTCGTGCCTGTATCGCTATGGCACATTCTATACGCTTCTTCTGAAGCTCACAACCTGTTTCGTAGTCCCCTAAAATGTCCCCCGAAAAGTTGTATGCGTTTGCCGCGCAGCCCCCGCTGCAATAATATCTGGCAAAACATGTTCTGCAGGTTTTCTTTGCATAGACATTGCAATTTTTAAATCTGTCTCTTACGGCCGTATTCGTAACTCCGTCGTTAACATTTCCCATTAAAAAGTCCGTATTTCCCACGAACTGATGACAGGGATAAAGATCGCCGGTCGGCGTCACCGCAAGATATTCCGTTCCGGATCCGCAGCCCGAAAGCCTTTTATAGACACAGGGTCCTCCGGAAAGATCTATCATAAAATGAAAGAAATTAAATTCTTTATCCGTTCCGTCACGCTTTATCATTTCCGCCGCAAGGTTTTCATATTCCTCGAACAGCTTCGGAAGGTCTTCCTTTTTCAATGCATAGGAATCCGTTTCCTTTGCAACGACGGGTTCAACGGAAATCTGTTTGAATCCCTGATCCGCAAGATGGATAACATCCTTTGAAAAATCAAGATTCTCTCTCGTAAACGTTCCGCGGACATAATACCTGTCCTGATTTCTTGAATCCGCGAATTTCTTAAGTTTCGGAAGAATGATATCGTATGTGCTGACTCCTTCTTTTCTGAAAGGACGCATCTTATCGTTTATCTCTTTTCTTCCGTCTATGGAAAGAACAACATTGTCCATTTCCTTATTCGCGAACTCGATAACATCGTCGTTTACAAGTACTCCGTTTGTCGTAAGCGTAAAGCGGAATTTCTTTTTATTCTTTTTTTCTATGTTCCTGCCGTAGCGGACGATCTCTTTTACCGTTTCAAAATTTAAAAGAGGTTCTCCTCCGAAGAAATCAACCTCAAGATTTCTTCTGTCTCCGGAATTTGCCACAAGAAAATCAAGCGCTTTCTTTCCGACTTCCGGCGACATGAGTTCCGCTTTTTTGCCATGATACATTCCTTCTTCCGCAAAACAGTATTTGCAGGAAAGATTGCAGTCATGGGCAATATGAAGGCAGAGTGCCTTTACGACTGTTTTTTGGTTTTTAAAATCAAGAACCCTTTCCTTATAAGGATCATCCGTAAACAGCATATCCTCGTTAATAAGAGTCTGTATCTCCGAATATGCTTCCGATACTTCCGATAACGGCACGTTCTTATGCTTAACTTTCAGCATCTTCATGACGTCATCATATGTACCGCCTTTATCGTGTACCTCAATGATATCGTACACAAGCGGATCCGTTACATGGATGGTTCCGGAGTTTATATCCATCACAACGCACACGCCCTGCTGCCGGAACTGATGTATATATTCTCCCAGGTTATTCACCTCCTGTTTAGAGGGTTTATCACTTAAAAAGAGACCGTTCGCTTTGAACGGTCCTTTCCGTGTTAAAAGCCCTGACTATCTTTTGTTCTCGCAGTGCTGGTTTCCAACCGTGCAACTTGTCTTGCAAGCACTCTGGCAGGAAGTCTGGCACTCACCGCAGCCGCCCTTTTTAACGGTATCCTGCAGTTTGGTTCCGTTTAAAGTCTTGATGTGTTTCATAGTTTTTCTCCTCTCGCTATGGCTTTTCATAAGCGCTCGATATTATATCACAACTTATTATAAAGTAAAAGTGTTTTTTTTGTTTACTTTTTTCCGGCTTTTATGATATACTACAAACCGCTGTTTTATTCAGTATTTCATTTACAAAGGAGATAACAATATGTATTTGTTTGCATTCGCAATACCAAAATTTACGATAGTTCTTCTTATTATAACGGCTATTGTTGTGGGTCTTACCATCGCTCTTTATTTTCTCGGAAAGAAAGCGGAAAAGAAACGCGCCGAGCAGGAGGAACAGATAAAGGCTTCATCACAGTCCGTTTCCATGCTTATTATAGATAAGAAGAAAATGAAACTTAAAGAAGCAGGACTTCCGCAGCAGATCGTTGACCAGATGCCCTGGTACGCAAAGGGCAGCAAGGTTCCCGTCGTAAAAGCAAAGGTCGGTCCGAAGATTATGACAATGATCTGCGAGGCTTCCATCTTCGATGACGTTCCGGTTAAGAAGGAAGTAAAGGCAAACGTCAGCGGAATCTATATCACTTCCGTCCGCGGCCTCCACGGTAAAGTCGAAAAGGCTCCGGAGAAGAAGGGAATAAAAGGCTGGTTCGACAGAAAGATGAAAGAATACAAAGAAGGCAAATAAGTATTTATTTAAATAGGCGGTGCAGATGCACCGCCTATCTTTATTCATTACTTTCTGCAATCTCCCTTGCCTTATCTTTGGCATTCAGGAATGCTCCTGCAATCTTTGGATCGAAGTGGGACCCGGAGCTTTCTTCTATTATCGATATCGCTTTTTCAAAAGGAAATCCCTTTTTATAACTTCTTGTTGAGACAAGAGCATCAAACACATCCGCGACAGCCATTATGCGGGCCGAAAGCGGAATATCTTCTCCGGAAAGTCCCGTGGGATAGCCCTGTCCGTTCCATTTTTCATGGTGATAAAGAGCGAGATCCCTGGCTTCCTTTAAGTATCCGGAGCCATCATCCGGTACATTCTTAAGCACACGGTCTATTATCTCGGCCCCAACCGTGGTGTGGGTTTTCATTATGTCGAACTCTTCATCCGTGAGCTTTCCCGGTTTATTTAAGATAACATCGGATACGGCAATCTTTCCGACGTCATGAAGGGGAGCGGACTGATAAACATCCGACATGAATTTATCAGTAAGCTTATCGGTATATATACCTTCCTCTTTCATTTCGTCCATTATCATCTTAACGTATGCAGCGGTCTTTCGTACATGATCCCCCGTGTTCTGATCTCGGCTTTCGACGATATCCGCAAGAACAACGATAAGTCCGCGCTGCATCTCGTTTATCGTTTCGTTCTTTTTCTGGATGTCGTTTATGTATTCAAGATTCTCCTCGATCATATCGGAGAAAGTGCTGTAAAGGTTTTCAATCTCATCTCCGGTGGTTATTTCCAGAGATTCAAAATTCATTGCCGTCTTTTCCATGGAATCGTGGCTGGTGTTTTTGTATTCACCGGCCGTAAGAGCCATGGATTTTAACGGAAGAATGATGTTGTATTTTGATATGCGAAGGCCGAATGCAAGTATAAGTATGAGTATTCCGAGGAACAGCGAGATAAGCCTTGCAAGAAAACTTCTGCATTTTTTATGGATGCCCTCCATGGATACATCCGCTCCGGCAAAGCATACACAGTTTCCGTCTTTGTCATATACGGGCTCGTATACAGTCATAAGCCATCCATAAGAAGTCCTTGAAATAACGGGTTCCAACTCGTCAGTATCCTTGGATTCAGGGACATAGGGAAGGTAGTCATCATCATAACCGTGAATACTTCCGGGATCATCGCCCTTTACATCGGGCGTATCGAGGTCAAATACGACCTGAACGCCGTTGTCCAAAAGTTTAAACACATAGATATACTTTACGTTCTCCGATATTTTTTTGAGTTCGTAAAGGACTGCTTCCGTCTCGATATAACCATCGGCATCTTCGCCTAATTGGATATATTCATCTACTTTATCCGGATCTATGGCATTTGCCACCATTCTTGCCGCCGACTGGGCAAGTTCACCCTCCGTATCGATATTCGATTCTCTGTAAAGAACATAGCTTATTCCTGTTGCAACAATTCCTATTGAAACGGAAGCAATGAATATGATGCACATTAATTTTGCTGAGAGGGATAAAAGCCTTGTATCCGTTTTTTTCATGGCACGTACGGCTTCTCTCGAAAGGGGAGCCTGTTTCCATGCGCCGAAATGGAACTTCTTTTCAATGCTTTTCGGAATGATCTTTATGATAAGAAGCGAAGCAACAACGGTTATGGCTTTATCTATTATGTCAATAAGGAATCCCCCGAAAATTTCCGCGGAAAGATATGACATGCCTGCTTTTCCTCTAAGGAATAAAACTACGGAGCTGGTTGCACTTTCTCCGCCTGCGCCATAGAGGAAGTATGTAAGAATTCCGCCGAGGACGCCGCCGATAAAAGCAAAAGAGAGAATTGACAGAAGGATGCCGGGTATTTTCTTAAACCATCCTCTGTCGGCAAAGTAAGCGGCAACCACAGCTATAAGAACATTTAATGTGCCATAGGATATTGAGGCAGTATCAAATGAAGACGCAAGCATGTTAGAAAGGAGTCCGACGATTATTCCCGGAATATACCCGGAAAGACATGAAACGGTAACGGTACCTATGGAGTCCAGGTACATGTGAAGAGAGAATGTATTTGCTATAAATGAGCCCAGATAATTAAGAAGAATTCCGGACACGCAAAGGATAAGCTCCGTAAAACATTTTTCTTTTTTACTTCTGTTATCCTGCTCCCCCAAAATAATCATATCACACCTGCTTCCTTTGTGATAAGAGGATCTGTTCTATCTCATTAATATCATTTGCGATAAAAAGCTTTTTTCTGTTTTCCGCGGTGATGAAACCGCTTTCCGTCATTTTATCGAGCATCTTTATAAGAAACTCATAAAAGTTGTTCAGGTTATAAAGAATAATGTCTTTATCGAGCCGCCCGATGGTTTTCATTGTAAAGACTTCGGACATTTCATCCAGCGTTCCGATGCCTCCCGGAAAAACTATAAACAGATCCGCAAGCTCCATCATCTTCTCGCGACGTTCCGCTATGGTGGTCGTTTCTATCAGTTCATCGATTCCTTCATGCTGCGGAGCCGTCTCAATAAAGAATCCCGGTTCAACTCCGATAACATGTCCGCCGGAAGATAAAACCGCGTCCGCAACTGCTCCCATAAGCCCCATGGAGGAACCTCCGTAAACAAGCGTATGTCCGCCTGAACCGATGAGTTCACCCAGTTTTTTTATTTCGTTTTTATATATCGGATCGTTTCCTTCGGAAGATCCGAGGTACACTGCTATATTCATATGGTAAATTATCGCTTTTTTGCGGAAAAAATGCAAGGTCGAGTTGACAAAAGTGAAGTAAATTGTTAAAATTCAAAATTGGTTTGCAGGAGTGGCGGAATTGGCAGACGCGCAGGCTTCAGGTGCCTGTGACCGCAAGGCCGTGTGGGTTCAAGTCCCATCTCCTGCATTTTTTCTTTTCGGGGTGTGGCTCAGTTTGGCTAGAGCACCTGCTTTGGGAGCAGGGGGCCGCAGGTTCGAATCCTGTCACCCCGATTATATTATAAAGATAAGGGGGATCTAGAAATGACAAACAATGAATTGTTCAAAACCGTCGAAACTTCAAAAGAAATTACAAAGGAAGTAACGGATATCCTTTTGGAACTGGATACCACCGCTTCCGTTACAACGCAGGCATCCTTGAACGAACTTCTTACGGCGCTTTACGAAAGACTTGATGATGAGGACATTAATATAGAAGTTATCGGAGACAAGGTAACAAAGGAACAGTTTAAGAACTGGGTTGAAGAAAACTTTGACGACTATTCAACGGATATGTTTGAAGAAGATAATTAAAACAAAAAATAAGCGGTGCGTATGCACCGCTTCTTTTTATTTCTCTTTCCTACATTACGATCGAATCATCTTCCGGCATAATGATCAGGCATACAAGATATGCAAGCAGTCCCGTTCCTCCCATCAGTGAAAAGAGCACCCAGCATATACGAACGACAACCGGATCGACATTAAAGTAATTACCAATACCGGCACATACACCGGCGATCACTCTGTTTGTCTGCGGTCTTGTTAATTTCTTAGGTTCCATAGTAAAGCCCTCCTTTGTACAGAATCAGTTTGGGTAGATTTTATCAAAGTTATCGCAACTTTACAACTATTTCATCTTCATTCCCAATAGTATCGACGGTGTAATGTATGTCTTTC
>JAFOND010000136.1 GCA_017418645.1 Lachnospiraceae bacterium | reverse complement strand
TGACGTCTGACTCCATACCGGGTTCTCTCGCAAGAAGCCCGGAGTCATCCTTTTTGTTGCACCCGAAAAACAACACACTTGTGCAGAAAACAAGAATTATGCAGATTGCCCTTTTAAAGCTCTTAAGGTTCAATATAAAGCTCCTTTAAGACCTCATTTCATGACTTCGTCGGCAAATGATCCGTCCGTATAATCTCTGATATCAAAATCTTCGGGAAGATTTCCTATCCTTACAAGAAAATCAATGGTATCGTTAAGGTCATCCATATCTTTCTCGGATATAACTATCGTATAATCAAATTTCTTAACGATCTCTTTTATCTGTGATGTCGTAACGGAAAGATCCGAGCCAACATAGCCCCATTCTTCGTCGGAAAGCGTGGGAAGAGCTTAAGCTCCACGCTTATACTGTTCAAGTATTATCTTTGTAATTGTGGGATTGTTATTTACAAATTCTTTATTGGCAACGATTGCATTCGTTCCGGCAAGGCCTACGTCAGGACCTTCGGACAGGATCTTTGCCACACCGCCGGCGGAAAGTCTGGTAACATTGGGTTCCCAGATTGAAACGGCTTTAACTTCGCCTTTTCTCAGCATATCCGCAGCATCACCGGTTGTTATGCTCACAAGCTGAACATCGTCGATCGTAAACCCGCCTGAACGCATATATTTATCAACCATATTATGGCTTGTTGAACCGACTACCGTTGCCACGGTTGCTCCCACAAGCTGTGAAGGTTCCGTTACATCCGAATCGGGTGCAACAAGCATTGCGTATGATCTTGCTGCCTGTGCGGCAATGGCTATAACTTCCGTTTTTCCCGTATTAAATACACCGGAAACGGTGGGAACGTCACCGATAACGCCGAAATCGGATTCGCCCATCGCAAGGGATTCGTTCATGGGCGGGCCCGCAGAAAAAGTATTCCATTTAACCGTAACACCGTAAGGCGCAAGAGCCTCTTCGATCCAGCCCGCATTCTTTGCCACATAAAGCGGAATAAACGCAGCGGACGGCTGGATCGCAATCTTTACCTCCGTAACATTAATGCCCGGATCGGTGATCACATCTATAGGCTCCTCCTCCGCTTCCTTGTGTTTCCCACAGGATACAAAGCCCGTTACGGACATACAAAAGATTAATAATGCAACTAGAATTCTGCTATACTTTTTCATACTGCCCCCTCTACCGGTCAGTTACTTACCTTCAGCCTCCGGCACTTCTTCCCTTATTGTCTTGGTCCGGATCTCTTCGCAGATCTGATTTATGAAATCGGAAAGCGGCTTAACGCCCTCGTCCCCCGCAAAACGGCTTCTTACGGATACCGTTCTGTCATCTCTTTCCTTTTCTCCAACGATTACCATATACGGAAGTCTGTCAAGACGAGCCTCGCGGATCTTAAATCCCATTTTCTCGGAGCGCTTGTCTATTGTATGAAGGATTCCGTTCTTCTTGAATTCCTTAGAAACTTCCTCCGCATAATCGAAATACTTCTCAGATATGGGAATGATACGTACCTGTTCCGGGCAGAGCCATGTCGGAAACTTGCCGGCATACTTCTCGATAAGCCATGCAAGCGATCTTTCGTAAGAACCGACGGATGATCTGTGGATGATTCCCGGACGTACCTTTTCGCCGTTTTCATCGATATAATACATATCAAAGAGTTCGGCATTGTATTCATCCCACTGAACGGTGATAACCGTATCCTCTTTTCCGTAAACGTTCTTTGCGTTGATATCTACCTTAGGACCGTAGAATGCAGCCTCACCGTCCGCTTCATAGAACGGGATCTCAAGTTCCGTAAGGATATCCCTTATATGCTGCTGAGTCTGTTCCCAGACTTCCGGCTCGCCGATATATTTATCCTTATTATTAGGATCCCACTTTGAAAGACGGTATTTAACATCGTCCTGAACTCCCAGGGTTTCCATAACATACTTTGCAAGCGCAAGGCAGTTCTTAAATTCTTCAACCATCTGATCCGGACGAACGATAAGATGTCCTTCCGAAAGCGTAAACTGACGTACACGTGTTAATCCGTGCATCTCGCCGGAATCCTCGTTTCTGAAAAGAGTCGAGGTCTCGGAATAGCGCTTCGGCATATCACGGTAGCTGTGGGGTGTTGCCTTAAACACATAATATTGGAACGGGCATGTCATGGGACGAAGCGCCAGCATCTTGTCCTCGTTTTCGGGATCCTGGGGATCCGCTATAACAAACATACCGTCCTTATAGTGATACCAGTGCTGTGACTGCTTATAAAGATCCGGCTTAGCCATAAGCGGAGTCTTTGTACGTTCATAGCCCCATTCGTTGTCTTCTATATCCTCTATCCAGCGGATAAGAGTCTGCATGATCTTAGCGCCCTTCGGCATAAGAAGGGGAAGGCCCTGACCGATAACATCAACGGTTGTAAAGAGTTCCATATCTCTTCCGAGTTTGTTATGATCGCGGTTCTTTCTGTCTGCAAGCCCGGTAAGATATGTTTCAAGCTCATCCTTCTTCGGGAATGCAGTACCGTAAATACGGGTAAGCATGGCATTCTTCTCGCTTCCGCGCCAATATGCGCCGGAGGATGAAATAAGTTTATAAGCCTTTATGTTCTTAACACTCATAAGATGCGGGCCTGCACAGAGATCGATAAATCCGTCGCCCTGCTCATAGAATGAGATCGTCGCATCTTCGGGAAGGTCGTTTATAAGTTCAACCTTATAGGGCTCGTTCCTGTCTTCCATGAGTTTTATCGCTTCCGCTCTCGGAAGTTCGAAATATTTAAGCTCCGCTCCGTCCTTTATGATCTTCTTCATTTCTGCTTCGATGTTATCAAGATCCTCTCTGGAAAACGACTGAGAATCGAAGTCATAATAGAAGCCTTCGTCTATGGAAGGTCCGATCGCAAGCTTTGCTTCCGGGAAAAGCTTCTTAACAGCCTGTGCAAGAACATGTGAAGTTGTATGGCGAAGCGTCGAAAGACCTTCCGGATCGTTTATCGTGCAGATTGTAAGATTACAGTCGTTTTCGAGAACCGTTCTTAAATCCTTTATCTCTCCGTCAACAATTCCGCAAGCCGCCATTCTGCCGAGACCTTCGGAAAGGTCGCATGCGATCTCATATATACTCTTTTTTTCGGAATACTCCTTAACGGAGCCGTCCTTAAGTGTGATTTTCATTATAATGCCGCCTCTCTCTCTTTAGCTGCCCGTCTTGCTTCTTCCTGATCCTTCTTAAGGCAGCAGTTCTTATATTTCTTTCCGCTGCCGCAGGGACAGGGATCGTTACGTCCTATCTTCTTCTCATTTCTGAATGTATGGGAATTCTTCTGTTCACGATAAAGTTCTTTTCTCTTTGTTTCATCAAAGATATCGTTCCACTGGGGAAGGTTGTAAAGCCAGTCTGCATCGGCCTCAACCATGTTCTTATAGAGTTTTTCCTTGTCGAATTTAAGGGATACAACAGTATCCTCTTCCATTGTCTCTATGGGGTTCTCTTCTACAAGAGATTCGTTTATTCCGTCAAGAAATGCAACCATGACTTCAAGGTCATAGCCGTATTTTTCCGCAAGTTCCTTAACGGTTCCCTTTACTTCTTCATCCGGGTTTGTCAAAAGCTGTTCATAGATCTTGGTTTCTTTAACAAAATATTCATCCCAGAGTTTCTGGATCTTGTTCGGGTCCTCGTTCTGGTCATAGGCTTTATTTCGCCAATCTTCAAGTAATGACATTTTTTGTTTCACTCCTTACTAATAAAAATTCATACGGAGTTATTTTAGCATTCTTTATGGGATTTGTATATAAAAATGTTGACAAAATGCGGGGTTTTTCCTATATTATTGTCGTTTTAGGATGAAATGCGACGAGAAATCCTAACTTAAAAAGGAGAAAAAATGAAAATCAAACAGATATTTGCAATAATCGGAATAATACTTCTTGTAGGATTATATGCGCTGACTCTTATAGCAGCTATATTCGACCCAACCGCAACCTTAAAATACCTTGCCGCAGCAGTCGCGGCAACCATAATAATCCCTGTATTGTTATGGGTCCTTAACATGTTCTTCGGCATAACAAAAAAGAACGGATTCGACGATTCCGCCGAACCCGGTTCCGATGAAAACGATAATAAATAGCGGGTATCAACCCGTTATTTTTTTAACCTCCTGTATGCAAAGATGGCTATGCCAACGACAATAAGGAGTACCGGGACAATTATTCCCCAGATTATACCGTAGAGGATAACCGCTCCGGCTGTAAACGTCAGATTGCTTGCACTGTACTGCTTAACGTCAACATTTATGTTCTGTCCCTGCTCAGCCGCATCGTCCGATGTCATTTCCGATAATATATTTGCAAACAGCTGTCTGTTAGTGTTTGAAACAACCTGATCCGCAGCATCCGTAAACATTTCAAAGGATCCGAAAACATATATATCCGGTGTTTCAGAGCCCACGCCCACGGAAAGCCCGATATCGAAGGGACCGTCTTCAATTTTCTCATCCGTCGCCATCATCTGGTCACTGCCCTCTTCCGCTTCCTGTATCTTAACGGAATATGCGCCGTCGGAAGTCTTTAAAAGTGATGTTATATAATTATCATCACTTTCTTCCGTCTTAAATCCCGATGAATCCGGTACAAAAACATAAGAAGCCAGATAAGAGGTTTCCGTTGCAAGCTGTACTTCCGGTAGCAGATAGAAATCTCCGGCAGGATAATACATGGTTGAGTCGGTTTCCTTTACAATTCCCGGAATGATCTTTATCCCGTACTCCTCCAGGAATCCGTTCAGGTTGTTCAGCTTCTCCGTAGAAACGCAATCGGCATTAACCATAAGTTTTCCGTCGGAATTAATGAACTCTTTTAATTTATCAATATCATCCTTTGAAAAATCAGACATGGGTCCGTTTATTATGACTGCGGAAACATCATCGGGAATACTGTCCATGTCTATAAGATTTACATATTCGTAATCTATGTTTGCCTTCTGAAGAGTATATTGATAATTTGCGGAAAACCTTCTCTCGTTGTGCCCTTCCGTGATATAGATCTTAAGTTCTTCATCGGAAAGAACATATGCTATTGCTGATGTTATCCTTCCCTCTCCATCATATCCCGTAACGCTTTGCGTATAGGAATAGTAATCTATATCCGTCTGATAAATGTCCGAAGATGCTATCTCTTTTGTCTTTCCGTTGGCGGAAACGATCAGAGATCCGGTCGAAAGCGTATTCTGCCCGTCTTCCGTACCGAGGCTCGGATACTCGTTGGGATCCATATAATTAATCTTTATATGGTCGTTTTCGTCCGCATATCTTTTAAGAGTTTTATTTAAAAGATCGTCAATATCCTTCTCTTCTCCGAAAACGGATATGGTAACATCCTGATCAACGGTCTTTAAGAAATCTTTTGTGGTATCCGTAAGGGAATACATTTTCTTTTCCGTCACATCGATATTCTTGTACTTCTCGGGAAGGTAAGAAAGAAGGATGTTTCCGGCCACAAGTGATACCAGGATGAGAACCGTAAGGGATATGGAAAAAAGTCCGGACCAAAGGTATCTGTACTGTAAAGTGATCCTCTTTCTTGTCATTATCCTTATTGTAAGGAAAAGAAAAGCAAGGATTATCGTTATGTAATAGACAACCCCGGTAAGCGAAAGGCTTCCCGAAAGGAAATCGTCAAGCGGAGTGTTTAAGTTATAGCAGTTAAGGATCTTTGTAAGAATGTTTTCGCTCTGCGAAATGACGCTTGTTATAGCACTCATCATAAAGCCGATAAACAGGAATACTACACCGAGTATCGCAGATATCATCTGACTTTCCGTAAGAGACGATGCAAAAAGCGCTATTGCTATAAACGAAAGCCCGTAAAGATAAAAGCCCAAAAAGCCCGTATAGTTTTCCGCAAAAGATACATCCCCGAAAATCGACAGGAAAAGCGGAGCTATTGCGATTATAAGCATAGCCGCGGAATAAACCGTTGCTGCCGCAAAGTATTTTGCAAACACGATCTTTGTTGCGGATACCGGGGATGTGAATAAAAGCTGATCCGTCTTATTTTTCTTTTCCTCAGATAACAGACGCATACAAAGTATCGGCGTCATTATCACAAGGAAAAATCTAATGTTTGATAAGGGTACCGCTATTGAAGGGTAACCCACCGAAATATTGTAATAAAAG
>JAFOND010000135.1 GCA_017418645.1 Lachnospiraceae bacterium | reverse complement strand
TACGGAAACAGCTGCGGCGCTTTCATAAGAAGCGAGATCTGGGCCTGCCTTGCTCCCGGACATCCGGAGATTGCGGCAAGATATGCATATGAAGATGCGATAGTCGACCACTGTGCGGAGGGCGCATGGGGCGAAGTCTTCTTTTCAGCCATGCAGAGCAGCGCGTTTGTTGAAAGCGATTACAGAAAACTCATAGACATCGGTCTTTCCTATATTCCCGAAAACTCGGACGTAAGCCGTGCGGTTCGTATGGCGGTTTCCTGTTATGAAGAAAGGATTCCCGTTTCCGAGTGCCGTATAAAGATCCACAACGAATTCCCGGGAACCTTCGGTATACAGGGAATCAGGCTGAACGAGATAGATCCGGAAGGAAGCCGCGGAATGGATAACGGGATGCCCGGATACGATGCGCCCGAAAACATTGCTTTTTCCATAGCGGCATGGCTCTACGGAGAAAACGATTTTGAAAAGAGTCTTCTCATCGCAAATTCTTTCGGCGAAGATACGGACTGCACCTGTGCAAGCCTTTGCAGCACTCTGGGAATCCTCCTGGGTGAGGACGGTATTCCGGCAAAATGGAAGGATCCCCTTAACGACAGGATATCCACCTGCTGTATAAAAAACACCAGTATAGAACTTTGGATTCCGGATACGGCAACGGAGCTTACCGAGAGGATACTTCGTAACATCCCCCTTATCCTGGATCCGGATCAGTGCGATATATTCGGCGAAAACGGAATGACGATCCATTATCCCGGCGGGGAACATTTATATTGTGAGCCCGCGGATTCCTTTATGTACAGGATCAACTCTTTCTGTAAAAATCCGGGGCTTACCGTTCGTGAAGTCACGAAACTATCTCCCTATGTCATAAGAAAAAAATATCCCGCGTTTTACATGATGGCGGACCTAAACGGCAGCATAAACTACCGGGTGGGAAAGCCAAGAAAGATAAGCGTTACAGTATCAAACGATTTTTACTTTAACGAACAACACTGGGTCGTTATCAGCGCATACTCGAACGATGACATCACCGTAATATCAAACGGCGAAGCGAAACTTCCCTTGAATAACCTGAGCGGAACCTCCGCAAAGACGGATATCACCTTTGTCGTAAACAGCCCGGCACGGGGAAGCGTCGATATCATGATAGGAGTAAGCCTTATCGGCAGGCATTCCCAGGGCGCAATAAAGATCACACTATATCAGGAGGAACCGGATGCAGACGAAGAAATATGAATTAAAAGACGGGGCATACCTTGCGTCATATGTGTATGACGATTACCGGGTGGATGCCCTTCCCGATGCGAAACCCGTAGTTATAATCTGTCCCGGCGGCGGATGGATGTATCTTTCGGAGCGCGAAGGAGAACCTATCGCAATTGAGTTTGCCAAGCGCGGATATATGGCGTTCGTTCTTCACTACAGCATATCGGAAGAACCTGCGGATCCCGGCGATTTCGGTCTTGTGGAAAAAGCTCTTGATGAGGCGGAAGAGGCATACGATATCATTACGAATCTCGGTAAAGAAAAACTCGTTTCAAAAAAACGGATCTCCGTACTGGGCTTTTCCGCGGGAGGACAGCTTGCGGCTCTTTTTGCGGCAAAACATCCGGAACTTTTTTCCTGTATTCTTTGCTATTCGCTTCTGGATATCGAAGACGAGATCGAATTTATAAACTCGAGCGCATGTCCGAACGAAAACAAAGAGATCATGGAAAAATGCTTTTCTGTTACGGGGGTAGATACCGCAGCAGGAAACGATCCTTCCAAGATCAACCCCATTGATCAAATCAGTTCCTCAATGCCGGGAACCTTTATCTGGCACGGTGCCACGGATGATCTTGTAAGAGCGACGGGAAGCATAAATTACGCTAAAAAACTTCTGGAAAACGGAGTCCGGACAGAGCTTCACATATACGACAATTGCGGCCACGGCATCTCTCTGGGCACCAGGGAAACGGCGGCGGTGGAAAAGGAAATAAACGATTACGGCAGCGTATGGTTTTCGCAGCTGTTAAGATGGATGGAGGAACTAAAGAAATGAAAAGAAGTAAATGGGGATTCTTTTTTATAGCACCGTACATCATTGTTTATATTATATTCACGGCGCTTCCCATAGTGATCTCTTTATACAGATCGCTGTTTGTTAATTACCGGATCGGGCTTGAACAGGTCGGCCCCTTCTTTTGCGGCCTGGAAAACTACGCCGCGCTTTTATCCGACAAGAACATTTATATCTATCTGAAAAACACCGGGATAATGTGGATCCTGGGATTTGTACCGCAGATAATACTATCCCTTGTCTTTGCTGCCTGGTTCAGTGATCACAGACTGGGGCTTAAGGGAATCCGCTTTTTTAAGACGGTTATATATTTTCCGAATCTTATAATCGCCGCTTCGTTTGCATCGCTATTCTTTTCCTTCTTTGCAAACAGCGGTCCCGTGAACGCGCTTCTTATGGATATGGGGATCATAGACGAACCCTTTATGTTCTTTTCCAACACCTGGTCCACAAGATTTCTTGTGGCATTCATGAACTGCACCATGTGGTTCGGAAATACAACACTTCTTCTGCTTGCGGGAATGCTCGGGATAGAAGATTCGTTAAGGGAAGCCGCGGAGGTTGACGGCGCGAATTCATGGCAGGTTTTTACAAGGATAACACTGCCTCTCATCAGACCCATCCTTCTTTATGTTATGATCACATCCCTTATCGGCGGAATCCAGATGTTCGATGTTCCCCAGATCCTTACAAAAGGAACGGGAGATCCGAACCGTTCCACAATGACTGTTCTTATGTACTTAAACAAGCATATGTTCAGCAAGAATTACGGAATATCGGGAGCCCTCTCCTGCATCCTGTTTCTGGTTACGGCAATGCTATCTCTTGTAGTGTATTGGTTTAATTTCAGAACGGAAGACAGGAGGTGATACGATGAGCAAAGCATTAAGAAAGATCATAGCATACTCGGTACTTATCATCGTTTCGTTTCTTTGCCTTTTCTGGTTCTATGCACTGTTTATAAATGCGACAAGAACAAACGGAGAGCTTACGAGAGGATTTTCCCTGATTCCCGGAAGAGCGCTTATAAAGAACTGGAACAGTATGCTGCATTGTGCGCTTCCTGTCATGAGCAGCATGAAGAACAGCCTTTTTATATCCGTGACGGCATCATTTCTTTGCAGTTATTTTTCCATAATGACTGCATACGGGATACATGCATATTGTTTCAAAGGAAGAAAACTCTTTTACACATTGATGATCGGATTTATGATGATCCCCAGGCAGGTGACGGTTCTTGGATTTGTGAGCCTTGTGGATAAGATGAAACTAATGGATTCTTTCATTCCTCTTATCATACCCGAAATTGCCTCTCCAATCGTCTTCTACTATATGATAAAATACATGGAGAGCACGCTTCCCATGTCACTTGTGGAAGCTGCCAGGATTGACGGGGCATCCGAACTGTTTATTTTTAACAGGATAGTTCTTCCTCTTATGAGGCCGGCGTTTGCGGTGCAGATGATCTTCAAATTCGTGGAGTCATGGAATAATTATTTTATCCCGGCGATGATACTTCACGATGACAGAAAGAAGACCATGCCCATAGTGATCTCCCTTTTAAGGAGCGCGAATTTTGCGGATTTCGACAACGGTCTTATATACATGGTGATAGCCTTTTCAATCCTGCCATCCGTAATAATCTATCTGTTTTTGTCCCGGCTGATAATCAGCGGAATAACAAGCGGGGGAATCAAAGGTTGATAAACATAAACATACATGTTATCGAAGACTCAAAAGAAGAAACAATAGACATCTTCTGCCATGAGGAACATAAAGAGAAAATGCAGAAGATCGCCTGTGAATTTGCAGACGGCAGTCAGAAGATCACCTGTAAAAAAGACGACAAGACATACAGGATCAGACTTGATGATATCTTTTACATAGAAACCGTCGATGAACATTTATTTATCTACTGCGAAAACGATGTATACGAAAACAGGATGCGGCTGTACGAGGCCGAGCAGCTTTGCGAGGACACACTGTTTTTCAAGGCATCAAAATCCATGCTGATAAACATAAAAAAGATCGAAAATATGAAGCCCTCGCTTTCCGGACGTTTCGAGATCACGATGATAAACGGAGAAAAACTTCTCGTGTCGCGAAAATATGTGGCGGATCTTAAGGAAAAGATGGGTTTATAGGAGATATTGCAAAATGAAACGGGAATTCGTAAATGTTCTTCGAAGATTTATAAATATATGCGGCTGCACGCTTATTATCATGGTCGTCATCGGGCCTTTGCTTCAGGTTATAGACGGCATTAATAATATCCAGATCGGATTCTTAACGATATGCTCAGGCGCGGCTGCGCTTTCGAGTCTTATGTTCATATCAAAAAAAG
>JAFOND010000134.1 GCA_017418645.1 Lachnospiraceae bacterium | reverse complement strand
TAATACATATTCTTCTTTTTTAAAGAAAGCATGATATCTTCCGCAAGATCCGATTTTCCGCTTCCCGGTGTTCCCAAAACAAGAATTATCATCCGTTAAGCCTTTCATACGCCTCTATTTCCGTATCAGAAAACAAAAGACCGTTCTCGTAGAATTCATAAACCATATCAAGAAGCGGAAACATCATAACCGCTCCGGTGCCCTCTCCCAGGGCCATATTCGCATGTATAACAGGTTTTAATGAGAGTTCCTTCAGCGCGTTATTCATTCCCTTTTCTTTTCCCGCGTGTGATGCGATAACAAAATCCTTTACCCCCGGAACCATCCGATCCGCCGCCAGTGCCGCAACAACGGATATTAACCCGTCCGCAATTATCGGAACACCGTATATTGCCCCGCCTATAAAAATTCCCGCGAGCATTGCTATATCAAAGCCGCCCAGTTCTTTAAGATAAAAGAATGCTGATTCATTAAATACTTTCTTTGCACGTTCTGTTGACTCCTTTATTACTCTTATTTTTTTAGACAGTCTTTCATCATCCAGTCCCGCTCCCCGCCCGGTAATATCGGAAGGATCTGCGCCCGTAAGCGCGCATAAAAGGGCCGTGCTTGTTGTGGTATTCCCTATTCCCATTTCACCGGTTGCGATGATGCCGTATTTTTCTTTATGTTCTTTTACCGCAAGGATTCCGGTTTCAACCGCCTTAAGGCATTCCTCCTCCGTCATCGCTGCTTCTTTTTTTATATTCTTTGTTCCTCTGGCAATCTTTTTATTGATTATTCCTTTGATCTTTTCGTCATCTTTCAAACCGATATCATAAACCATGATATCGATACCTGTCTTTTCCGTCATAATACCCACCGTACTTTTTCGTCTTCCCATAAGAGTTGCAACCATGGAAGATACGGCGCTTTCGGTCTGGCTTATTCCTTCTTCCACAACACCGTTATCCGCGCAGGTAATAATGAGTGCGCGATGCTTAATGTCCGGCATAACGCGTCCCTGTATCGCTCCGATACGTGCGATGATATCCTCAAAATCTCCGAAGCCGCCGATGGGTTTACAGAGAGAGTCGAAACGCGACATGACGGAGGAATAGATTTTTGCATTGGGAGGCGTGATATTTAAGTTGTATAATTCATTTTTAGTCATCATAAATTACTTCCACAATATAATTATAAGCGCTATCAGTAAATATGCACCCACCATCAACCCTTCGGTGAGGAACATCAGTGCATTTGCTCTTTTTATATCTTCCGCTTCCGCCTGTCTCCTTTTTACTCCGATGTAGGGTTTTTTCTTAAAAACTCCGCCGTAAGATGCGGGGCCGGCAAGTTCGATGCCCAGTGCTCCGGCACAGGCACTTTCACCATGTGCGCTGTTCGGACTGTCATGTTTTTTTCTGTCGGTTTTAAAAACGGTCCACGCATTCTTCCCATCATACTCTTTCTTAAAAAGCCCCAATATATAAGCCGATAAAACCATAAACATGCCTGTTATCCTTGCGGGAACAAAGTTTGCGATATCATCCAGCCTTGCCGGACAGTACCCGAAGTTCCTGTACCTTTCGTTTTTGTACCCGACCATGGAGTCCATTGTATTAATTGCCTTATATATAAAACCTCCCACAGGTCCGAAAAGCATTGTATATAAAAGTGGTGCTATAATGCCGTCGGATGCGTTTTCCGAAACGGTTTCAACGGCTGCCTTTATGATCCCTTCTTCCGAAAGTCCGTCCGTATCCCTTCCCACTATCATGGAAAGGCTCTTTCTTGCGGCAACAATATCCGTCTTCTTAAGATCCGAATATACCGCCATGCTCTCCTTACAGAGACTCTTTGCAGCAAGACAAAGACAGGTCAGGATCGCTTCAACAAAAATTCCGATATAAAGATTAAGATTATACGCTGCTACCGTTATGGCAAGTACTGCGGCTCCGGTAACAACCGTCATAATAACACACATTATAAGTCCCGATCTTTTCTCTTTTATCCCGTTTCTTTTATCATCCTTTATTGATCTTTCCGATATAAAGGATATAGCCTTACCCATAAGCCTTACGGGGTGCGGGAACCATTCCGGATCCCCGATAATAAGATCAAGTATTACTCCCAGGAGCAATGCTGTCGTATGACAAAAAAACATATTCATTATCTTCTACCCTGTAATCAATACCGTACCCCGAAAGATTATCTACGGTATACGAAAAGTAATCATCCTTAAAAAGCGTGTTCATAACCGCCCGTATAGTTCCCATATGACCGATTATGACGGTCATATCCGATCCGGATCCCAAAATCTCATAAAAACCCTTCATAGTTCTATTTACGAACTCATCTCTGGTTTCTCCGCCGGGAAACGCGCCTATGGCGCCGCCGTCCACCCATTCCTGATAAACCGGGTTTCCGTTTAATTCGTAATAGCTTCTTCCGTCAAACTCCCCGAAATCAATTTCCGAGAATTCATCACGAACTTCATATTCTTCCCCCGGAAACAAAAGTTCCGTCGTCTCCTTTGTCCTTAGCATGGGGCTTGAGTAAAGCGAAAATCCGCCTTCGGTAAGTAATCTCTCATAACGTATCCCTGCAGCTTTTGCAGCCTCTTTTCCGTCGTCCGAAAGGGGTACATCGCTTCGCCTTCCGATGTATCTTTTTTCCAGATTCTCCGCGGTAAGACCGTGCCTTATCAATATGCATTTTTTAGAAGAAGACCGATACAAGTGCCAATCCCTCGCTTATTGTTAAAAACCAGCCTGCGGTATCTCCCGTGATGCCGCCGAAATGTCTGTATGAAAAGTATCTGTAGTATATAAAAAACAAAACCAATATCAATACGATCGCGACGGTCTTTATAATATCGATATAAAGCATGAGACCGATCGTTATCGATGCAAAAACTATAAACGAGATCCATAGACCTTTTTTATCGCCTTGGGTCTCCTCATAAAGAAAGCCTTCCTGTTTCGCAAGTTTCAGGGCAATGCAGGATATTCCACAGACTGCCCGGGACAGCACAAATATAAGCGAAAAAATATACATATCATTTTGGGTCGCCTTATCAAGCCAAAGATAAATAAATGCAAAGTAAAACACACAGTGTCTTATTATTGCGATAACGGAAAACGCGCCTATATGCGGATCCTTTAAAATTTTTAATTTCTCTTCCCTGTCCTTCCAGCATCCCACCGCATCCGATACATCCATAAAGCCGTCAGTATGTAGTCCGCCGGTCAGGATGAGCGGTAAAAGAAACATGATTGCCGCGGTAAAGAAGATCGGAAGGGCAAAATGCTCCGATAAAAGATACATCAAAAAGCAGGCTCCGCCCATAAGGATTCCCGTAAGGGGATAGAACATGAATCCTCGTTTCAGATCACCGTCTTTAAATTCTTTCATATTTACCGGCACCTTTGTGTACATGGAGAAGGCGACCGGTATTCCTCTTAAAAAACTCATTTATTGTCACCATTATTATTCAACGAAGATTTCTCGTCGCTATGCTCCTCGAAATGACATACCTGTGTCATGAATGAATAAATCCTGTCCATATCCAAATGCTTCCTCAGTTCCTCCGCCAGCCTTTCATACTGCTTTTCTTTAAACATTGCATAGTCGGTGATGGATGAAACATCAACAGTTTTATTCTTCCTCTTTGCCACCGCCTCGATGCCCCCTTTTATAACTTCCTCATTATCAAAGAATCCGTGGACATACGTCCCGAAAACATTATCCTTATAATATCCCGTTCCATCGGATGTGAACTCTTTTGAAGCGCCGGCAGATCTTGTCTCCCCCATATGTATCTCATACCCGCTTATCTCTTTATCATACAGTCCCGAAAGGATTCCCGTATCGGAGAGTATCCGTCCCGAGAAAAGCGACCTCTTCTTCTCCCCCGTTATAACGGTTTCAATATCAAGAAGCGAAAGACCATTTATCTCTCCTCCTCCTTCAATACCTTCCGGATCTTTTATCTTTTTCCCCAGCATCTGAAATCCGCCGCATATTCCGAAAACAATTCCACCATTATCCTTATATTCTCTTATCTTTTCATCAAAACCCTTTTCGAATATCCATTTAAGATCGTCTATGGTATTTTTGCTTCCGGGCAGTATAAGAATGTCCGGATCCTTTATCTCCTCCGGAGACTTTACGTATCGGACCGATATATCCCCGCTCTGTGAAAACGTATTAAAGTCCGTAAAGTTTGATATATGCGGAAGCTTTATAATGCAAACATCAAAGAGTGCGTTTTTTTTATTGTCAAATCTTTTACTTAAGGAATCCTCATCGTCCAGGGAAACATCAAGATAAGGAACAACCCCCAGGCACTTTTTCCCCGTCAGGTCTTCAAGCATTTTTATTCCGGGTTCAAGAAGTTTTTCATCGCCTCGGAATTTATTGATTATAAATCCTTTTACCCGTTCTCTTTCATCTTCGGTTAAAAGCATTAGTGTCCCGTAAACCTGCGCAAAAACACCGCCGGGATCGATATCCGCCACAAGTATAACGGGCGCATCAAGAGCCGCCGCAAGCCCCATGTTTACAATATCGTTTTCCTTAAGGTTTATTTCCGCGGGAGATCCCGCTCCCTCTATAACAATGATGTCCGAATCTTCCGAGAGCTTATCATATGCGGCTTTTATATCCGGGATAAGCTTTGTCTTATATTTAAAATACTCCTCTGCTTTCATATTGCCAACGGGACATCCGTTAACAATAACCTGAGAGCCCCGGTCGCTTACCGGCTTTAGGAGAATCGGATTCATATTGACATCCGGGTTTCTTTTTGCGCATTCTGCCTGCATGACCTGGGCACGTCCCATCTCAAGCCCGTCCTCCGTGACATAAGAATTAAGCGCCATATTCTGGGATTTAAAGGGTGATACCCTGTATCCGTCATTTGTAAATATCCTGCAAAGTCCCGCGGCGATAACGCTTTTTCCCACGTTTGACATTGTGCCCTGGACCATTATATTCATTGCAGCCATGGCACACCTCCCAAAAGGGAAAGATCCGCATTTTCTATACCGTATAGTTTTCTTATAAAGTTTTCTTCAAAAACCTCGTTCGTTTTTCCGTATCTTAATATCTTCCCTTCCCCAACGCAGATAACATCGTCCGAGATCCGCATTGCAATATCAAGTTCATGAAGTGACATAATAACGGAAACGCCTTCTTCGTGCGAGAGCTTTTTTATTCGCTCAAGGATATCGATCTTATGTCTTATATCAAGGTATGAAGTGGGCTCATCCAGGATGAGTACCTTTGGTGTCTGTGCTATTGCCCTCGCAAGAAGCACTCTCTGTTTCTGTCCGTCACTAACCTTTGTAAAAAACTTATCCTTTATTTTTGAAACATTAAGGCTCTCCATGGCGGATAAAACAATGGCTTTATCTTCCTCCGAAAGGATCCCCGTTACTCCCGTGTAAGGATACCTTCCCGTTTCTACAACATCTTCGCAGGTCATGTATTCCGGGCGGACGCGTTCGGTTGAGACCATGGCGGTAAGTTTTGCGATTTCCCTTGCGGGGGACTCGAAAACGTCCCTGTCGTAAACTTTTATCTCTCCGCCTTTCTTTTTCAGTTCGCCCGCAATCGTTTTTAGCAGCGTGGATTTTCCGCTTCCGTTGGGACCGATGAGCGTAAGGATCCTTCCCGGGATAAGTTTTATCTCTATCCCGGAAACAAGAACCGTATCATATCCTATCGAAAGGTCTTTTGTTATAAGTCCTTCCATCTCTTACTGCCTCTTTCTTTTTACCATCATAACGATAACCACCGGTGCAAGGAAAAACGCCGTCACCGAACTTACGGAAAGTTCCGTGGGAGCAAATACAGTTCTTGCAATACAGTCGCAGAACAATGTTACCACTGCACCGGACAAAAAACATGCGGGTATCATAATATGCGGTTTCGATGTCTTTAACGAAAGCCTTGCAAGATGCGGTACCGCGATTCCGACAAACGAAATGGGACCCGCAAATGCAGTAACACATGCCGCAAGAAAACTTGACAACAGTATCATGGCTATCCGTAATAGTTTTATGTTTACGCCCATGCTAAGAGCATAAGATTCGCCGAGCCTGTAGGTCCCCATGGGTTTTGACATAACAACCGACACTATAAAACATATCAATACCAGGATAAAAATTATCCTTATATCGCCGCGATTTATCCCGGAAAGACTTCCCATGGACCAGTTATGAAGATTTACAATGTTCTGATCATCCGCAAATGTTACAATAAGATCCGTTATCGATGAACAGATATATCCTATCAGGATTCCGCAGACAATGAGAATGCTCATGTTTTTAACCTTAAGTGATATAAGGAGTACGAACCCCATGGCGATCATTGCGCCGAGGAAAGCTGAAAAAACCATGGAGAGTGAGGTCACCGAAAGGCCCTTTGACATAAAAAGTATCATGGATATCGACACAAAAAGTTTTGCTCCCGAAGATATTCCGAGAACAAAGGGTCCCGCTATGGGATTATTGAAAAAGGTTTGTAAAAGATATCCGGAAAGCGCAAGTGCGCCGCCGAGAAGCATGGCAGCCTCCGCTCTGGGAAGTCTTATATTCATGATGATGTTTTCATCCATCTCTTTCCCGCCGTTGCCGGAAAGTATGTCCATGATATCCGAAAAAGGTACAGAAACACTGCCCGATACGAGGTTTATCCATATCAGGATGATCAGAAGAACACTTATAAAAATAAAAAATATTATCGTTCTTTTTTTCATATCAGTTCAGTCTTTTAATATATGTCAGGTTCTCATCATTTCCGGAAAAGGCTTCGGAAAGATCCGTCATAAATTCAGCAATATGTGTAGATTCCTGAAAAAAGTTTCTGCCCGTGCAATAAACCTTCTTTTCCTTAACCGCTTTAAAGTCCTTGAATAATGCGTTCTTCTTTATAAGTTCATCGGTGTTTTTTATTTCGCCGCCTATTGTGCTGTTATAAATAAAGATATCCGCATCTTTTGCTGCAACGTAAAAATCTTCCATCTGCATATTCATACCGGACATTGAATCCGCGTCGTCACCTTTTAAATCTTTTAACGCATACTCTCCGCCTGCGAGTTCTATTGTTTTTGCAACATAGTCTCTGGGTTTCTTTACGTTTATCATCCC
>JAFOND010000016.1 GCA_017418645.1 Lachnospiraceae bacterium | reverse complement strand
GTCTTATCCAGATGATAGTTGCCGGGGAAGGCGCTGCCCGCGTCTCCTCCAGAGAATTTGAAGAAATGGTTCGATCAAAAAAATAAGGTAACTTGAAACGGGGACTTCTTTTTGGTAGAATGTTATGCAACACACACGTTGTTTTATATATAGAAAGAAGGGAAAGGGTTATGGATAAAGCATATCTTGTTGTGGACGAAATAAAAACGAACACGATAAAAGTAATGAAGACTTCCGACTTTAACGATAATTATGCGGACTATGAACCGCTTGCGGAAGCGGATACGGAAGAAGAAGCAACTGCGCTTATGGCACAGTTCAAGTAAGGAGAAATAAATAAAATGGCAGAAAAACCAATAGTAACGATCGAGATGGAAAACGGTGATGTGATAAAGGCGGAACTTTATCCGGATATCGCTCCGAACACCGTTAAGAATTTTATAAGCCTTGTTTCCAAAGGCTTTTATGACGGACTTATATTTCACAGAGTTATAAAGAATTTTATGCTTCAGGGCGGAGATCCGAACGGTACCGGAATGGGCGGCCCCGGATACTCAATAAAAGGAGAGTTTACAAGCAACGGTTTTGAAAACAATCTTTTACACGATCCCGGCGTGCTTTCAATGGCAAGATCAATGTTCCCCGATTCCGCCGGCTCACAGTTTTTTATAATGCATAAAAAATCACCGCACCTTGACGGAGACTATGCAGCATTCGGTAAAGTGATCGAAGGAATGGATATCGTCGATAAGATCGCGGAAACGGAAACCGATTATTCCGACAGACCCCTTACGGAACAGAAGATGAAGAAAGTTACCGTTGAAACCTTCGGCGTTGAATATGACGAACCCGAAAAAGTCTGAAAGATAAAACTTACGGTCCGCAAGAGAAATCTTGCGGACATTACTTTTTTAAGAAAGGAAATGAAATGGACAGCAAAGGAAAGTATGCAGTCTCCGGAATAACAGGACTGCTCTTTATAGTAATAATGATACTGGTTAAAAAGTATGACGTGGCGGCTATCGGACCGGCAGGAACGGAAGTCGGATTTTCCAAGATCAACGGATTTTTCATGAACATTCTTCCGTATAACGACCTCTGGTATAATGTCACAAAGTATCTCGGGATCCTTGCAATCCTTACGGTCGCATGTTTTGGAATCATCGGACTGACGCAACTTGTAAAAAGAAAGAAACTTTTTGACGTCGATACGGAACTTTTGCTTCTCGGCGGCTTATATGTTGTAATGGGCGCGCTTTATGTATTCTTTGAAAAGATTGTTATAAATTACAGACCGGTGATAATGGAAGGTGAAACCTCTCCGAAAGCTTCATTCCCTTCTTCCCACACAATGCTGATCTGTGTTGTAATGGGAAGCGCGATAATCCTGTTCAGACGATATATTAAGGATAAAAAGCTCAGACTTGTCCTTACAATCGTTGCGGAGGTAATAATTGTGATCACGGTACTGGGAAGACTGATATCCGGTGTGCACTGGTTTACGGATATAATCGGCGGAATTCTGATCAGCATCTGTCTTGTGGAATTATATGCCGGAATGTTTGAAAAGATAAAGGAAACGCGAGAAAATATATGAAGATTTTATTTTTTGACATCGATGGGACGATCTGGGATGAGAAAAACAACATCCCCGAAAGTACAATAAAATCCATAAGGGCTGCCCGTGAAAACGGGCACCTTTGTTTTCTGAATTCCGGAAGAAGCCGCGCCTTTATCCGGCACGAAGGACTTCTCGGAATCGGTTTCGACGGAATTGTTTCCGCTTGCGGAACAATGATCGAGTTGAATGATAAAATTGTATTTAAGAACCTGATAGACAGAGATCTTTGTATACTTACGGTCGAGACGGTAAGGAAGTACGGATTCAAACCGATCCTGGAAGGACCGGAGCATCTGTACCTTGACGAATATGAATTTCCCGATGATAAATACACCGCAAAGATCAAGCACGAGCTTGGAGAAGATCTGTGGTCCATAGACGAAAATTGGGGAAACTGGGAGATGCTTAAACTTTCCTGTGACTCCGGAAGCGGACAACGCGAAGAATGTTTTGAGGCCCTGTCCCCGTATTACGATTATATGATCCATAACGAATCCGTGGTCGAGATGATACCGAAAGGCTTCAACAAAGGCACGGGAATAGAGAAAGTATGCGAATTATTAAATGCAGATATAAGTGATACTTTTTCTTTCGGAGACAGCGTAAACGATCTTGATATGCTAAGCGCCGCAGGAATCGGTGTGGCGATGGGAAACGGAACCGATGTGGCAAAGGAAACGGCAGACCATGTTACCGCGGAACTTCATGATGACGGGATAGAAAAGGCGATGAAGTTTTACGGGCTGATATGATACGCTTTTTTCATCAATATTGTGGCAAGAAAAGGCAATATTGGGTATAATATCCATTAATGAACGAGAAAACTTTTAAGACACTGGAATTTAATAAGATAATAGATATGCTGTCGGGTTTTGCATCCACGGAAAAAGGCATATCTTACTGCAGAAAGCTTACGCCGTCTTCAACAAAAAAACAGGTCGAAAAACGGCTTAGGGAAACGGGGGACGGAGTGTCCCGGATCTTAAAGGCGGGTACACCGGATTTTTCGGGGACATGTGACGTGTCGCCGTATTTAAAGCGTCTTTCTATAGGAAGCACATTAAATGCGGGCGAACTGTTAAACGTTGCATCCCTTTTAAAAACCGCCGGCAGGATAAAGGCATTCGGAAAAGCAGGGATCGCGGAAGAGGATTCGGATTCTCTGTCGCAGTATTTCAGGGATCTTTTTCCGGTATCCGCTCTTCGTGAAGAGATAGAACGCTGTATCCTTTCTGAGGACGAGATCGCGGATGATGCAAGCCCCGGGCTTAAGAGTGTCCGTCGCGAAATGTCTCTGACCAACGAAAAGATAAAGTCGGAGATGAACCGGATGCTGAATTCCGCCAGGGATTATCTTCAGGATTCGGTTGTGACCACAAGAAACGGAAGATATGTTATTCCGGTCCGCGCCGAGCATAAGGGAAACGTTCCGGGAATGGTGCATGACCAGAGTTCAACCGGCGCCACGCTTTTTATTGAGCCCATGGCGGTGGTAAACTTAAACAATAAACTCCGGGAACTTGAGATAGAAGAAAAGAAAGAGATAGAAAAGATCCTCTCCAAGCTTTCCGTTGAAACGGATGAACATTCGGAGGAACTCGAAAAGGATTATTACAATCTTTCTGAACTTGATTTTGTTTTTGCAAAAGCTGCGTTTGCCCTTTCGATGAACGCAAATCCGCCGGTGGTAAGAGACGACGGAATAATAAATTTAAGGCGTGCAAGACATCCGCTCCTTGATAAAGAAAGAGCAGTGCCTATAGATGTCCGTCTCGGTGATGATTTTACGTCGCTGATAGTAACCGGACCGAACACCGGAGGAAAGACTGTTTCCTTAAAAACACTGGGGCTCTTAAACCTTATGGGGCAGGCGGGACTTTTCATTCCCGCGGGAGACCGTTCGGAGATTTCCGTTTTCCATAAACTGTATGCGGATATCGGCGACGAGCAGAGCATAGAGATGTCGCTTTCCACGTTTTCCTCGCACATGACAAATATCGTAAGGATCTTACAGGGAGTTGAGGACACGGAAAAATCCAACCGCGAGCATCCGGAGAGCAAAAGATATTCGCTTGTATTATTCGATGAACTCTGTTCCGGAACGGATCCGGCTGAGGGCGCGGCGCTTGCAACGGCAATTCTTAAAAGACTTAAAGAATTAAATGTCCGTACAATGGCAACCACACATTACAGCGAATTAAAGGTATATGCCCTTTCCACACCTGGGGTATGCAATGCGGCCTGCGAATTCTCGCTCGAGACTTTAAGCCCCACATACAGACTGCTCATCGGAGTACCGGGAAAGAGTAACGCCTTTGCAATATCAAAGAAACTGGGACTTTCGGATCGTATTCTTGACCTTGCGGAAAAGAACATGACGGAGGAGACAAGAGACTTTGAAACCCTTATATCGGACCTTGAAGAAAAACGTGTTCAGATGGAATCGGATCGAGACATCTTAAAACGTGACAGAGAGGAAACCGAAACCCTTAAAAGAGAGATAAGCGAAGAAAGAAAGAAACAGAAAGAAACAAGACAGAATCTTCTTTCGGATGCAAACGCCGAAGCTGCAAGGATAATAAAAGAGGCAAAAGACAGGGCGGATCAGCTCATAAAAGACTTAAACAAAATATCCGCTAACAATCCGGATATTTCAAAACTTGAAGAGAAACGACAGGAGATAAACAAGGAGCTTAATTCCGCGATAGAAAAGACCGGAATACCCAAAGCCGAAAAACCGAAGAAGAGCAATACCAAAGCAAAGGACCTTCACATCGGAGACCGCGTTAAGATCCTTTCCATGGACATGAACGGTACGGTCCATGCTATACCGGATAAAAAGGGAGATCTTACTGTTCAGGTCGGCATTATGAAATCCAAGGTGAACATTTCGGATGTCATAAGGATCGCGGACGGAGACGATATTTCTTTCGACGGAAAGAAGGTTGCAACAAGACCGAAAAAAACCGGGGGCCATAAGCCTATCGGAGGAAAACCCACGTATTCAAAAGCGTCCAGCATAAGTCCGGAGATAATGCTCCTGGGAATGACGGTTGATGAGGCGCTTATAACGCTTGATAAATATCTTGACGATGCATATATGTCCCATCTCCAGTCTGTAAGAGTTGTTCACGGCAAGGGGACCGGAGCGTTAAGATCCGCAGTTCATGAACACTTAAGAAAGATGAAAAATGTTTCCGAATACAGGCTTGGAGAATTTGGCGAAGGGGATGCCGGAGTTACGATAGTAACATTTAAGTGACGGGAAACGCCAATAAATAAAACGGGGGAGGCGGTAAGACCATGGGAATCAATCCGCTTGAAAAACTAAAGGAAAGAATCAACAGCGAGAAGGAATATTTTGCGACATTCAAGTCCAATATTGCCGCGCAGAACCTGTTGATGGAAAAAGAGATACTCCATTTTCTTATTGTGGTGTATGTGATCCTTCTCGGCGTTGCGGTGCTGGTGCTCACATATTTCAAGATCCATTGGGTCTATTATCTGATGTTCCCCATCATCGCCATTTTCTTTACTCTGAACATAATCACACAAAAAAAAGAAAAAGCCGGAGAACTTTCCGCAAAGCGGATCGGTTTACGATGCTACGCATTTTATTATGCTGTTTTTACGGAGATAATCTTTATAGATACGCTTCACGATCCCTCATCAAGCGCGGCCTGGTATCCCGTTCTTCTGGCGGTATTTCCCACATTCCTTATTGCGCCGTATAAGGTGTTTGTCATAACGGACGCCATTCTCGGCACGCTGCTTATTGTTATCAGTTATTTTATGAAGCCGCCCTGGGTATGGCACAAGGATCTTTTTGCGGTAATATCCGGTACGATCATGTCTCTTATGACCGCGTATATCATACTTACCATCCGAATAAAAGATTATGAGAGGCAGATGCAGCTTGTGAAGATGTCCGAGGAAGCGGACCGCGCGAAAGCCATGGCGGAAAAGGCAAACCGTTCCAAGAGCGATTTCCTTTCGCAGATGTCTCATGAGATCCGCACGCCTATAAATGCCATCCTCGGTATGGACGAGATGATCATCCGTGATACCAACGATCCGAAACTGAAAGAATACGCTCATAACATAAGAAACGCGGGGAATACTCTTCTTGCGCTCATCAACGATATTCTTGACATATCAAAGATCGAAGCCGGAAAGATGGAACTGGTGGAAGGAAATTACGATCTTTCTCTTCTTATAAACGATCTTTATTCCATGATATATCCGCGTGCAAGAAAGAAGGGTCTTACCATAACCTTTGACGTTGATCCCAAAACCCCGCGATACCTTTACGGAGATGTTGTCCGTCTTAAACAGTGTATCCTAAACCTTCTTACAAACGGCGTAAAATATACGGACCGCGGAGTTGTTACCCTGACCATAAGTTACGCAAGGTTTTCCGGCGCGGAGATCATGCTCACCGTCAGCGTTAAGGATACGGGAATCGGTATAAAGAGAGAAGACATGGAAAGACTTTTAAAGCCGTTCGAACGCGTTGATGTTGAAAGAAACAGAAACGTTGAAGGCACGGGACTCGGTGTCAGCATTGTCGAACAGTTCCTTTCTCTTATGGATTCCAAACTTAATATCCACAGTGTTTACGGAGCAGGCAGTACATTCTCCTTCATAGTTAAGCAGGGCGTTACGGACTGGGATCGTATCGGAGATTACAAGACATATTACAAAGAGGTTGTGGATGATGACGATGCCATTCCGGAAGGCTTCTTTGCCCCCAAAGCCAAGGTTCTCATCGTGGATGACACGGAGATGAATCTTGCAGTTGCGAAGGGACTCTTAAAGAATACGGGAATGAAGATCGATACCGCTTCCGGAGGTATGGAAGGTCTTATGATGATGACAAGGCATAAATACGATCTGGTTTTCATAGATCACAGAATGCCGGGAATAGACGGTATGGAAATGCTGAAACGGATCCGTAATGAATACGGAGAAGAGATCGCGAAAACCAAATGTGTTGCGCTTACGGCAAATGCCATAGGAGATGCAAAGCAGACATATCTCGATGCGGGATTTGACGACTATCTGTCAAAACCGATAAACTCCGAGAGACTAATGGAATGCTGTATTAAGCACCTGCCCAAGGAATATGTGACATTGGGCTCGGAAAAGAAAGAAGAGGATGCCAAGAATACTAATTATGAGGCGCTTAACGAAAGCAGTCTTTTAGACCGTGAAGAGGGGGTTAAGAACTGCGGGAGTGACGAACTCTATAAGGAAGCGTTAAAGATCTTTTATGATACATATGAGTTTAAATCGAACGAGATAAAAGAACTTTTCGACGAAGAAAACATTACGGATTACACAACGAAGGTCCATGCTTTAAAGAGCTCCGCAAGGATAATCGGAGCTAAGGAACTGTCCGAAAAAGCGCTCAGCCTCGAAAATGCCGGAGACGAGAATGATGTTGATCTTATAAAGGCAGAGACGGGCAAGCTTCTTGAAATGTACAAAAATGTAGCCGAAGAAATCTCCGGCGTTATAGGACTTAAAAAGAAGGTTGAGGATAAGCCTTATGTGGATGAAAAGGTTGTTCTTGATGCCATCGGAGCAATGAAGGATTTTGCTTCGCAGATGGATCTTGACCTTATGCAGATGGTTCTCGAATCTCTCGAGGACGAAAGACTTAAACCGGAGGATGAAAAAATTTTTAACGACGTTAAAAAATTACTTCAGAATCTGGACTGGGACGGAATCATAAAGGTATTGGAGGGCAGAAAATGATAAAAGCGGTACTTCTTACATCAACGGACGGATTTGTTATCCGCGGAATGCAAAAAAAGATAGAAGATCTTCTTGAGGCGGAAGTGGTATCCTGCGATATTGACGCCACAGATCTTCGGTCGAAAAAAGAGGGGGCAACGGTCTTTATTTATTACATGGATAATGACCGGGATATTAAAGAGGACGTCCTTTTATACCTTAAGGAAATCTGCCTTGAACGGGACAACAAAGTTATTCTTGTGGGTGAGGACGAAAACATAAAAAATGCGGAGGAACTTCTTTCGGATTATCTTATAGCGGACAGGTTTACGAGACCCTTTGACATGCAGGATCTTTTGGCGGCACTTCAGAAAACGGATGATATCTTCGGATTCCTGACAAAGGAGGATCAGATAAAGAGAAGGATACTTATCATAGATGACGATCCTTCCTACTCCATGATGATACACAGCTGGCTTAAGGACAGATATCTTATTTCCATGGCGTCTTCCGGAATGCAGGCATTGAAATGGCTTTCCCAGAACCACGCGGATCTTGTGCTTTTGGATTATGAAATGCCGGTGACAACCGGTGCCCAGGTTCTTGAAATGATAAGGTCGGATGAGGATCTTAAAGACATTCCGGTAATGTTCCTTACGGGGAAAAATGACGAAAAGAGCATAAGAAGCGTCCTTGCGCTTAAACCGATAGATTATATATTAAAAACAATAACAAGGGATGATCTTCGCGATAAACTTGAAGAATATTTTGAGTTCTAGAAATAATTGTTTTTTCTGTATTCGATAAAGCCCTCTTTGATCCAGGCATTAACCTTTTGAAGAGGAATATCGAATTCCATCGCAACCTCGGTTGCGGTAACGTCGTTATTTGTTATGTATTCTTTGACCTTTTTGTAAAGATCCTCGTCCGTGCATGCGGGACAAAGCTCGTTTGCCCAGGTTTTGGCCATGATCTTTCGGCACCTTGGACAGCGCTTTTTTGTATCTTCTTCGGGATTGTCGAAACGTGGACGCATATACCTTCCTCCTGTGAGGTCCTAAGGTTACGGAATACGGGTTGCTTATAAGTATATTTGAGGTACAGTATAACACAAATGAAAAATTATGAAAAGAGAATTGCGGTTTTTGATTCGGGCGTAGGCGGTATATCCGTTCTCCGTGAAATGGTAAAGCTTATGCCGGCCGAGGATTTTGTTTATTTCGGAGACTCAAAGAACGCTCCCTACGGCACGAAGACTTTGGAAGAAGTCCGTGAACTTACAATTTCACATGTTAAAAACTTTCTTGCGGAGGGAGACAAGGCGATAGCCATTGCATGTAATACGGCAACTTCCGCTGCGGTAAGGACATTAAGGGAGATGTTTCCGGAGGTTCCCATCGTAGGCATCGAGCCTGCGCTAAAACCCGCGGTATTGCATAAAAAAGGAGGAAAGGTCCTCTGTCTTGCGACCCCGATGACCATCCGTGAGGAGAAATTCAAAAATCTTTTAAAGCAGTATGAAAACGATGCGGAAGTAATTCCGCTTCCCTGTCCCGGCCTTATGGAATTTGTTGAGAGCGGCCATTACGATACGAAAGAAGCCGGAGATTTTGTTTATCAGCTTTTATATGATTACAGAGACAATGCGGTTGATGCCGCCGTTCTCGGATGCACGCATTATCCTTTTGTAAGAAATCTTATCCAGGATGTTCTGGGGGATAAGGTTGAGATTTTCGATGGTGCATACGGCACCGCAAAAGAGCTTAAAAGAAGGATAGAAGTGGCCGGTCTTTTGAATCCGGACAGCGAGCGGACGGGAAATGTTGTCTTCAGAAATTCCGCTCCTTCCGAGGAAAAGACCGCGCTCTGCGAAAAACTGCTGTACGGACAGGCTTAGTAAATATGGAAAAGATCAAGGGATATATTGAACATTTCATTTTTCATAACGATTCCAACGGATATACCGTTATGAATTTTGTCACTGAGGATGACGAGATCACGGTTACCGGGAATTTTCCGGGAGCCGCGGAGGGTGAGGATCTTATCATCGAAGGTGATTTCATAGAACATCCCACATACGGAACACAATTTAAGATGAGTTCATATACGGTAACGTCTCCGGAAGATGAAGAAGCGGTGAGACGTTATCTTTCTTCGGGCGCAATAAAAGGTATCGGGCCCGTCATCGCCACAAGGATCGTAAAAAAGTTCAAAGGCGATACTTTCAGGATAATAGAAGAGGAACCGGAACGTCTTTCGGAGATAAAGGGCATAAGCAAAAATCTTGCCATGTCCATTGCGGATCAGGTTAACGAAAGAAGGGATCTTCGTGCGGCGATGATGTATCTCTCGCAGTTCGGTCTTTCAAACGATCTTTCCGTAAAGATATACAATTACTACGGAACAAGGCTCTATAACGTGATCCAAAAGAATCCCTATGCGCTGGCGGAAGACATCCGGGGAGTCGGCTTTAAAAAAGCGGACGAGATCGCATCAAAAACGGGGATTGCGGTAGACTCTGATTTCAGACTTCGCTCCGGTGTTCTTTACAGTATGTCCGTTGCGGCAAATAACGGAAACACATGTCTTCCCCGCTCGGAAGTTCTTCGGTTTTCCGCGGGACTTCTTAATGTTTCGGAAGATGATATTGCGCCGATAATAACCAATCTTGCGGTCGAAAAGAAACTTAAGATAAAAGACGATATGGTCTTTCTTATGTCTTTTTATCATATGGAAAACACCATCGCAGGTCTGCTCCTTTCCATGTCGGACTATAGCCCGATAGGTGACGAAGAAGAATTCTTAAATCTTTTAAGCGAGGTCGAAGAAGAGGAAGGGCTTATCCTCGATCCGATCCAGAGAGATGCTGTAAGGAAGGCGGAGGAGAATACCGTATCGATTCTTACAGGCGGACCGGGAACCGGAAAAACAACAACGATACGCGCGGTTATAAGATATTTTGAAAACCGAGGACTTAACGTTGCTCTCTGTGCTCCTACCGGCCGCGCCGCCAAAAGAATGACGGAAGCAACGGAAAGAGAAAGCAGTACCATCCACAGACTTTTGGAAGTATCCGGTGTTCCGGACGACGATATTACCGACGGAAAAAGCAATACGATGTTCGGAAGAAACGAAGAGAATCCCATAGAAGCGGATGTTATTATCGTAGACGAAGTTTCCATGGTGGATACTCCTCTTTTTTATGCGCTTTTAAAAGCGGTTCCGGAAGGCTGCAGATTGTATCTCTCCGGAGATGTAAACCAACTTCCGTCCGTAGGCCCCGGAAATATTTTAAAAGATTTAATAAATTCGGAAACATTTCCCGTCGTCACCCTCGAGAAGATTTTCAGACAGGCGGGAGAGAGCAGGATAACCGTTAATGCCCATAAGATAATAAAGGGGGAAAAGATTCCCATCGAGAACAGTGAGGATACGGATTTCTTTTTCCAGAGAAGATATGATCAAAACAGGATAATCGAGGATACAAAAAGACTGGTAAAGGAAAGGCTTCCGAAATTCCTGGGAATAGATCCCAGTGAAGTCCGGGTTCTAACACCGATGCGGAAGGGACCGCTGGGGGTTGAAGGTTTAAATCCGGTGCTTCAGGACTATCTTAATCCGGACGAACCGGGAAAGAAAAGCGTTACTTCCGGCGGAAGGATCTTTCGTGAGGGAGACCGCGTTATGCAGATAAAAAACGATTATCAGAAAGAGTGGGAAGTTCGGGGGATACATGATATTGTTGTTGAAAAAGGACAGGGCGTTTTTAACGGTGATACGGGAATCGTTACGGAAGTGGATGAGTTTTCAAAGACGTTAACCGTAACCTTTGATGAGGGAAGGTGTGCGTTCTATCCCTTTAACGGGATGGACGATCTTGAACTTTCGTATGCCGTTACGATCCATAAATCCCAGGGCTCGGAATTTCCCGCGGTTGTCATCCCGCTCCTGGGCGGTCCGAAACCGCTTCTTAACAGGAATATTCTTTATACCGCGGTAACGCGTGCCAAAAGAGCCGTCGTGATCGTCGGCTCCGAAAACACATTTTATGAGATGATAAGGAATAATACCGAAACGGTAAGGTATTCGGGGTTGTTGGATATACTAACTGATTAACAATTCCACCGGACAATGATCCGATCCGAAAATCTCCGTGTGGATCTTCGCGTCCACAAGTCTTTCCTCAAGACGGTTACTTACGATAAAATAATCTATACGCCATCCGGCGTTCTTTTCTCTTGCTTTAAAGCGGTATGACCACCAGGAATAGATGTCCGTCATATCCGGATAAAAATATCTGAATGTATCGGTGAATCCCGCGTCGAGAAGCTCCGTGAACTTACCCCGTTCCTCGTCCGTAAAACCTGCGTTATGCCTGTTTGTCTTCGGATTCTTAAGATCGATCTCTTTATGCGCAACATTAAGGTCTCCGCACATGATAAGCGGCTTGTTCTTATCCAGATCCGTAAGGTATCCGCGGAAAGCATCCTCCCATTCCATGCGGTAGGAAAGCCTTGCCAGTTCGTTCTGCGAATTGGGAGTATAGCAGGTTATCATATAAAAATCGGGATATTCGAGAGTTATGACACGCCCCTCTTTATCATGTTCGGGAATCCCTATTCCGTATGTTACGTTATCGGGTTCTTTTTTTGTGAATATCGCAGTTCCGGAATAACCTTTCTTTTCGGCGTAATTCCAGTACTGATATCTGTCCTTTATTTCAAGATCTATCTGACCTTCCTGAAGTTTGCTTTCCTGAATGCAGAAAATATCCGCATCCAGTTCGTTAAATACATCATAGAAGTTTTTTCCCACAACGGCACGAAGACCGTTGACATTCCAGGATATAAGTTTCATAATTACTCTACCTCGCGTTCCGTTGTTTCTCCCGGAACGTAGCTTTCCATAAACTCGGTGCACTCCCGGAAGGACTTCGGAAATTCCGGATGGTTCAGAGATTTTCGGATGCTTTCGCAGTAAAGCTTTGTGCAATCCGCAGTCTTGGCACCGTTGATCTTAATATTACCCGGATCACTGTCGTTTAACAAAATCTTTTTTGCGATCTTTCCCGCTTCGTAGCCCTGTGCGTATGTATCACTGTAAAGACATGTCAGGGTCTTTCCCGCCAGGAAATTATCGCAGGTTGTTGTGCATATTCCGTTTTCGACGGAAATACTGTTTATAAGATCCATAACATCCGAAAGATATGTTCCGGATGAAATAAAGAAGTTGTCGCATTCGGATGCAGCCTCCCGGATAACCTGCTCAGCGGCGCTTATTTCCGGCTCCGCAGGTTCTTCCCCGTTTTCCGCCTCTAAGCCTTCTTCTTGAAGTGTGGCTAAGCCTTCCCCTTGAGAGACAGGTGCCGGCGAAGCCGACGGATGAGTTGTCCCCACCCAATTTGCGGAAGTCTTTGGCATTCTTACCGCATTGTCCGCATTAAGTCCGGTTATGGTTTCCGATTCGCCGATGGATGCAACGTCATATACCGGACCTTCCTTGGAGGAAAGGGCGCTCACCGAATCCGGATGGATCGCATAGCTTACACCCGGTTCGAATATGTTCGGGGAGCCTTCGGTATCGGCATCGTCTTCGTAGGGAATCTCATATTCTTTCCAGGGAATGCCGGCCTCGTTAAGATAGCCTTCAAGGATCTCATTTTCATATATGCTGTCCTTGTCTTTCCCGCTGTATATTATGCCTACTGCGCTGAGGTTCGTATCGGCCTCTATCATAAGGGAAAGAGCGGAAGATATGGGCGGT
>JAFOND010000133.1 GCA_017418645.1 Lachnospiraceae bacterium | reverse complement strand
GCGGACAGGTGGGCATAGACATGCATTATCAGGCAGGTTCGGATGCGAGATATGCCCAGGGCAGAATAAACTTTATGACCATCAATTTCCCGGCGGATTCCGGAAATTACGGTCAGCAGTATTACACGGTAAACACAAAGGTTCCGTATATCAAAAAAGGCGATACGGTCCGCCTTCAGGTTAAGTATTATGATTCGGGATATGTTCAGACTTTCTTAAACGGAGAGATGTACGGACAGTACAGAACGAAACTCCGTCACGAGCCGGAATTCATTTTGCACTTCCAGGCCAGCGCGCCCACAACCGTTTCGAATATCAAGGTCATAAAATACGGTAAGGACGTGACGCATAATGCGACTTATACTTTTGATAAGGATTCGTACTACGTTGATACCACGATCCCGCCGGTATCGGGAATCTATTAAAAAAGGGGGCGGCAGCCCCCTTTTTCTTATTGTCCGTAATACGCGTTCTTTCCGTGCTTCCGGAAATAGTGCTTATCCAAAAGTCCCGGGGGAGCCGGCTTAACTTCCGGATTAATAAGTTCGCATCTGAAAGCCATCTTCGCGCATTCTTCCATTACAACCGCGTTGTGTACCGCATCGAACGGATCCTTGCCCCAGCAGAAGGGGCCGTGGTTCTTGCAGAGGCAGCCGGGAACGGCTTCATAGTCCCTGCCTTCTTCCTTTTCCATTTTTGTAAATTCGTTTACGATAAGATGTCCCGTGTTTTCTTCATAGGCATCCTCGATCTCTTCGTCCGTAAGAACACGAAGACAGGGGATCGGTCCGTAGAAATAGTCCGCATGGGTTGTCCCGTATGCGGGAATATCCCGTCCGGCCTGGGCCCAGGATGTTGCGAAACTGGAATGAGTATGCACAACACCGCCCACATTGGGGAACGCCTTATAGATCTCAAGATGGGTTGCCGTATCGCTGGAGGGCTTGTATTTTCCTTCCACAACATTTCCGGAAAGATCCATAACCACCATATCATCCGGACTCATTCCGTCATAGGAAACGCCGGAGGGCTTTATTACAAAAAGCCCGCTCTCACGGTCGATCCCGGAAACATTTCCCCAGGTGAAGGTAACAAGACCGTGCTCCGGAAGAAGCAGGTTCGCTTCACAAACTTCTTTTTTTAACTGCTCAAGCATTGCTTATCTCCTTTATAAATCCTACATTACTTCCGTTGAAAGCTTCTCGATCGGGAAAGCTTTTTTATATTTCTCGGCGTATGCGTTAAATCCGTCGATATCCGTCTTGTCCGCCGTAACCGTCTCTTCCTTGGCTCCTGCGAACACTTTGTTTGAAAGATAATCCGGAAGGCTTTCACTCTCTGCCTTGTTTACAAGATATGCCGCAAGGATGGCCATACCGTAGGGTCCGCCTTCTCCCGCGGTCTCCATTACGGAAACGGGTGTGCCCACCGCTGCGGAAAGCATCTTTGCGCCAACAACCGGAGTCTTAAAGAAACCGCCGTGTCCGTAGAGTTTGTCTATCTGTACCTTCTCCGTGTCGGTAAGGATGTCCATGCCGATCTTAAGAGTTGTAAGGGCGGACATGATATGAACCTTCATAAAGTTTGCAAGGTTGAAGCTGCTGTTTTGCATACGGGCAAAAAGCGGTCTTCCTTCGTCGATATCCGTAACCCCTTCTCCGGAGAAATAGTTGTAAGAAATAAGTCCGCCGCAATCCGGATCCCCTTCCAGGGATTTTTTAAAGAGCGTTGTAAAGAGCTGGCCCTTATCCGTCTCATGTCCCGTTGCGGACAGAAGTTCATGGAAAAGTGAAACCCATGCGTTGATATCGCTGGTGCAGTTATTGCAGTGAACCATGGCAACCGCGGAGCCGTCCGGTGTGGTTACCATATCGATCTCTCTGTGAACGTTAAGTTCCTTATCAAGAACCACCATCGCAAAGTCCGATGTTCCCGCAGAAACATTTCCGGTGCGGACCCGAACGGAGTTTGTTGCTACCATTCCCGTTCCCGCATCTCCTTCGCAGGGCGCCAAAGGTATTCCGCCCTTTAAGGTTCCCGAAGGATCTAAGAACTTTGCGCCTTCTTCCGTAAGATATCCCGCGTTCGCTCCTGCGGGAAGAACCTTCGGAAGTATTGAAAGAAGATCTTTTCCCGTAAGGTCGTTGAACTTTTTAACCATTTCGGCATTGTAATCACAGGTGCTGCTGTCTATGGGGAACATGCCGGAGGCTTCGCCGACGCCCATAACCTTTTCGCCTGTCAGCCTGTAATGGATATATCCCGCAAGGGTTGTAAGATAAGCGATGTCATCGATGTGTGACTCGCCGTTTAACATTGCCTGATAGTAATGGGCAATGCTCCATCTCTGGGGAATGTTGAAATTCAAAAGGTCGGAGAGTTTTGCCGCTGCCTCGCCCGTGATGGTGTTTCGCCAGGTCCGAAATTCCGTAAGGGGTTTATCCTCCTTATCCAGCGGAAGATATCCGTGCATCATACCGCTGATACCTATGGCGCCCACTTCCGTTATGGGCTCGGGCACGTTTGCCGCCAGGTCTTTATAACAGGAAACGAGACCGTTTTCAATCTCTTCCATGGAATATGTCCAGATACCGTCTTTTAAAGTGTTTTCCCAGTCAAATGCCCCCGTTGCGACCGGAATATGATCTTTATCGATAAGCACCGCCTTAATTCTTGTTGATCCGAATTCGATGCCGAGAAAGCATTCCTTTAGATTCAAACCGTTCATCACATAACCTCCTTTATTACACAGTGATAAAATCTCAGTTCATAATAATTCAAATTGTATAAAAATACAACAGAAAACGCGGCTGTTTCAGAGGATATTATAGGTTGACTTTGCGCTTTTTTATACGTATTATGGATTCTATGAAACTATTGGGGTATAGAGGATAAAAGGATAGTAATATGAATGAGAAATCCGAAAAGAAGAAAGAGAAAAAATACATAAGCGCATGGGTGGGAATAAGCCTTGCGATGCTTCTTTGCGCGATAGTCCTTGAACTCGGTCGTTATACGCTTCTGGGATGGAGCATAATGGCCGTCGCCTTCGGTATGTTTATTGTTTTGTATGTCTTTTTTATGAAGGACGGGAAGTGGTATTTTAAGATCCTCTGGTGGGGGATACTTGCTCTTGTTTTTGCATTTTCCCTTCTTGTTTCCAGACCTCCGGAAAAACGTGTTCCGGCAGTCTCCGTACGACATCCGGAAAAGACGGAAGTGGTTACGGTTTCCGACGGAGATGTTCAGGGTGTTCTTAATAAGGAAAAGGATGTGGAAGTCTTTCCCGCGATCCCTTATGCGGCGCCGCCGGTTGGCGACCTTCGTTGGAAGGAACCGAAGGATCCGGAAAAATGGGAAGGCGTTTTATTCAACGATCACTTTGCTCCCATGGCGATGCAGAATCGCGGGGACACAATATATAACGCTCTCGTTGACATCATCTTCCGGGATAAGTGGAATCTTAAACTCGGGGAGAACTATCTTGAAGAGATGAGCGAGGACTGTCTCTATCTTAATGTATGGAAGCCTGCGGGAGACGTAAAAGACGCGCCGGTTTTATTCTATGTTCACGGCGGCTCCCTTTCTTCCGGACAGAGTTATTATGACGATTATAACGGCGAGGCCATGGCAAAGAAGGGTATCATCTTTGTGTCATGTGCATACCGTGTCAACGTTTTCGGATATTTTGCAAGCCCGGAACTTGCGGCGGAATCTCCTAACGGCACAACCGGAAACTACGGTCTCCTTGATCAGGTTAAGGCCCTTAAATGGGTTAACGAGAACATCGAAGCCTTCGGCGGAGATCCGAATAACATAACAATCGCGGGAGAGTCCGCGGGATCTTCTTCCGTTAATGCGCTCTGTGTTTCGCCGCTTTCCAAGGGACTTTTCAGACGCGCCATCGCTGAGTCCAGCGGCATTCTTGCAAAGGTGCCCTATCATACTTTCCGCTCTCCGGAATATGCTCTGGAAGAGAACAAAAAAGTTTATTCGGATTTCAATGCAAACAATATCGACGACCTTCGTGCGGTTCCCGCGGATAAGCTTTTAAAGACAACGGCCAACAATTCCGCCATGACGGTGGACGGCTATGCCATAAAAGAACAGCCCTATCTTACGTATGAAAAGGGAGAGAATAACGAGGAAGCGCTGCTGAACGGTTTCAATGCGGACGAAGCCAAGGTGTTTCTTATACTCGGGGACAATCCCAAGGCGGCAACCTATCATGATTATCTTGAAATGCAGTTTGATAAGGAAGCTGCGGACGAGCTCGTTAAGCTTTATCCCGCAACGACGGATAAAGAGGCGAAGGACAATTATGATCTTATAATGGGCGCGGCCTGGTTTGCATACAGCCATTATCTCTGGTCAAACTATCTTACGGAGCAGGGGCTTCCCGCATATGAATACTATTTCACGAAGGATAACCGGGGCCTGGGAGTTTATCATGCCGGAGAGATCCCCTATGTATACGGAAACCTTCACCGTGTGCCCGCGGCTTATGATAAGGACGACTATGAACTGGAAGACATCTTCACGTCTTATGTCATAAACTTCTGTATGACGGGTAACCCCAACGGAGGCTATATCACCGGTAGATCGGCGGACGGCCACATCGAAAACTTCGGACTCCTTCCCCAATGGGATGTCTTTGAGGACGAAGGCGAAGGCGCCATAACAGTTCACGAGATGGGCGACAACATCGGACCGGTGGACGACCCCTTCACGGAAATCTACAGAATCCTTGACAGGCAGCAAGAAAGGAAGTAGAGTGTATCACGTATGACGGACGAAAAATTTATGCGCCAGGCGATCCGTCAGGCGAGAAAAGCTGAAAAAATAAACGAGGTCCCCATAGG
>JAFOND010000132.1 GCA_017418645.1 Lachnospiraceae bacterium | reverse complement strand
GCGTTTGTCGTGTCTCTGAAATAGTCGTCCGGGAAATTAAGATCGAGTGTAACGGTTTCGCCGACTTTATGGCCGACAAGTCCTTCCTCGAATCCGGTTATGAAGCTGTGCGATCCAAGTGTAAGATCGTAATCTCCGGTACCGCCTTCGAACTGATAGTCGTCATCTATGAATCCTTCGAAATGGATTGCAACGGTATCTCCGTCCTCGCATACGGTTCCTTCTGTTGTGTCAAGGGCGGTATCCCCATCTTCTTCCGTATCCGTTGATGCAGTATCGCTGTATGATGAATCTTCTTCATCCGTAGACACGCTGCTTGAACTTGTTAAATCCGACAATGAATCCGTGTCCGCTTCTTCGGGTGTTCCGCTCTGAATGGCCGTAACGATTATAAGCACTCCGATTATCGCCGCTATCGCGCATATTATCGCGATGGTCTTTCCCATTTTCTTTCTTTCTTCCGCAGCACGTTCCTGTGCCTTTCTCTGCTTTGCCAGTTCTTTATTTTCCTTCTTCATTTTTTACGTTTCTCCTGTGTCATCTTTATTACCGCCGTCCGAAACGGCCGCCGCATATAATACCACTATTTTTTCATAAAATCAAACATGAACGGAAAGCACGTCGAACACTTTTTTTGAAAGCTTTTTCATCTTGTCCGCATCAACTTTTAAGACCTTCCTGTCATATGTATACAATCCGTTTATTTCTTCTTCCACATCGGAAAGCTGGGTATATACCACGCCGCAGAGTCCCTCCGCGATGGCAGGGAATACCATCTCGCGATACATAAGGATTATCTTTTCCGTAAGTTCTTTTTCGCTTCTTACGGCCCCATATCCATATACTTTTTTATGAAACAGGTGTCCCTTTACACCGTAACTGTATCCTCCGCATTCCGAAAGAAGCATGGGTCTTTCCTTCGGACGGAGTCTTTCGTTATGGAAGTAAATATGTTCGCTGTCAAAATCCGATCTTTCCTGCGCAAACCATCCGGATGTACTATCATAAAGACGGGTGGGATCTTTTTCCTTTAATGTGTCATAGATCCTGTCGCTTTCAAACTGTCCCCATCCTTCGTTAAAGATTGTGTACATGACTATGCATGTACAGTTGTAAAGTTCATCGAGGGTATCTTTCGAATGACGGATAAAAAACTCTTTTCTGCTTCTGTCAACATGTCTGAAATATATGTCCGGTCGTTTTTTAAAAGTAAGTGTCGGCGCGATCGTTTCACTGAAATATTCATACGGACCGTTATTTACCATATCCTGCATAACAAGTATGCCAAGTTTATCGGCAGCATAATAAAAATACGGCGGTTCGATCTTTATATGCTTTCTCAGCATATTTATGCCAAGTTCCTTCATGTTAAGGATATCCCGGTCGTAAGCCTTTTTGTCCGAAGGTACATATATGCCCTCCGGGAAATATCCCTGATCCAGTATTCCCTGCAAAAAAATGGGTTTTTCGTTAAGACAAACCCTGTTCTTTCCGCGTATCTTTTTTATCTCTATCGTACGAAGCCCGAAATACGAAAGGACTTTATCTTCCATAAAGGAAAACTCGATATCGTAAAGATACGGATCGTCTGGTGACCAAAGATGGGGCTCGTCAATTCTGATATAAAAATCCGTTTCGTAGAAAGATTTTTCTTCGCCACCGTTTATTTTCACCGTGATCTTCTGGTCCTCTTCCAGGGCGTATTCATCAAGATGCTTTGTTGAAAGGTTTACCTCAACATACACACCGTACAGATCCGGCGTAAGTCTGACACTCTTTATATACTCCTCCGGAACGGATTCTATCCAAACGCTCTTCCATATTCCGGAAACCGGTGTATACCACATTCCGCCTCGATTCTTTCTCTGTTTTCCGTATGGATATTTATGCGACAATGTATCAGTCGCCTTAACCACAAGGACATTTTCTTCGTCCCTTTTTATCTCTTCCGTAACGTTAAAAGAGAAGGAAAGATATCCCCCTTCGTGATGACCTATGAATACATCGTTGAGAAAAACATCCGCGATCTGATCCACCGCGCCGAAATGCAAAATGACCTGCCCGGTTTTGAATTTTTCCGGAAGAGAAAAGGTCTTTTTATATGTCATATTCTCGGGAACCTTCCCTTTGAATCCGGACATTTCGGATTCCGGCGGATAAGGCACCTTTATCTTTTGTCCTTCAAATTCCCATTCGCCGTCAAGTAATTTAAAATTTTCTCTCACCCATTGCGGGGTGGGGCAGTATTCTCTGTTAAACATTTTCCGTCTTTTTATGCCTCGTATAATGCTTTTAATTCGTCTCTTTTAGATACCGCTTTGTTAAAGAATTCCGAATAATCCGTATCCGTTCTTGCACGGAGAAGTTCAGTCATCTCGCTCACGGGAGATAATAACGGGGTAAGCGAAAGGTTGCCGTATACGCCTTTAAGGGCATGGGCCGTCTCAAAAGCATCGTCCAGTTTCTTTTCCGAAAGCTGCTTTCCCAACGTTTCAAGAGACTCTTCCGAAAGAGCAAGCCCTATCATCTTAAAATAAAACTCTTCGTTGTCCATGCAGCGTGCCATACCTTCTTCCGTATCCGCACCGAAGTTTTTAAGTTGTTCAAGTGTCATCTTTCCGTCCCCCTATATACTACTTTATCATGATATCCGGATTGCTCCGCTACGCTCCCGCAATCCTACACGTATTCCTGCAATCCCATAATAATTTCCAATCTTACCTGAGCGTCTTCCAGCGCATCATCCATGGACTTTGTCCCGTTCATTACCATCTGCATTTCCTGTCCCAGAACCGTATAAAAATCCGTCCACTGTGTTATAACCGGTCGATAAACTCCGTGTTCGAGCGCATCGCAGACGATCTCATACTGCGGATATTCCTTCAACACTTCGGGATCTTTCAATGAAGAATATCTGCATGGAACACCGCCGGACTTCACCGTATTTTTCTGGACCTCCGGATCCATTAGATATCTTAAAAGTTCAAGTGCAAGCTCTTTGTTGTCCGAGTTTGCCGGAATCCCCACGGTCCATACTCCGTACACGTTTGCATTATATGCTCTTGACAACCCGTCTACCTTTCCCGTAAGTCCCGTATAGTTTGCGGCGGAATCTTCCGTCGGAGTGTACCAGCCGGGCCAGCCTATTCCCATCGCAGCTTCTCCGGAATCTATTGCATCTATAAGATCCTGCTTGGGCAGCGCCGTTCCCGTTTTTATAAGATCAAGATAAAAGTCGAAGGCCTGCCTGAAATTCTCATCCTCCACCGTCGGAACATTGTTTTTGTTCACGACCCATCCGCCATATGAAAGAAGGATTGAAAGGAAATCAACAACCGTATTGTTTTCCGTATCGCCACGATATACAAAGCCCTGTTTGCCGTTATTCTTTGCAACGGTACATATCTTTCTTATGTCAGCAAGAGACCGGATATCGCTGCCACGCTCATATCCCGCCTGCTTTGCCAGTTCTTTGTTATAAAGAAGCACTGTAACGTTTCCGTAATACGGCGCAAGATAAATCTCCGTGTCATAGTAGCAGACATCCGTTGTTGCGGGAATGATATCATCATCGAATTCATATCCCATTTCCGTCAGATTCGCCAGAATATGGTTCGTGGTAAACTCCGCCATCCACGAACCGTCCACCATAACAAGATCGTATGACCCGCCTTCCTTCTTTGCTTCGCCGTCATCGGCAATTCCGGAATGAAGTTCGTCCTCTTCGAGTTCGAGCACCTCACATTTAACGTTATGCTCTTCTTCAAATGCAGGAAGACATTCCTTTATAACTTCCGAATAAACCCCGGAACGAAGGGCAAGCGTTATGGTCTTTTCCGCCGATTCCTGCGTTGTTTGGCAGCCCGTCGTCTCTAACGAAAGCGCTGCAATAAGCAAAATAGATATTACACTTTTTAATATGTTTTTTTTATTTTTCTCCATATATACACCCTCAAAAAAACAAAAACAGGGTTTCCCCGTGGATGTTGTACCCCTTGATTATACTAAAAAAGTCGGGATGATTCCACCCCGACTTTACTTATTCCGAAAGATACTTGTACAGTAATTTATATAACTGTTCGGCTTCCTTCCTGCTCAGCGCCGAACTTTCTTTTGAAAGCTCCCCGGGAATATCCTTGCACTTTTCTTTAAGTGCATTTCCCTTATCCGTGATGGACACTATCGTAACACGCTCGTCCTCTTTAGACCGGTTTCTTGTAACATAGCCTTCCTTTTCAAGATTCTTAAGGAGCGGCGTAAGCGTTCCCGCATCAAGGTGAAGCGTGCTTCCCAGCTGACCCACGTTAACGCTTTCCTTCTCCCAGAGCACCATAAAGACTATGTACTGGGTATACGTAAGTCCCAGTGGTTTAAGATAAGGCGTATAGGCGCTTACGATCTTTCTTCCGCATGCATACATGGGAAAGCACAATTGATTTTCAAGTAACAGTTGTTCGTATTCCTGTGCCATATCTTAACCTCTCAGATCAAACCCTCAACGAACTTGTCGACGTTTTCCATCTTTTCCGTCGGCTCAAATCTTGCAACGACATTACCGCTTCTGTCAACGATGAATTTTGTGAAGTTCCACTTTATCTCCGGATTATTCTTATAATCCTTATCGATTTTTTTAAGCATCACGTCCATCGCCATTGCTTTCGGTCCTTTTCCGAAACCTTCAAAGCCCTTCTGCTCTTTCAGATACTTAAAAAGCAAAATGGCGGTATCGCCGTTAACATCCGATTTCTTCATCTGCGGGAACTGCGTGTTATATTTCAGCGCGCAGAATTCATGGATCTCTTCATCGGATTCCGGAGCCTGTCCCGCAAACTGATTACAGGGCACGTCAACGATCTCGAATCCTTTGTCATGATATTTCTCATACATGGCTTCAAGATCCTTGTAGTGTGGAGTGAATCCGCAGCCCGTTGCAGTGTTCACAACAAGAACAACCTTTCCCTCATATTCCCTCATCGATATCTCTTCGCCTTTAGCCGTCATTACACTCTGATCATAAAAACCCATAGCATTTTACCTCCTTTGCTATTTTTATGTTTGAGCATATTATATTGTATCAAATATAATTTGTCAAGATATTTTTTTACAAATATCCCGAATGACTTCACTTGCTATCAAAAGCCCGGCTGCCGGCGGAACAAATGCGGTGCTTCCCGGTGTTCTCGGCGTGATATCCGGATCGTCCAAAACACCTGCCGCATCCGGCTTCATGGGATCCTCAACGGAATAGCACACTTTTAAAGAATCTACGTTTCTTGCTTTTAATTCCTTCCGCATGACACGGGCCAGCGGACATGTTTTTGTCTTGTATATATCCGTGATAACCAGTTTCGAAGGATCGATTTTGTTTCCGGTCCCCATTGCGCTTATAACGGGAACACCCGCTGCTTTTGAGCGCATTATTATTTCAATTTTGGCGGTTACCGTATCAACGCAATCGATAACATAATCATATTCATTAAAATCGAATTCATCCGCGTTTTCCGGAAGAAAAAAACACTTATGCGCATTCACCTTTGCTTCGGGATTGATATCGTTTATCCTTTCTTTCATGACATCGACTTTATCGCATCCTATCGTTTTTTCCGTGGCGATTATCTGTCTGTTAAGATTGGAAACCGAAACCTTATCCTTATCCACGATATCGATATACATGACGCCGCTTCTTGCAAGCGCCTCGCATACATATCCTCCGACTCCGCCGACGCCAAAAACAATGACGCGGGAATTCTTAATTTTTTCCATCGCGTCATGTCCAAAAAGCATCTCTGTTCTTATCAGTCTTTCTCTGCTCTTTTCCATATTGTCTTTAATCCGGAGCATCTCCTATTTCATGAACTTATCAATAACGTCGTTCAGTCTCTCCACAGCCTCCGAATCGTTTTCCTCCACAGCCTCAACTATACAATGTTCCATATGTTCCTTAAGGAGCGCTTTTCCCGCGTTGTTTATTTCCGCGCGGACAGCAGCAAGCTGAATTAACACATCCGTGCAGTCCCGTCCTTCATCCACCATGCGCTTTACCGCTTCGAGATGTCCTATGCTTTTTGCGATACGGTTCGAGATCTTTTTTATCTCCTTGGGATCATGCGTGTGCGAATGATCGTGGTGATGCGAATGCCCATGTTCATGATCATGTTCATGACTGTGCTCATGAGTATGCGAATGTGAATGTGTATGCCCGTCTTCGTGCGTATGTTCATGTGTATGTACTTCTGACATTATTTATTACCCCTGTTCTTTATTTCATAATACACTCGGGATTATAACAAAAAGGCTTATTTTTTGCCAGTATCTTTACTTTTTTATGGTTTTTTGATATAATAAAACCACTTATCGGAGGGATTTGATTATGGATATACCCGCTTTATCAATGTCAATGAGTCAGGCAAAACTCGGAACCGCGCTGGGTACCAAAGTTCTGGCAATGAATCTGGATATGATGAACAATGTCGGTGATGCGCTTTCAAAGACAATGGATGCAATGCCTTCACCGTCTCTTGAGTCGCTTGCAAATCCCGGAACGGTGGGAACTACCATCGATATCGCAGTTTAGAATTTATATTATAATACATATAAAAATAACAGCCGTAAAACGGCTGTTATTTTTTGACTTTTATCGGAACTGAGATTTCCGTATTATTAACTTATGATCATGCTGCTTTCTTATTCTTGTTTCTTCTGCTTAATACCACACTCTGAAGGAGTATGAAGAAGCAAAGCATTCCTCCGGTTGTTATACTCTGCCACCAGGGATCGTTAAGTCCGCTGGAAACAACGATCTTCTTTATCGTTGTAAGAGTTAACGTTCCGAAGAATGTTCCGATAACATTTCCGACACCGCCGGTAAGAAGCGTGCCGCCTATGATGGAAGATGCGATGGCGTTCATTTCCATACCTGCCGCATTTGTGGCATTTCCCGCTCCCGTATGCATCATCAATACAAAGCCGGAGATACCGCTTAAAAGTCCGCTGAAGATGTATGCAAAGAAGCGTGTTTTCTTTACGTTTATTCCAAGCATAAGAGCGGATGTCTGGTTTCCGCCGATAGCATAGAACCCGCGTCCGAGTTTATGGAACGTAAGTATAAGGAATACAACGATAAGACAGAATATCGCAACCAGAACACCGATCTCGATACGCGCCGGAACAACGTTTCCGTTCTTTGCGGTGTATCCGAGCCAGGGGATAATTATCTGGGTTTCCCTTAACTTTGTAAAACCTTCGTGCTCCGCCTTCTGCGGGTTAACGGAAAGTATCGTTGTCATACCTCTTGCAAAGAACATTCCCGCAAGGGTAACGATGAACGGCTGAATGTCAAGATAGCTCACAAGGAATCCGTGTACAAGACCGAAGGCAAGTCCGATCCCCAGTGCCAAAAGGATTGACATAAAAACATTTCCGCCACCGTTTAAGTAAAGAACGCATGCCATTACAACAAGCGATGTAACGGCGCCGACGCTGATATCGATACCTCCCGTTATCATAACTATCGTAAGACCGCATGATACGATTATAAGGCTGGCATTGTCGTTTAACATATCGAAGATCTGCTGTACATGAAGGAATCCACCCTGCAAGAACACAATCGCCAAAAGATACATCAATACGAAAATGCCGATGGTAATCGTCATAAGAAGCTGTGTATCCGTAAGCGGTCCCTTTAAAAAGTTCTTTTTCGTTTTCATATTACAGGGCTCCTTTCAAAGATGCTTCCGGTTTTTTGTTCTTAAGACGTGTCATAAGCTTTGTAAACCTACTCTTTATTACCGGAGATCCGATCACAACAAGAAGGATGATAACGATAGCCTTATAAGCTTTAACGTCCGTTGATGAAACCTTCATTGCATAAAGCGTGATCGTAAGCATATGGATAACATACGCTCCTATGATACTTCCGCTGATCTTGAACTTACCTCCGCCAAGGCTGTTTCCTCCGATGGCAACGGCAAGGATGGCATCCATTTCAACATCGAGAAGGATCGTTTCATGGTTTATAAGGCCGAGGCGGCATACGGAAATAACACCTGCAACCGCTACGCATAAACCAAGGATGATGAAGGATAAAAGTTTGATCCATGTTGAATTGATACCGTTAAGTCTTGCTGCGCTTCCGTTTATTCCGACTGACTGCGTAAACAGTTCAAGGGAAGTAAAATGGAAAACAAGCCTGAAAATAATTGCAACAACTATTACAATGATAACCGGCGTCGGGATAGGGATTCCCGGTATAAAACTTCCGATAGCCGTAAGGATAGATCCGCTGACTGTCGGCGTTGCTCCGCCGTTTATCCAATAAGCAATGGATCGTCCGCAGGTATACAAAATCAGTGTCGCTATCATCGGCTGTATCTTAAACACCGCAACAAGCGTTCCGTTAAATGCACCGAAGAGCATTGCCACAACACATGCTACAAGGAATGCAAGAAGGACCGTGCCTCCCGTAATACCGCTGCCCGATTTTAACACTTTAACAAATGCGCTTCCCGCGATTGCAGCAGCAGCGCCGACACTGATATCCTGTCCGCCGGATGCCGCGGTAACCAACGTCATTCCCATTGCAAGGACCGCTAGTTCGCTGGCCGCATTTATGATACTGATAAGGTTACCTGCAAGAACTATGTTTCCGTCATTGTTGTGGGTGATACCGATACTGAAAAATGACGGATCTCTTATAAGATTGAATATTACCAAAAGGCAGATGGCTATGATCGGAATCGTAAGCTGGCCAAGACCGCCCTTAAAGATATTTTTAGATTTATTCTTCATTTACGGTTTCTCCTCCTGCTATCGTTTTCATAACCTGCGCCTCGGTAAGATCTGCGCCTTTAAGTTCACCGACAACATGTCTGTCTCTCATTACGATAAGTCTTGAGCATGTACGGAGCATCTCTTCTATTTCCGAAGAGATAAATGTAACGCTTACACCCTCTTCCGCAAGCTTCAAAACAAGTTTCTGTATTTCAAGTTTTGTACCAACGTCTATACCTCTTGTCGGCTCGTCAAGAATAAGATAATCGGGATGTGTAAGAAGCCACCTTGCAAGGATAACCTTCTGCTGATTTCCTCCCGAAAGGGATCCCACCGGAGTTTCGCGGCTTGCGGTCTTTATGCTTAAGGCCTTGATATACTCGTCCGCAAACGCTTCGGATTCGCTTCTGCTTATAGGCTTAAAGAATCCCTTCATAACCTGCAGCGCAAGTATTATGTTTTCACGAACGCTGAGTTCCGCAATGATACCGTCCCGCTTTCTG
>JAFOND010000131.1 GCA_017418645.1 Lachnospiraceae bacterium | reverse complement strand
TCACTGTCGTGCCGTTTTCCTTCAGTTTGAAAAATGATTCCACTGAATTGTCCTCCTTATTCATAGGGTTAATATAATTACTAAAGAATTATACTAAACCTTAATAATGAAAAATGCCCTTAATTGAAAGGGCATTTTCTTAAAATTTTGTTGATTTTTTATAATCGATTTTATATCTTGTACATCTCGTTATATTTGTTATACATCTCTTCAAATTCCGGAGTCGCTTCTTCCTTCAGCGTATCCAGATATTCATGGGTGTCATAGGAGTCTTCCGCCGTCTGGATCATGGCAACCGCAACGTTTGAACAGTGATCAGAAACACGCTCGAAATTGATGAGAAGGTCCTCCAAAAGGATACCCAGTTCGATCGTACACTTACCCTTCTGAAGACGCTTGATATGATGCTTCTTTGCCTTTTCGTTAAGACCGTCGATAACATCCTCAAGGGGTTCAACCTCTTTCGCAAGCTTTATGTCTTTTGTGGTATATGCCTTAACCGTCATTGTTGTGATATGGTTAAGGGCATTCATAAATGTCGTTATCTCTTCTCTTCCCTTGTTTGAAAAGTCCAGGCCTTTTTCCTTAAGTTCATCCGCCGTCTCTTTAATGTTCAACGCATGATCGGACATTCTTTCAAAGTTTGTGATGATATGAAGGATCATGGAAACCTTCTCGTTTTCCTCTCGCTTCATGGGCCTTGAGGAAAGCTTTACAAGATATGTTCCCAGGTTATCCTCATAACGGTCTATGGCTTCTTCCAGCGCCACAACCTTCTTTGCCTTCTTCTTGTCATAATCCCGGATAAGATCCGTTGAAAGCTTTATGGATTTTTCCGTAAGTTCCGCCATCCTGTTTGATACGGCAACGCACTGTGCAAGTGCGAAGGGCGGCTGCTCAAGGAAACGTTCGTCCAGCATCTTAAGTTCAGCTGTATAACCCTCTTCTTCCGCATCTTCCGCGTCGTCCTTTATGGTAAGTTCGGAAAGCTTAATAAGCACATTCTTTATGGGAAGAAGGATGAGCATCGTCGCTATGTTAAAGAGCGTATGGAAAAGCGCCACACCGTATGTGCTGGCGGCATTGTCCAGGAAGTTGAACCTCAAAAATGCGTTCAGAATATAGAATATCACGCAGAAGATCACAACTCCGACAACGTTAAAATACAGATGAATGAAGGCCGCTCTCTGTGCCTTTTTCTTCGCGCCGATGGCGGAGATCATTGCGGTGGAACATCCGCCGATGTTCTGGCCCAGGATAATGGGGATCGCAGTTCCGTAGGATATGGCTCCCGTCATACAGAGAGCTTCCAAAATACCGATGGACGCCGATGAGCTCTGCATTACAACCGTAAGGATAACGCCGGCGATTATACCGACAACCGGATTTCTTAAGGTCGTTAAGAAATTCGCGAAAGTCTCAGACTCCGAAAGGGGCGATACCGCATCGGACATGGATGTCATACCGTACATAAGAACGGCAAAGCCGAGAAGTATCTTTCCGATATCGTTCCTTTTTTCGGTGTTGCCGAACATTGTAAGGAGCACACCGATAAAAGCCACCACCGGTGAAAACGACGATGGTTTTAAAAGCTGTAAGAATATGTTTTCTCCGGTTATACCGGAAAGTGAAAGGATCCAGGCGGTCGCGGTGGTACCGATGTTTGCGCCCATTATGATGCCGACACCCTGCACAAGCTGCATGATACCGGAGTTTACAAAACCGATGACCATAACGGTGGTCGCCGCGGAACTTTGGATAACGGCCGTAACAACAGCTCCGAGAAGCACCCCTTTTATGGGATTCTTCGTAAGCTGCTCTAGGATCATCTCCATCTTGCCGCCGGCAATCTTTTTAAGACCGTCTCCCATAACGCTCATTCCGAAAAGGAAAAGAGCGATCCCGCCGATCAAAGATAATACGTTAAAAAGATCCATCTTCTAATCTTCCTTACTTGTTGTCCTTATCTTTATCCTTGTCTTTTTCTTTATCTTTCTTTTTCTTCTTGTCTTCCGGTTCCGTTGCGTTTGCGGCATCTTCCGGCTTCTCGATCTGCGCGATCGCAGCCTTCTGCATGGGGATGCGGCAGTTTCTGTTTGAACCGAATTCAACGATAACGGTATCCTCATCGATATCGATTACAACACCGTAAAATCCGCTGGTTGTAAGAACAGTATCGCCAACCTCGAGTGATGACATCATTGCTGCTTTTTGCTTGCTCTCCTTCTGCTGCGGACGGATCATAAGAAAATACATGATACCCATGAGCACAACGAGCCAGATTATCATTCCTATACTTCCGCCCATTACACCGCCTGTTGATGAGCTTGTTAATAATATTGACATTTTTAAATCCTCCTAAGATTCTTTTTTGCAATCCGAAACATTTTACTAAAAACTAATCGTCTTGGCAAGAAAAACCCTCTATCTTTTGTTTTTTGTATTCCGCAAACCGTCCTTCGTCCAGCGCATCGCGGATTTCCTCCATGAGGTGATTGTAAAAATACAGGTTATGGAGCACCATAAGGCGCATTCCAAGCATTTCCTTTGCCTTTAAAAGATGGCGGATATATGCGCGGCTATAGGTTCTGCAGGCCGGACAGTTGCAGCCCTCTTCTATGGGGCGCATGTCTTTTTCATACTTTTGGTTCAAAAGATTGATCTTTCCGAACTTTGTATATGCATGGCCGTGTCTTCCGTTACGGCTGGGATATACGCAGTCAAAGAAATCTATTCCCCTTTCAACAGCTTCCAGAATGTTTGTGGGGGTTCCGACTCCCATAAGATACGTTGGCTTGTTCTGCGGAAGATATGGCACTGTTTCTTCAAGGATGTGATACATCTCCTCATGTGTTTCCCCAACGGCAAGACCTCCCACCGCATAACCCGGAAGATCAAGTTCCGATATTCTTTTTGCGTTTTCGATCCTTATGTCGGGATAAACGGCGCCCTGATTTATGCCGAAAAGAAGCTGGTTTTTGTTTACCGTATCTTCCAGTGAATTAAGGCGGTCCATCTCTTTTTTGCAGCGGAGGAGCCACCTCTCCGTTCGTGCCACGGAATCCTCAACATACTTCCTCTCCGCTTTTGCGGGTGGACACTCATCAAAGGCCATGGCGATGGTTGAACCAAGATTCGACTGGATCTGCATACTCTCTTCCGGCCCCATGAAGATCTTTCTTCCGTCGATATGAGAATTAAAGGTAACGCCTTCTTCTTTTATCTTTCGAAGTCCCGCAAGGGAAAAAACCTGGAATCCGCCGGAATCCGTAAGGATCGGTCTGTCCCAGACCATGAATTTATGAAGTCCGCCAAGCTCTTTTATAAGCTTGTCTCCCGTTCTTACATGAAGATGATATGTGTTTGAAAGCTCTATCTGTGTTCCGATCTCATGAAGATCTTCCGTGGAAACCGCGCCCTTTATCGCCGCAACGGTCCCTACATTCATAAAGACCGGCGTCTGCACGGTACCGTGAACGGTTTCGAATTCTCCGCGCTTTGCCCGGCCTTCTGTTTTTAATAGTTTGTACATATGTATTTTCCTTTACTCAGTGTATCTTTCGACTACCGAATCGATCCTTGAAGACATGCCCGATAAAAGAAGATCCGCGATGGTTATCATTGCCATGGACTCCGCAACAACAACGGCGCGGGGCATAATGACCGGATCGTGACGGCCTTTTATCTCTATTTTCGAATCTTGTGCCTTTTTAGCCGGCTTCCCATCCGGACCGTAACTTTCCTCCACGGTCTTTTGTTCTCTCGCGATGGAAGGTGTGGGTTTTACGGCGATCCTGAAAACGATATCAGATCCGTCGGACATTCCGCCAAGGACTCCGCCGGCATTGTTTGTCTTTTTATTTATGTTTCCGTCTTCATCCGCATAAAAGGGATCGTTATTCTCCGAACCGTTTTTCTTTGCGGCTTCAAAGCCGGAACCTATCTCAAATCCCTTAACACTTCCGATGGAAAGCATTGCTTTTGCAAGGTTTGCATCCAGTTTATCGAAAACCGTTTCCCCGATCCCAACAGGCATTCCCGTTATCCTGCATTCTATAACGCCTCCCACGGAATCGTTATTCTCCCTGCATTCTCTTATATATTCCTCTGCTCTTTTAGCAGCTTCGTTGTCCGGCATAAAAAGCGGGTTTTCGTTGATCATTGAAAGATCGATGTTTTCCGCCTTAATATCTCCCACGGAAAGCGTGTATGCCGTTGCCTTTATTCCGAGGCTCGAAAGGATCTTTGCCGCAACCGCGCCTCCCATAACACGTCCCACGGTCTCCCGTCCCGAAGATCTTCCGCCGCCGCGATAATCCCTTATTCCGTATTTCTTCTGGAATGTGTAGTCCGCATGGCCGGGACGATAAACATCTTTAATATTCGAATAATCCGCCGAATGCTGGTCGGAATTTCTTATCATTACGGAGATGGGCGTACCCGTTGTTTTTCCCTCGAATACACCGGAAAGGATCTCTGCCTTATCATCTTCCTTTCTTGCGGTTGTCATATCCGACTGTCCGGGTTTTCTCCTGTCGAGATACTTTTGTATATCCTCTTCAGAAAGTTCGATTCCCGCGGGGCAGCCGTCTATAACCGCGCCGACCGCTTTTCCGTGGGACTCTCCCCAGGTGGTTACAACAAAGTTTTTTCCGAAACTTGATCCTGCCATTATATTATCCTACTATCTTATGAATCTTTATACAGTTGGGTTTATCCACTTCTACCGGCGGATTTACCATCAGACTGTAGCACTTTTCGTAGTTTACCACAAACGTACGGATCTGGTTGCTGTCATGATTAAGTACCGCAACATATTTATCTCCCGGAAGGATTCCCAGGGATTTCGGATAATCGCCGGAAGACATCGTTGTTCCGAAAAGCGCAAGAAGGCCGGTATCCGGATCTCTTTCCAGCATCGAGAATCCGTTTATCGCATCGATGGAAACAAATATATGCTTCTCGTCATTTGCAAAATGGAAGCATGTTGCGGATGCGTTTTCCGATTCCTCATGAAGAAGCTTTATGGTTTGGATAAGAGTGAACTTGGGACCGTTGCTGTCCTCATATGTATATACTTCCATGGTATTGTTTTCGCCGGTCATTATAT
>JAFOND010000130.1 GCA_017418645.1 Lachnospiraceae bacterium | reverse complement strand
TTTTTCAGAAGTTTGTTTACATCCGATAAAAGAAATTCCGTTTCCGTTGCCGCAAAGCCCAGATTCTTTTTCTCGTCCACGGTTTTTATTATGTCTTCTTCCCGGGAAAGGATCTCGTCTATTGCTTTTTGATATTCCGCCACGGCCTTCTGTTCGCGGTCATTTTTTTCACGTGTTTTAAATAGATCTAATGCACCCATATAAGCACCATTATCACTATTGCGATGCCAAAAGCCACAAGGTATACGAGCCCGATAAGAAGGGAGGCCTTCATCGCTCCGCCTACCATTGCACGGCGGGTGTCGGGATCCACCGACACCTCATCAGTCGGCTCCGCCGACAGCTTTCCCTCAAGGGGAAGCCTCTTTTTCTTAGCATCAAACCGACGGCCGAATATCATTCCTGCGACCGTCGGTTTTTCTATCATGCTCATATCCGCAATCGTGCGGTTATCATCTTCGAAATCTTTTTTATTTATCATACAAATGGCAAACCACAAAGTGTCCCGGTTCGATCTCCTTCTGGACGGGAGCCTCACACTTACACTTCTCCGTGCAATACTTACAGCGTGTATGGAACTTGCAGCCTTCCGGCGGATTAGCCGGTGAAGGTATCGATCCTTCAAGCACGATTCGTTCCATCTTTGCGTTGGGATCCGGTACGGGTATAGCGGAAAAGAGAGCCTTTGTGTACGGATGAAGGGGATTCTTGAAGATATCCTTTTTATCACCGTACTCAACAAGATTTCCGAGATACATAACTCCGACGGAATCCGAAATATGTTCAACTACGGAAAGATCGTGGCTTATGAAAAGATAACTTAAGCTTCTCTCTTCCTGAAGTTTGTTCAATAGATTTATGATCTGCGCCTGGATTGAAACGTCCAGGGCCGATACCGGCTCGTCGCAGACAACGAATTCCGGGTTAAGTGCAAGTGCTCTTGCAATACAGATCCTCTGTCTCTGTCCGCCGGAAAACTCGTGGGGATATCTTGTCTTATGGAAAGGCTGAAGTCCGCATTCGTCCATGACCCGGTCAACATAATCCTCAAATTCGTCCTTTGATACAAGGTTATGTTCACGGACCGCTTCTCCGATTATCTCTCCAACCGGAAGTCTCGGCGAAAGGGATGAGAACGGATCCTGGAAGATGATCTGCATCTTTGTTCTTAAGGAACGAAGATCTTTTGAAGAAACATCATATACTTCCTGTCCGTTAAAGAGAACGGAACCGGCGGTTTTTTCTCCGTTAAGACGAAGAACGGTACGTCCCGTTGTTGTCTTTCCGCAACCGGACTCACCAACAAGTCCCATGGTTGTTCCGCGCTTAAGATTAAAAGTAACGCCGTCTACGGCCTTTACCCAGCCCACGGTTGTATTAAAGATACCGCCCTTTATGGGGAAATATTTTTTAAGATCCTTTACCTCGAGGATGTTTTCGCTTTTTTCGTTTGTGTCTGTCATCTTAATTCACCCCCGTTCCTTCTGCCTTTGCAAACTCGGCAGTCTCCATAAGGATCCTGTTCGCGTTCTCCTTTGCGGCTTCTTTATATTCATCATAATATCTGTAGCAGCTAACGTAATGTGTATCCGAAAGCTTAACAAATCCCGGATATTCTCCGTCGCAGGGACAGTTTCCGTTACAGTTGAAACGCATCTCGCAGCGGTCTCTGAAATAGCAGTAATCCGGCATGTTTACGGGGTTCGGTACCTTTCCCGGTATCGAGTAAAGTTCGGATACCTCACGTCCTACAACCGGCTTTGATGCCATAAGTCCGAGAGTATATGGATGTGACGGATGATAGAAGATCTCTTCCGCCGTTCCTTTTTCAACGATTCGTCCGGCATACATTACCACAACATAGTCCGCCATCTCCGCAATAACTCCCAGGTCATGGGTGATAAGCATGATGGATGCGTTTGTCTTGTCCTTAAGACTTCTCAAAAGATCAAGGATCTGTGCCTGGATCGTAACATCGAGGGCCGTTGTGGGCTCGTCCGCGATTATGACTCTGGGCTTGCATGAAAGCGCCATGGCGATCATAACACGCTGTCTCATACCGCCGGAAAGCTCATGGGGATACATGTTCGCAACGCCCTCCGCGTTTGCTATTCCAACAAGTTCAAGGGATTCTATCGTCTGTTTTCTGATCTCTTCCTTGGACTTTCCTTTGCCTTCATGAAGCGCGATCACTTCGTCAACCTGATCCCCGATCCTGAACACGGGATTAAGGGATGTCATCGGCTCCTGGAAGATCATGGATATTGCATTTCCGCGAAGATCCTGCATAACCTCCTGCGGGCACTTTGCAATGTCATAACATTTTTCTCCGCGGTTTAAGCGGATGGATCCGGATACGATCTGTCCCTGGGGGCGCTGTAAAAGCTGCATGAGGGAAAGTGATGTTACGGATTTTCCGCAGCCGGACTCACCGACGATCCCTATGGTTTTTCCGATGGGCACGTCAAAGCTCACGCCGTCTACGGATTTTACGGTTCCGGAATCCGTAAAGAAATATGAATGGAGATCGTCGAACTCAACAACGTTTCCTTTGTCCCGCATCTCCGTTAAATATTCGCTTTCGGGAACGTT
>JAFOND010000129.1 GCA_017418645.1 Lachnospiraceae bacterium | reverse complement strand
TGCGTACGGAGATAACAAAATACCGAACGCTTCTTGATCAGGGCGCAAACGGAACGCTGACACAGGACGACCGCAACGCCATCCTTACACAGCTTAAATCTCTTCAGGATGCGATATATGCGGAAGGCAACGCGGACTATGCGGGACGTACCGTATTTACGGGATACAGAACGGACAAGAATCTTACATTTCAGTCGGATGAAACGTCAACGAAGTATTCCATCCATCAGACATTGATGGCTGCAAATACTGTTGAGGAGTGCAGATATTATAACGGAATAACGGAAGCTCCCACAACGGGAGATGCTATCTCTCATCCGGAGAATGCAAAAGATATTGAAAAGACGACCTATAACAGAATACGTCTTGCCTATGATTCTTTGGATAGTACGGCAGTGACGCTTTCTTATCATATTCCGGGAGAAGATGCGACAACGAACCATGCGATCCCGGGAAATCTTCCGGACAATACAACTGCAGCAACATTTGCGGAATATGAGACGGAGGCAGACTGGGCAGCGGCAGCAGGCGGAAAAACAGTTGCGGAAAACGGCATCGTCCTCATCCGCGAGACAGGCGAACTCATCCTTGGATCAAAAGTGTCCGAACAGCTTAAGTCCGCAAATGCAGCCGTAAACATCGAATACGAAAAGACGGGATTCAAAAAAGGCGAGCTTCGTCCCGAATATTATTATAACTGCGTTGACAAGACGGATATAAATGCTGCGAATCATATTACATACACAAAGACGGAAAAAGATGCGGCGGGAAATATCCTTTATGATGATGCCGGACGTCCGCTTGAAAAGAACTATGACATCGAATACATCATCGCAAACAACCAGCCTCTGGCCATAAACCTTGAGGCCTGCGACATCTTTAACCAGGATATTTATCAGGATATGACGGATGCCATCGATGCCGTAACGAGTTCCGTAAACGCGCATTCAAAGCTTGAGAAGATCGACACAATGCTCCGCATGGAACAGTATGCGGACGAGCAGTCCCAGAAAGATTTAAACAAATGGCGGGAAGCAATCCAGAAAGAGGCGGATTACTTCGACGATAACCTTCAGAAGATGTATTCCAGATTCATCGGAAAGACGGACGATTATCTTGAAAAGATGAGTCTTGCAATAACAAAGGTGGGCTGTAAAGCGGACCAGCTCGAACTTACGGAAGAGCGTATGAACAACCAGCAGGAGACGGTTATGGAACTCCAGTCGAAGAACGACGATATGGACCTTTCCTCCATCATCCTTAAGTATACCGCTTCATACACCGCTTATCAGGCATCCCTTACGGCAGCGGGAAAACTCGGAGAAATATCACTCTTGAATTACATTTAAATCTGAATTAAAATAGGAATAACACTTATACGTTTAATTCAGGGGAAGGGAGTTTAAAAAATCTATGAAAACGAATACAAGACTTTTCGGAGAGATAGAGATCGCGGACGATAAGATCGTTCATATGGAAAAGGGAATAATAGGTTTTCCGGATCTTAAAAACTTTACTCTTATCTATGACGAAGAAAAAGAAGAGCCGGATACCATTATGTGGTTCCAGTCTCTTGACGAGCCGCAGTTTGCAATGCCGGTAATCATGCCGAATGCGGTTATAGCGGATTACGATCCCACGATAAACGATGATCTTTTAAAGCCGCTGGGAGAACTTAACGAAGACAATCTTTATGTTCTCGTTACCATAAAGGTTCCGGAAGACATCACAAAGATGAGTATAAACTTAAAGGCTCCGATAATCATAAACACGGATAATATGAAGGGCGGACAGCTTATTGTCGAGGATGATCTTGACGTTCGCTTCCCGGTTTATGAGATCCTGAAAAAAGCAAAAGAGGAAGCGGAGGGTTAAGAATGTTAGCATTAACGAGAAAAAAGGGCGAGGCCCTTGTTATAAATAACGATACGGAGATCACGATCTTAGAGATCCGCGGAGACCAGGTCAAGGTCGGAATCGCGGCTCCGAAGGAAGTTCCGGTATACAGAAAAGAGATTTATCTCCAGATTCAGGAATAAAATAAAGCAGCGATGTCCGGCGGCGGATTTGACGCTCTTAAGAATCTTTAAAAAATTTTTTTAAAAAATTTAAGGACGGGTATAAAGTTTTTAATATACCCGTCCGATAATAAAGACATAGTAGACGTATCTCTATGTTTAAATGTTGAAAAGTATATAAAGGACACAAGGAGGTGTAGAAAATGTCTGTAGATGCTATTAACAGTGTTGCAGGATCATATGCGGTACAAGGAAGTCCCGCGGTAGCGCCGGCTCAGGCACCCGTACCTTCCGTTGCACCGGTAGACGGATCCGAATCCGTCCCGAGAGAGGAATTCAGAGTAGAAGAAGGTACGAAGAATACTCCCCAGGACAAAGAAAAAGATAAAGAAAAAGAGAAAGCTTCCGGACAGGCGAGTAAGGAAGCGCTTAGGGATGCCGTTGACAAGATCAATAAATCTGTCAGCAATACATCTGCTATTTTCGGTATCCACGAAAAGACAAACCGTATCACGATAAAGATCGTGGATAAGGAGACTCATGATGTGGTTAAAGAGATCCCCGCGGAAGAAACGCTGGATCTTGTTGCCAAGGCATGGGAAATGGCAGGCATCCTTGTAGACGAAAAACGTTAACGTTTTTCATCGCAGAAAGGGAGGTATATTATGCCTATCAGAATAACGGGTATGAATTCCGGCCTGGATACAGAGTCTCTCGTATCCGCGCTGGTAATGAATTACAAAACAAAAGTTGATAAACAGAAGAAGTCACAGCAGAAGCTGGCATGGAAGACGGATGCATGGAAGAGCGTTAACACTCAGATCAATTCGTTATATTCAAAGGTCGGCAACCTGCGTTTTACTTCCGCGTATGCAACGAAGAAGGCAACCGCTTCCGATACGACAAAGGCAAAGGTTACCGCTTCTTCCAGCGCCGTTAACGGAACACAGAAGCTCGTTATAAAGGAGCTTGCCGCAACCGGATATCTTACCGGCGCAAAGTTCAACGGAAACGTTAAGAGCAGCACAAAGCTCTCCGAACTTGACGGATTTCAGGAAGGAAAGGTTACGGTCGGAAACGGAGACAAGACGACGGATATCGACGTTACGGGCGATATGACCGTTAACGACTTCGTTAATAAGTTAAAGGATGCCGGACTCCGTGCATCATATGACGAAACAAACAAGAGAATTTTCGTCAGTGCACAGAATTCCGGAAAGGATAACGACTTTTCCCTTACGGCTTCCAATGAAGGCGGACTTCGTGCACTTGCCGCAATGGGACTTAACGTTAAATCCGAAAAGGCAACGGCCGAATATTCCGCATTGGCGGCATATGCAAAGACTTCCGGAGAGGAAGGCTCCGCCGTATATGATCAGGATGCGACCATCGACAACTTAAAGACGATCCTTAATTCCTTAAAGAGCGCGCAGGCGGATAAGAAAGCCGCAGAGACTTCAAACACATATGAAAAGACCGCTCTTGATTATGCGAAAGCATATAAGACGGTAAACGA
>JAFOND010000015.1 GCA_017418645.1 Lachnospiraceae bacterium | reverse complement strand
TTCTTTAAGGAAAAGGTTACCGCGGTTGTGGGCGGCGGCGATGTTGCGCTGGAGGACGCGATCTTTTTGGCAAGGACATCATCAAAGGTTTATCTTATACACAGGCGCGATGAATTCCGCGGTGCAAAGGTCCTTCAGGATCAGGTCCGCGCCAACGAAAAGATAGAATGCGTTATGGATTCCACTGTGAAAGAAATCGGCGGAGATAAGAAAGTCGAATATGTTACAACGGTTAACAAATTCACGAACGAGGAGACAAAGTACAGCGTGGACGGAGTGTTCATCGCAGTGGGCATCATGCCGAACACCGCAAATATTGAAGGGCTTCCCAAGATGGATGAGGCCGGATATATCATCGCAGACGAGACCTGCGAAACCAGCATTCCGGGAATGTTCGCGGCCGGAGATGTGCGCACAAAGCAGCTCAGACAGGTGATAACAAGCGCTGCGGACGGCGCAAACGCCATAACATCCGTGGAAAGATATCTTATAAATAATGCATAAATGAAGTTGCGGACTTTGGAAAATACAGGCATTTGTGACAAAAACGAAAAATAAGCGAAATAATTAACAAATTCGGTTGACATAAATTAGATAGGTTGTTATAATACTCCAGAAATAATTCGTAACAATTTCGTAACAATTTAGAAAATAAAAACACACACTTTAACAGGATGACAAGAAAAAGTAGGGAGGTTTTCTTATCATGAATCGTAACAAAAGAGCTATTCAGGCAGCAAGCCTTGCACTCGCGGCAACAATGATGGTAGGGGCAGCAAGTATTCCGGTATCGGCGGGCAGTGCAACGGCAGGGGTTGAAAAAGCAGTTGTAGCAAGCACATCGGCGTCAAAAACAGGAACAAGCTTTGCAGGCGTTTCCAAGAGCGTAGCAAAGATAGTAGCAACAGCAAAGACAGAAGTAGCAGAAACGGAACTTGCGGTAACCGCAGCGGCAGAGGCACAGGCAGAAGCGGAAGCGGAAGCAGCACAGCCGATAATCGGTATCGCAAAGGTTGAGGAATATGTAAACGTAAGATCGGCAGCAGATGAGAATTCCGATCCGGTCGGAAAACTTTATTCAAACAATGCATGTACAATCTACGGAGAAGAGAACGGCTGGTATAGTATCACATCCGGTAACATCACGGGATATGTAAAGTCAGATTTCATTACAACAGATCAGGCAGAGGTTGCAGCTAACTCATATCGTACAGCAACCGTTCATGCAGATACTCTTTATATCAGAAAAGAAACAAGCACGGAGAGCGAAGTACTTGATGCCGTATCAGACGGCACATATCTTTCCGTTATTGATGAGTCCACGGCAGATCAGGGCTGGGTTAAGGTTGATAAGAACGGAACGGTTGGTTTTGTTTCCACCGAGTTCATTACAATAGATACAAAGTACACGGTTGGCGAGACACTTGAAGAAGAAGCTGCAAGAATCCGTGAAGAAAATGTTAAGAAGCTTGCAAAGGCTATAGAGGCAAACAAGGCTGCAGAAAGAGCAGCAGCAAGACAGGCGTCAAGAAGCAGTTCATCTTCAAGCGCATCCGCATCTTCAGGTTCTTCCTCAAAGAGCAGCAGATCATACAGCGCTCCGTCAGGCGGTTCAGGACAGGATGTTGTTAACTACGCTTGCCAGTTCGTTGGAAATCCGTATGTATACGGCGGATCTTCACTTACAAACGGAACAGACTGCTCGGGATTCGTAATGAGCGTTTACGGTGCATTCGGAGTATCACTTCCCCACAGCTCTTCAGCAGACAGAGGAGTAGGATACGGAGTATCCGTTGATGAAATGCAGCCGGGCGATATCGTTTGCTACAGCGGACACGTTGCAATCTATGCAGGCAACGGTACAATCGTTCATGCAAGTAACCCGAGAACAGGTATCACCTACGGTAACGTAAACTACAGAAATATCCTTGCGGTTCGCCGTGTATTCTAATAAGAATTTAGAGAAGGAAATAATGATAAAATAAGGGGACGATTTCGCTCTGTATTTTATACACAGCGAAATCGTTTTCTTATTTGATAAAAACCTTTAAAATACAGTTATTCACGAAATAATCCACTTTATCCACAATGATATGGATAAGTTATCCACATTATTGATGCAAAAATAAACCAAACAAGGCTTTATTTTTTTGGTAAAATGTACTAAAATGTTATGAAAGTGTTTTCCGTACGAGGGCATATGCATCGCGTGTGAGGCAATATGCTTTCGTAGAAAGTCTTAGTAACAATGGGGGGAGCCTATGATATCAAACCAAACACTGCAAAAGACTGTTGACAGCCTTTCACAGATGACAAAAATGGACTTCGCGGTCTTGGATCCGGATGGGGGTATTGCGGTTTCAACATTTCCCGAAGCAAAAGAATACTCATCGGAGGCGGTTGCGTTTTTTGAATCAACCGCGGAAAGCCAGGTGCTCAGCGGTGCGCAGTTCTTTAAAGTAATTGATGAAGGCAGAACGGAATATATTCTTATTGTGCGCGGAGAGGCGGATGACCTTACGACAATAGGAAAGATCGCCGCATTCCAGCTGGAGCAGCTTTTGGTTGCATACAAGGAACGGTTCGATAAGGATAATTTTGTCAAGAACCTTCTGCTTGATAATCTTCTTCTCGTGGATATATATAACCGCGCAAAGAAGCTTCATGTGGATATAGAAGCCCGTCGTGTCGTTATGATAGTGGAGACGGGAGAAGACAAGGACGGCGACGAACTGGACCGCGTAAGAAACGTATTCGGCGGAAAGAAGAAGGATTTTGTTACAGCCGTTGACGAAAGAAATATTATCGTTGTTAAGGAACTCTTGCAGAACGAAACAACGGAAGATATAGAAAAGACAGCTGCGGTTATAGTTGATGCATTTAAGGACAAAGGAAGAGTCCGTGTTTCTTACGGAACGGAGGTTGCGGATCTTAAGGGCGTTTCCCGTTCGTACAAGGAAGCCGGCATGGCACTGGACGTAGGAAAGATCTTCTTTGCTGACCGTGATGTTATCGCATATTCGCAGCTCGGAATCGGACGCCTTATTTATCAGCTTCCGATACCCCTTTGCAAGATGTTCATAGAGGAGATCTTCGAGAAGAAATCTCCAAGCGAATTTGATGAAGAGACGCTTACGACGATCAATAAGTTCTTCGAGAACAGTCTCAATGTTTCGGAGACGTCGCGCCAGCTTTATATCCACAGAAATACACTTGTTTACAGGCTGGACAAATTACAGAAGAGCACGGGCCTCGACCTTCGCGTCTTCGAAGACGCCATAACGTTTAAGATCGCGCTTATGGTTGTAGAATATATGAATTATATGCAGGACAACATATGATATTACAGCGGACAAAGTACAGTTTTCGGAATTGTGCTTGCACGAATGGAGAAAACTGTATTTGGGACGCGCCCCTGCATGAGCAAGGAGTGCGGCAAAGCCGCACGGGATTGTGAATGCAGGAGAGGATTGTGAGAGCGCATAGCGCGGAACAATCCGTAATATATAATAAAAGGAGAACCCGACAATATGATACGCATGGAAAATGTCAGTAAAAAATACGAGACGGGCGTGGATGCGCTGAACGATGTTTCACTCCACATAAACCCCGGTGAATTCGTGTTCATAACGGGAGATTCCGGTTCCGGTAAATCCACCCTCATAAAACTTCTCCTTGCGGAACTTCGCCCTACTCAGGGGAAAATCGTAATAAACGGAAGGGACCTTCGTTCGGTAAATCACAGACTTATTCCGAAGTTCAGAAGAAATATCGGATGCGTTTTCCAGGATTTCCGTCTTCTTCCGGACAGAAACGTATATGAAAACGTTGCGTTTGCAATGAAGGTTGTGGAAGCACCGACAAAGGAGATCAAAAGAAAGGTTCCCATGATGCTTTCCATGGTAAACCTTGCCGGAAAGTACAAGAGCCTTCCGAAGAACCTTTCGGGTGGCGAGCAGCAGAGAGTTGCTATAGCAAGAGCGCTTGTAAACGAGCCAAAGATCCTTCTTGCGGACGAGCCTACAGGAAATCTTGATAACAGGAATGCATGGGAGATCATGAAACTCCTTGACGAGATAAACGAAAGAGGAACAACTGTCGTGGTTGTAACTCATAACCTTGAAATCGTAAAGGCAATGAACAAAAGAGTCATAACATTAAAGAAGGGCTCGGTTTTAAGCGACGAAGACAGGAGAGAAGACGATGAAATTTAGTACCTTCATCTACAACTTAAAACAGGGACTTAAAAATATTTGGAGAAACAAGATGTTCTCGCTGGCATCCATAGCGACGATGACGGCATGTATATTCCTTTTCGGACTGTTTTATTCCATAGGATCCAACTTCCAGAAGATGCTCCATGAAATTGAAGAAGGCGTTGCCGTAACGGTTTTCTTTAACGAAGGAATATCCGAAGAAGAGATACAGAATATCGGTTCCGAGATAAGTAAGCGTCCGGAAGTAAAAGAGTGTAAATATAAATCTTCCGATGAAGCCTGGGAAGAATTCAAGGCGGAATATTTTGCCGGATACGAGGAAGCTGCGGCAACCTTCGGAGACGACAATCCTCTTGCCAGCGCAAACAGTTATGAAATATATCTTAAAGACGTTTCAGCGCAGTCCGAACTTGTTTCGTACCTCGAGTCGTTAAACGGTGTTCGCGAAGTACGTCATTCAGAAGTGGCGGCAAAGACACTTACGGACTTTAACAGACTTATAACATACATAAGCGTGAGCGTTATAGCGATCCTTATCGCCGTTGCCGTATTCCTTATTTCAAACACCGTTACGGTCGGTATATCGGTGCGCCGCGAAGAGATCGCGATCATGAAGCTTATCGGTGCAAAGGATTCTTTTGTAAGAGCGCCGTTTATCGTTGAAGGTATAACCATCGGCCTCATAGGAAGTATAATACCGCTAATTATCCTTTGGCTTTTATACAGCAGGATAATCCAGTACGTTGCGGACAGATTCCTTTTCTTAAGCAGGATGATGTCCTTTGTTCCGGTTGAGGATGTGTTCCATGTTCTCCTTCCGGTATCTTTGATCCTCGGTGTCGGTATCGGTTATGTTGGATCAAGATTTACGCTTAAGAAGCATCTTAAAGTATAACAGGACGGTTCAGATAATAAATGGACGAAATGCAACAACAATATGCCGCTCCGGAACAAAATCCGGAGCGTGCGCTTTGCGAAAAACAACCTAAGGAAAAAAAGAAAAAAAGCTTTGGTGCAGGGGTGGCAACAGGGATTGTCATCTGTCTTTTTGTCTGCATGATAGCAGGCATTATCATCGCCGTGAATACCGGAAGAAAAACCGGAGGCGTTCTTAATGCGGCGGAACTGGAAAAGCTGGTGCTTTTAAACTCCATGCTGGACGAGAAGTACTACAAAGAGATCAAAGACGAAGACAAGGTTGAATATATCTATAAAGGACTTGTCGAAAGCGCGGAAGATCCCTACACGGAGTATATGACCAAAAAAGAATACGACGATTACAAGATAGATTCTGACGGAAACTATGCGGGCATCGGCGCAGTTCTTGCAAAAGATAAAGAAACAAACGAAGTTACCATAATAAGGGTATTCGATGACTCTCCTGCCATGAAAGCGGGACTTAAAGAATATGACGTGATCCTTTCCGCAGACGGGACCTACGGAAAAAATATGGACATTGACGAATTCGTCACATATGTCCGCGGAACGGAGGGAACGGTGGTCAAGCTTGAGATAGAACGTGACGGGGAAAAGATGACTGTTGATGTTACAAGAGACATTGTGACCATAACCTCCGTAACATACGAGATGCTTAAAAACAACATAGGCTATATCCGTGTCGATGAATTCATGGGCACAACTAAGGATGATTATGATAAGGCGGTTGATGACCTTACATCCCAAGGTATGCAGGCGATGATACTGGATTTCCGTTTGAACGGCGGCGGCTTTGTTGATGTTGCAACGGATATGCTTGACGAAATTCTTCCGAAAGGAACGCTTGTGTATCTTTTGGATAAGAACGGAAAAAGAACGGATTATACATCGGACGAAGCCCATAAGACAGACATTCCGATAGTTATTCTTGTTTCGGAAGAGACCGCATCCGCTGCGGAGATCTTTACCGGAGCCATGATGGATTATGACAAGGCAACCGTTATCGGTAAACAGACTTTCGGAAAGGGAATCGTGCAGACCATAATCCCGCTTACGGACGGAAGCGCGCTTAAGGTAACGACGGAAACGTATTATACTCCGAAGGGAAATGCGATACACGGAAAAGGTCTTACACCGGATATCGAAATGGATTTTGACCTTGTGGACGAAAATAAAAAATACAGTCTCGAAAACGATAATCAGGTTGAAAAAGCGATCGAGGTTCTTACGAAAGAGATCGCAAAGGTAGGAAAGAAATAAGAAGTAATGATAGAACTTGATGAATTAAAAGTAAAACTAAATAATTACGAAGATCCTTTGAAGGAACTCAGGAAAGCTCTGGATCTTGAAAACAAGGAAAGAAAGATAATCGAGCTTGAAAAAGAGATGGAGATGCCGGACTTTTGGAACGATCCGGAAAGCTCAACAAGAAAGACTAAAGAGCTTAAGAGCTTGAAGGATGACATCGCGATCTTTAACGGACTTATCGAAAAGCGTGACGATATCTATACATACATAGAGATGGGAAACGAAGACGAGGATCCGGATATTGCGCAGGAAGCCATCGACACATTCGCGGAACTTGAAAAGGCTTATGAAGGCATCCGCATGAAGACCCTTCTTTCAGGAGAGCATGATTCCTGCAACGCAATAGTTAACCTTCATCCCGGAGCGGGCGGTACGGAAGCCTGCGACTGGACACAGATGCTTTACAGAATGTATACGCGCTGGGCGGAAAGTCACGGCTTTACGGTTGAAGAACTTGATTACCTTGAAGGCGATGAAGCCGGGATCAAGAACGTGACCTTCCAGATAAACGGTGAAAACGCATACGGAATGCTTCGTTCCGAGCACGGCATACACAGGCTGGTCCGTATTTCACCTTTTAATGCACAGGCAAAAAGACAGACTTCTTTTGCATCCTGTGATGTTATGCCGGATATAGAAGAAGATGTTGATATAGAAGTTAAGGACGATGATATCCGTATCGATACTTACCGATCATCAGGAGCCGGCGGACAGCACATCAATAAGACAAGTTCCGCCATAAGAATTACGCACTTCCCCACGGGCATCGTTGTACAGTGCCAGAACGAGCGATCTCAGCATCAGAACAAGGACAAGGCAATGCAGATGCTGAAGGCGAAGCTCCTTATCCTGAAGGAAGAGGAAAACAGGAAGAAGGAAGCCGGGATCCGCGGAGAGGTTATGGATATCGGATGGGGGTCACAGATAAGATCTTATGTGCTCCAGCCTTACACAATGGTAAAGGACCTTCGTACCGGAGAGGAAACATCAAATTCCAACGCGGTTTTGGACGGAGACCTTGACAGTTTTATGAATGCGTATTTAAAATGGATGTCCCTCGGATGTCCGAAGAGAAATGTCAGTGAAGACGATTAATACACCGGAAAGGAAAAACATATGAAAGCAGCAATAATGGGATACGGCACAATAGGGAGCGGTGTCGCAAAGATCCTGAGAGAAAACAAAGACCGTATAGTATTTACGGTGGGTGAGGAGATCGAACTTAAATATGTTCTTGATCTTCGCGACTTTCCGGGAGATCCGGAAGAGGATAAACTTATAAAGGACTATAAGATCATTGCAGAAGATCCGGAAGTCCGTCTTGTTGTTGAAACCATGGGAGGCGTTGAGCCGGCATACACATTTGTAAATGCCATGCTTGAGGCCGGAAAACATGTTACAACGTCAAACAAAGCTCTTGTTGCGGCAAAGGGCGCTGAGCTTATCGAGACTGCAAGAAATCATAACGTGAATTTTGAATTCGAAGCATCGGTGGGCGGCGGAATACCCATCATCCGCGCAATAAACACCTGCCTTACGGGTGATGTTGTGGAGGAGATCTCCGGTATCGTAAACGGCACGACAAACTACATGCTCACGAAGATGATGAACGAGGGTGCGCAGTTTGATGATGTGTTGAAAGAAGCGCAGGCAAACGGCTTTGCCGAGAAGGACCCGACAGCGGACATCGAAGGCCATGATGCCTGCAGAAAGATTGCAATCTTAACATCTCTTGTTGCGGGGCAGCAGGTTGATTTTGAAGATATAGAAACGGAAGGCATAAGCCATATCACCGCGGAAGACATTAAGTATGCAAAGGCAATGGGTCGCACCATAAAGCTTCTTGCAAGGAGCAAGAAAGAAGGGGATACATATGTTGCCCGGGTTGCGCCCTATCTTCTTTCCACGGACAACACGCTGTATCATATCGATGGAGTTTTAAACGCCGTTCTTGTTAAGGGAAATATGTTGGGCTATGCAATGTTCACGGGCTCCGGCGCGGGATCACTTCCCACGGCCAGCGCGGTGGTTGCGGACCTTTGCGACATGGCAAAGCATGAAGGAATAAACATAAAGATCCGCTGGAAGAAAGAAAAGCTTAATCTTGCGGATGCCAGCAAACAGAAGAATGAATATTTTGTCCGAGCAAAGGACGACAAGGAAAAGATCAAAGAGATCTTCGGAGATGTTAACTTTGTCGATGCGGGGATCGCAGGCGAAAACGGATTCATAACCGGAACGCTTGAAGAAGACATCTTCACGGAGAAGAAAGCAAAGCTTTCCGAACTTTTACAGGTTATAAGATTGGGTTAAGAGGGGGAAACCAAAAATGAGCAAGTACATTATGGCGCTGGACGCCGGAACAACAAGTAACCGCTGCATACTTTTCGATAAAGAAGGAAATGTATGCTCAATGGCACAGAAGGAATTCAGACAGTATTTTCCGAATCCAGGCTGGGTTGAACACAATGCGAACGAAATCTGGGCGTCACAGCTTTCCGTTGCAACGGAAGCAATGGCAACCATCGGCGCGACCGCACAGGATATTGCCGGAATCGGTATCACCAACCAGCGTGAAACCGTTATAGTATGGGACCGTGAAACAGGCGAGCCCGTTTATAATGCAATCGTTTGGCAGTGCCGAAGAACTTCCGAGATGGCGGACGAACTTAAGAAGAAAGGTCTTACGGAAGAGATAAGACAGAAGACGGGTCTTCTTATCGATGCATATTTTTCCGCAACAAAGATCAAATGGATCCTTGATAACGTGCCTTTCGCAAGAGAAAAGGCTGACGCGGGAAAACTTGTTTTCGGAACGGTTGAGACCTGGCTCATTTGGAAGCTCACAAAGGGCAGAGTTCATGTTACGGACTATTCAAATGCCGCAAGAACTATGCTCTTTAACATAAACACACTTGAGTGGGATAAGGACATCTTAAAGGAGCTTACCATTCCCGAAAGCATGCTTCCGGAAGCAAAGCCTTCAAGTTGTGTATACGGAAATGCAGACTCCAGTTATTTCGGAGCGGAGATTCCCATCGCAGGCGCTGCGGGCGACCAGCAGGCAGCTCTTTTCGGACAGACATGTTTCTCCGAAGGAGAGGCTAAGAATACATACGGAACAGGCTGCTTCCTTCTTATGAACACGGGAGAGAAACCGGTATTCTCAAAGAACGGCCTTCTTACAACAATAGCATGGGGACTGGACGGAAAAGTAAACTACGCTCTCGAAGGTTCGATCTTCGTTGCCGGCGCAGCAATCCAGTGGCTTCGTGACGGAATGAGACTTATCGATTCCGCCGAAGAGACGGAATACTTTGCATCCCGCGTAAACGGAACACACGGTACATATGTTGTTCCCGCCTTTACGGGACTCGGTGCGCCCCACTGGGATCAGTATGCAAGAGGAACCATTGTCGGTATCACAAGAGGAACTAACAAGAACCACATTATCCGCGCAACGCTGGAATCCATCGCATATCAGGTCTGCGATGTAATCGATGCAATGAAAGCGGATTCGGGAATAGATTTAAGAACCCTCCGTGTTGACGGTGGTGCTTCCGCAAACAACTTCCTTATGCAGTTCCAGGCAGACATGCTTGACCGTCCGGTAAACAGACCGGTCTGTGTTGAGTCCACGGCTCTCGGCGCGGCATACCTTGCGGGACTTGCGGTTGGTTATTGGGATTCAAAGGAAGAAGTTGTAAAGAACGTTCAGCTTGATAAGGTATTTACTCCTTCCATCGATCCGAAGGAAAGAGAGACAAAGAGAAAGGGCTGGGAAAAAGCAGTCCGCTATTCCTTCGGCTGGGCAAAGACGGAAGAAGATTAATACAAAAGATCCACTCCGAAATAAAGGAATACATTTTTTACAATAAAATTAACTATGAGTATGAACAACCCGAGCCAGAGAACGTTCGGGTTGTTTTTTCTTTTCTTTATCCCGTTGAAAATGAGATAGCCGAAAAGAAAGATAAAGTATATGGTAAGCGGGTTATAACGAAGGGATGTTAAGATCCTTCCGTGCAAAAGCGCAATAAGCGCACGTGTGCCTCCGCAGCCGGGACAGTAATACCCGGTAAGGTAATGAAAGATGCACGGAAAGCCTGCTTTAAAATATGCGGTTAACAGTTTAAAAAAAGATGGTTTCATGGTTGTAAGTTTTCGATTTTCCTTGTATAATTACAATAACTATACCATTCGATAGATCATCGTTTAGTATATATCATTTTAAGGACAATTTACACACACAATTTTGTCTTTTTAAGGGAGTGATGCTATGGCTATTGGAATCGGATTCTCCGGAGGTCTCTTCGGATACGAAGATTATAAGAATAATGCCGGTGTTTACGGAGCCAACGGTGCTGAAGGCACCTCTGTTTCCGCTGCGTCAGATCCCGATAAGGTAAAGAAAGCCGGAAGAAAATCATCCCCCGAAGACTGCGAAACATGTAAGAACAGAAAATATAAGGACGGCTCGGACGAGAACGTTTCCTTTAAAGCTGCTGCTCACATTGATCCGAACGAAGCCGGAGCACGGGTCCGCGGACATGAGCAGGAACATGTTTCAAACGCATATAAAAAAGCTGCGGAAAAAGGCGGCAAGGTTATCCACGCGGGAGTTACCCTTCATACGGCTATCTGTCCGGAGTGCGGAAGATCCTATGTTTCGGGCGGAGTAACGGATACGGTTATCCAGTATCCCAAGGATGATAATAATAAGGATGACGATAAGGGAAAGGTTGAAGCAACGGGCGCAGGAAAGAACGGCGATTCCGAAAACAAGAATACAGGCTTTAACACTCCCGGAAGACACGGTAACAAGGAGGACTTTACCGTCTGACGGTAATTAATGAACATGGACGTTGTACAAAAGATATCAGAGGAATTAAATCTTAAGGAGTCAAAAGTCAAAGCCGCCGTAGAACTTATCGACGACGGAAACACCATACCTTTTATTGCAAGATACAGAAAAGAAAAGACAGGCGGTCTTAACGATGAGGAACTCCGCCTTCTTTTTGAGCGTTTAACATACCTTCGTAATCTGGAAGAAAGGAAGGAAACAGTTCTTTCTTCAATTGAAGAGCAGGGGGCGCTTACGGAAGAATTAAAGCTTGCAATACAAAACGCACAGACGCTTGTGGCTGTGGAAGATCTTTACAGACCTTATAAGCCGAAGAAACGTACCCGCGCAACCATGGCAAAGGAAAGAGGTCTTCTTTCTTTGGCCGAGCTTATAAAGAATCCGGATACGAAGGAAGACATAAAAGCTGCGGCAGAAAAGTTTATCGATCCCGAGAAGGAAGTCAATACAGTCGATGACGCCATAAACGGCGCGCTGGATATTATCGCGGAAGATATTTCCGATATTGCGGATTACAGAACATACATAAGAAAGATAACATTTGAAAAAGGAACTCTTGTAAGCGAGGCAAAGGATAAGGAAGCGCAGTCCGTATATGAAAACTATTATGAATATGCGGAGAGTCTTAAGAAAATTCCGGGACATAGGATCCTTGCCGTAAACCGCGGTGAAAAAGAGAAGTTTTTATCCGTGCATATCGATGCTCCGGAAGAAGAGATCCTTAACTATCTTTATAAGAACGAAGTAAACGATAATTCATATACAAAAGAATATCTGACCGTTGCCTGCGACGACAGTTATAAAAGACTTATCGCGCCGTCCATTGAGAGAGAAGTTCGCGCGGAACTTACCGAAAAAGCGGAAGACAACGCGATCTCCGTGTTCAAAGTAAATCTAAAGCAGCTTCTTTTATCGCCGCCCATAACCGGAAGAACGGTCCTTGGCTGGGACCCGGCATTCAGGACGGGATGCAAACTTGCAATCTGCGATCCTACGGGAAAGGTGCTTGATACAAAGGTTGTATTTCCCACACCGCCCCAGAACAAAGTTGAAGAAGCAAAGAAAGACGTTAAGGATCTTATAAAGAAATATAACGTTTCACTTATATCACTGGGAAACGGAACCGCATCGAGAGAATCGGAAAAGGTCATATCCGAGATCATAAAAGAGACGGACAGGAACGTATCCTATGCCATAGTTTCCGAAGCGGGGGCATCCGTATATTCCGCAAGCGTCCTTGCAACGGAAGAGTTTCCGAATTTCGACGTGGGACAGAGAAGCGCGGCATCCATTGCAAGAAGGCTGCAGGATCCCTTGGCGGAACTTGTAAAGATAGATCCGAAGTCCCTCGGTATCGGACAGTATCAGCATGATATGAACCAGAAAAAGCTATCCGAGGCGCTGGACGGCGTGGTTGAAGATTCCGTAAACAAAGTCGGCGTGGATCTTAACACTGCCTCGTTTTCACTGCTTTCGCACATTGCGGGAGTTAATAAGACAATCGCAAAGAATATTGTTTCTTATCGTGAAAAGAACGGAAGGTTTAAGAACAGAAAAGAACTGTTAAAAGTGGAGAAGCTGGGACCCAAGGCTTTTGAACAGTGCGCAGGCTTCCTTCGCATCTCGGACGGCGAGGAACCTTTGGATGCCACAGCGGTTCATCCGGAGAGTTATGATGCCGCAAGAAAGATAAACGAGATCGGCGTTAAAAACGTTAAGGATTTAAAGAAGACCTCGGAAGAGCTGGGAATCGGCGAATATACTTTAAAAGAAATAATAGAAGAACTAAAAAAACCGGGCAGGGATCCCCGAGAGGAAATGCCCGCTCCAATTTTAAAGAGCGATGTTCTTGAGATGAAGGACTTAAAGCCGGGCATGCACCTTAAAGGCACGGTCAGAAACATAATGACATTCGGAGCTTTCGTAGACATCGGCGTGCATGAAGACGGACTTGTTCATATATCGGAGCTTTCGGATTCATATGTAAATGAAGTTACGGACATAGTTAAAGTCGGAGACATAGTGGAAGTCAGGGTACTTTCCGTTGACGAGGCTCGCGGAAGGATCTCACTTTCAATGAAGGCGGAAAAATAATGGACGAAATAAAATTCAAAAGCAAATTAACGGAACAGGATCTTTTTAATTTTTATCTTTACAATGCGTATACGTCTTCGCAGGGTGTGATATCCATCGTGTTCGGTATCATCGGTATCGCTGCGGGAATATTTACAATCGGAAAGCTTGAAGGGATATATCCCATCGCATATATCATACTGGGAATCCTCTTCTTTTTTTATCTTCCCTTTGCATTGAAATTCCGTGCGAAGAACAGCATTAAGAACGAGATCCTCTCCAGCGAGATGGAATATACGGTTACGAATAAAGGCGTCCACATCAAGGTTAACGAAGAAGAGGCGGATATGACCTGGGACCTGGTGTATAAAGTTGTTACAAAAAAAGATCTTCTTCTTGTGTATTCCAACATGAAGAGTGCGTACATCATTCCCAGACAATTTATTACGGGCAAAGAGGATGACATAATAAAGGTGTTCCGCGAAAACCTTCCGGAGCACAGACTAAAGATCAAGTGGTGACATAATGGAAGAAATTATTGAAGTTTATTCCCCGGAAGAAATGACCGAACTCGGAAAGAAGATGGGGGAAGAGGCAAAACACGGCGATGTTTTTGCATTGAACGGAGACCTCGGAGTCGGAAAGACGGTTTTTTCGAAAGGCATGGCAAAGGGACTCGGAATAGAGGACATAATCGTGAGTCCCACATTTACCATTGTCTGCGAATATAATAAAGGAAGGCTCCCTTTCTATCACTTTGACGTTTACAGGATAGAAGAGCCGGACGAGATGTTGGAAGTCGGTTTTGACGAGTACATCCGCGGGGACGGCGTCAGCCTTATAGAATGGGCGGACAACATTAAAGAACTCCTGCCGAAGTATTCGACAAACATAACCATAGAAAAAGATTATGAAAAAGGAACCGATTATCGAAAGGTGATCATTTCAAAATGAAAATACTTGGAATTGACAGTTCGGGACTTGTTGCATCCGTTGCGGTGACGGAGGATGACAATCTTCTCGGCGAATATACGGTAAATTATGAGAAAACACATTCCGAAACCCTGCTTCCCATGGTGGACGATCTGGCAAAGAGATTATCTCTGGATCTTAACACTCTGGATGCCATTGCGGTTTCGAAGGGGCCGGGAAGCTTTACGGGACTTCGTATAGGCTGCGCTACGGTTAAAGGAATGGGGCTTGCGCTTAACAAGCCGGTCATCGGTGTGCCCACTCTGGATGCTCTCGCGTATAACCTTTGGGGAATGACGAATCTTGTATGCCCCATTATGGATGCAAGACGTGATCAAGTATACACCGGATTATATCGTTTCGTAAAGCTTAAGGACGAATTCCATATGGAAACCGTTCTTATGCAGTGCGCCATAGGAATCGACGAGCTCGTTGAAAAGATAAACCGGTTCGGATCGGATGTTACCTTCCTTGGGGACGGCGTTCCGGTATACGAAGATTATATAAGAAAGAATAGCCGCGCGCCCTTTTCCTTTGCTCCGGCAAACCTTAACAAACAGCGGGCATCATCCGTGGCAGCACTTGGAGGAGTATATTTTAAAGAAGGAAAAACTGAGAGCGCGGATTCGCTTAAGATAGACTACCTTCGTCTTTCACAGGCGGAGAGAGAAAGAAACGAACGGGAAGGTAAGGAATAGGTGTTTTCGGTACGTGACGCAAAGCCGGAAGATTCTACGGTAATTGCTTCCATCGAGGAAGAGAATTTCAGCGATCCGTGGAGCAAAGATAACATAGAAGGTTTTATTCTTTCGGAACATACTCTTTCTCTTGTGATCCTGGACAGTGAAAACGGGGATGAGATCATCGGACATATTTTAACCACATACGCCGGAGAGAGTTTTCCGGAAGGCGGCGAATCGGAGATCGATACTTTTGCAATAGCGAATGAATCAAAGGGCCGCGGCGCGGGAAAGCGTCTTTTGGAAGAATATTTTAAAAGGCTTTCGGAACTTAACATTAAAAAAACCGCGCTTGAAGTCCGCGTTTCAAATGAAGCGGCAATAAACATATATAAAAAATACGGATTCCGGACAGTGAATACCAGAAAGAATTTTTATAAAGATCCGGATGAAGATGCGTATATAATGGTTAGAGAGGAAAAAAATTAAATGCTTGATGTTTGTCTTTTGGGGACGTCGGGAATGATGCCCCTGCCGAAAAGATGGCTTACATCGCTCCTTACAAGATATAACGGCAGCAGTCTTCTTATCGACTGCGGAGAAGGAACCCAGATCGCGCTCCGCGAGGCGGGCTTTTCGTCGAACCCGATAGATATAATTCTTATCACGCATTTTCATGCGGATCATATCAGCGGGCTTCCCGGGCTCCTTTTATCCATGGGAAACGCCGACAGAACGGAAGAACTCCTTATTGTGGGACCGAAGGGACTTGCACGGGTTGTGAATTCGCTTCGTGTTATATGTCCGGAACTTCCTTTTAGAGTAAGTTATAAGGAACTTCACGAAACAGATGAATTTTTTGAGAAAAACGGTTATAATATACATGCATACAAAGTTAAACATAATGTGCCCTGCTACGGTTATTCCATAGAGATAAAACGTGCGGGAAGGTTTAACGCTGAGGCTGCAAAAGAAAAAGAAATACCGCTTAAGTGCTGGAACCCGCTTCAAAAAGGGGAGACGGTAACACTTGACGGAAAAACATATACGCCGGACATGGTTATGGGTCCGGAACGAAAAGGATTAAAGGTTACTTATTGCACAGATTCCAGACCGACGGAAGAAATTGTAGCGGCGGCAAAGGACTCTGATCTTTTCGTGTGTGAAGGTATGTATTCAAACCCGGAAGACGAAAAGAAAGCAAGGGAAAAGAAACACATGACCTTTTTTGAGGCGGCAGAGATGGCAAAGAAGGCGAACGTCAAAGAACTCTGGCTTACACATTTTTCACCGTCGATGTTCGGACCGGATTTTAACGTGGAAGGAACAAGGAAGATCTTTAAGGAGACGTACCTCGGAAAAGACGGAAAGTTCGTTGAACTAAACTTTGAAGAGGAAGAGGAGCAGGTATGAAAAATGCAGTACGCATAGGCCTCGTTGTCATAATGGCGGCCATGCTCATAATTGCATATTACTTTTACCTTGACAGGCAATCCTCCCGTTCAGAGGCGGAAGAAGCCGTCATGCTCTCCGAAGTGGAAAGGATCACGGAAAAGGATCTTGTTAACGACTACCCCATGACACCGAGAGAGGTGGTTAAATGGTACAACAGGATCATCACCGAGTATTATGCGAACACGCACAGTGATGAGCAGATCCATGAAATGGCATCGCAGCAGAGAAGACTTCTTGATGACGAACTTCTTTCTTATAATCCGGAGGATGTGTTCTACGATAATCTTAAGAGAGACATAGATGCTTTTGCGGCAAGGGAACAGAGTATAAGAACATCTAAGGTCTGCAGCAGTAACGATGTACGCTACGCCATCGTAAACGGAGATGAGGTAGCATATGTTACCGCATATTATTTCCAAAAAGAAGGAAACGATCTTTTTAAGACATACCAGGAATTCTGTTTGAGAAAAGATGACGAAGGTCATTGGAAGATACTTACATACCGCCTTACACAGGGAGATGAGGATGACTTCAACTGATAAAGAAATAAAAATACTTGCAATAGAAACATCATGCGACGAAACTTCTGCCGCGGTTGTTGTTAACGGTAGGGATGTAAGGTCTAATATCATATCAACGCAGATCCCGCTTCATACATTGTACGGCGGGGTTGTTCCCGAAATAGCATCAAGAAAACATACGGAAAGAATAAACCAGGTCATCCGTCAGGCGCTTGACGAAGCAAAGATGACTCTTTCCGACATGGACGCGATCGCCGTAACATACGGCCCCGGTCTTGTGGGGGCTCTTCTTGTGGGCGTGTCGGAAGCGAAGGGAATTGCCTATGCCGCGAACCTTCCGCTTATCGGAGTTCATCATATCGAAGGACATATCTCTGCCAATTATATAGAAAACAAAGATCTTGAACCGCCCTTTTTATGTCTTGTGGTGTCCGGCGGACATACACATCTTGTGCGTGTTCTCGACTACGGAAAGTATGAGATCCTGGGACGCACGGTGGATGATGCAGCCGGTGAAGCCTTTGATAAGGTGGCAAGGACCATCGGCCTTGGATATCCGGGCGGACCGAAGATAGAAAAGAAGGCGACCCTGGGAAATCCGGATGCCATCGATCTTCCCCGAGCAAAGGTGGGAGGATCCGAATATGATTTTTCTTTCAGCGGATTAAAGTCCGCGGTTCTTAATTATATCAACAAAGCAGGTATGAAGGGAGAGACCGTGGATCCGGCGGATCTTGCGGCTTCGTTCCAGAAGGCTGTTGTGGATGTACTGACCGATCATGCCGAGCATGCCATCGATTCCTTCGGTGTGTCTGAGTTTGCCATCGCGGGAGGTGTTGCATCTAACGGCGCGCTACGTGCTTCCATGGAAGAGATGTGTGATCGGAAGGGCGTTAAGTTCTACAGACCTTCGCCCATACTCTGTACGGACAATGCGGCCATGATCGGCGCGGCAGCTTATTACGAATATATTGCCGGAAGAAGAGACGGCTGGGATCTTAATGCCGTACCGGCCCTTGCTCTCGGAGAAAGATAATATATGAGGAAGAAATCATTTACCGCCGTTGTGCTTGCCGGAGGTTCCGGAAAACGCATGGGCGGCAAGACAAAAAAACAATATCTTCTTCTTAATAAGAAGCCGCTTCTTTATTATTCATTAAAAACATTTCAGGAAAGCCCCGTTGACGAGATTGTTCTCGTTGTTCCCAAAGGCGACGTTTCATATTGCGAAAAAGAGATCGTTTTAAAGTACGGTTTTGATAAGGTTACTTCTATTATAGAAGGCGGAGAGGAAAGATACGATTCCGTTTACGCCGCATTATCGGAAACGGACACGGATTATATCCTCATACATGACGGCGCAAGAGCGCTTATAACGGAAGAGGTTATTAAAAGATGTATGGAGGATGTGGTGACATACGGCTCTGCGGTTGCGGGGGTTCCCTCAAAGGATACGGTAAAGATCGTAAACGACTTCGGAACGGTTTCCGAGACACCGGACCGATCGAAGGTCTGGATAGTCCAGACACCCCAGTGCTTTGAAACGGATGCGATATGGGATGCATATGACAGGATGATGGACAGCCTTCCCTATGAAGAGAGAAAGATAATAACGGATGATGCCATGGTGATGGAAACATTCTCGGAAATGCCGGTCCATATGACCCTCGGCGATTACACGAACATAAAGATAACAACTCCGGACGATATGATACTGGCGGAAGATATATTAAAGAAATGAAAAAGAACTCCGATCTTTCGGAGTTCTTTTTTACGCAGAGGGTGGGATTCGAACCCACGCGCCCTTTCGGACAAACGGTTTTCAAGACCGCCTCGTTATGACCACTTCGATACCTCTGCATCGACTGCGCTTTTTCACGCGCGAATGATATATTACCACATAAAATACAATAAGGCAAATCTTTTTTTAAAATTTCTTAAATTTGGTATTGAAATTAAAACCTCAACGTGATATATTATCTGCACGCGCCTCTTTGAGGCGTATTAAAATCCAATAATGTAGATACAATCGTACAGTTGGTATGAACCTCTTCGGGGCGAAGCCCGCCAACAGAAAAAATCGAAGATTTTTTCTGAAGAGGAGCGATGACGAAGCGTTACGAGTATCACGTATACGTGATACGACGCCAGCGAAGTCCATCGCGACGTGGAGAAGTACCCAAGCTGGCCGAAGGGACACCCCTGGAAAGGGTGCAGGTCGTTAATAGCGGCGCGAGGGTTCAAATCCCTCCTTCTCCGCTCACTTTTTTGAGAAAATAAAAAAAATAAAATTTTTTCAAAAAAGTTGTTGACAAGTTAATATCTAAGTGATATTATAGACAAGCTGTCGCGTGAGACAGCAAAAACAAAACACAACGGACATTGATAACTGAACAGTAAGACAACCTTGAAAGATTCTTTTAATTTTATTCAAAAAGAACAATCCAAGAAATCAAGGAAAACGTTAGTTTTCAGATTGAGTAATTGGGAAAAGAACTCAAAGGATTTACGAATCCTTTAACATTTAACATGAGAGTTTGA
>JAFOND010000128.1 GCA_017418645.1 Lachnospiraceae bacterium | reverse complement strand
GGATCTTCCGCGATATCCGTAAGATCTTTATATGTAACTTTTTCGTCAATGTCCGAATATGTTTCCGCAGCGGCCTTCATCATGGTTTCGTTAAGGCGGGTGGCAACGCTCTTAAGCTTCATAAGACTCGCCTTAACACCTTTGCTTTCCAGGGTCCATGCACTCGAATCGTTGTCATAATCATCGATAAGTTTTATAAGATTTCCGTATGCCGTGGCTGTCGGAACGTCCTGACTCTCCGTCAGCATATCGTCCAGAACGTTGTTGTTTGAAAGGGCCGTCCGCCATGTCGAGAGGGCATTCTGGATATCGGTAAGCTTATCATTGGGCTTCTTTCCGGCCTTTTCGTATTGCTCAAGTTCCGCGTCAAAGCCGTCGTCGATATACATCCAGTCGTCCCCCGCGGTCTTTGACTGCTTTTCGTCATCCGTGTGGAACTCTTCATCGACGTCTTCCGAAAGTTCCGTCTCCTCTTCAAGAGATTTGGCTTCCGAAGCGCTTAAGCCCTCTTTCCATTTTTCCTCTTCATACTCTCTCTTCAAAGGTATACCCCGTAATTCTTAAAATCCGTTGAATCGATTATTCTTCCGAGTTTTTCAAGTTCGTATCTTAAGGAAACAACAATATCTTCCATCGTTATCTTTGCTTCCTTTTCCTTTCCGCCTCCGAAATCCCTTGCGCCCGCCATGTATGCAGCGGTCTGGAGTATGGATTTTATGTTGCTGCCCGAGATTTCAAAGCCTTCCGCAAGGAATTCAAAGTCCACATCCCTTGCAAATTTGCAGGTTTCCGGAAGGGTGTTTTTCCAGAGCCTCATTCTTGTGTCTTCATCCGGGCTGTCAATATGTACAACGTATGTTATCCTTCGAACAAATGCCGAATCAAAATTGTGATAAAGGTTTGTTGCAAGGATCGTCATTCCGTTATGTTCTTCTATCTTTTGAAGAAGATAGGCCGTTTCCGCGTTTGCATAGCGGTCGTTTGAATCCCCGACTTCCGTTCGTTTTGTAAAGAGTGCATCCGCTTCGTCGAAAAACAGTATTACGTTTGCCTTCTTTGCTTCTTCAAAGATCTGGCCCAGGTTCTTTTCCGTTTCGCCGATGTATTTTGAAAAGATCTGCGAAACATCCACTCTGTACAGCGGAAGTCCCAGTTCATTTGCCACAACCTGTGCCGCCATTGTTTTTCCGGTTCCCGGTGCCCCGTACATAAGAACGGACACTCCGTTTCCGTATGCGTTTCTCTTTGCCACACCGTATTTCTCGTCGATACGGTCTCTGTATCTATAGCGATCGCAGGCAACCAGAAGTCTCTTTCTCTGGCTTGCCGCCATCTCGATATCGTCCCAGACATATGACGTATGAACTTCCGTTGCAAGCCCCTTAAAGTTCGCCTCGTTAAACCTGAAGATCACCTTTAAAAGCTCTTTTCGTTCAATGCAATCCAGTTTTTCCGTTTTAACAAACAGCGCTGCCTGTTTAACGATCTTCTTTATTCTTGAATAGGAAAAGCCGTATGTATCCGCAAGAGCATCCACGGATATATCCGAAGAAAGTTTTAAATTCTCTTCCTTTATCAGGCTCTTCCATATATAAAGCCTCTCTTCCGCATCCGGAAGAACAAGTTTTTTCGGCATTGTACAAAAGTCCGTATGTAAAAGTTCGGAAGGCATCTTCTCTTTTCCGAAGATGTATACAACCGGAAATCTCTTTAATTCATTTTTGTTCGCCAAAAGTTTTTCAATGTCCGCTATCCGGATAAGGATCCTTCCGTCGTTTAATACCGCGCGGATAAGATGTCCCTGGAGTTTTAAAATATCAATGCCTTCGTCTTTTAATGCAAGTTCATCGAAATCTATAAGATTTAATTCTTTTTCGTCCGCTTTGTAAAGGAGGGGAACAACATCCTCCGGATCGTCACATTCTATGTATATCCTTGTGCCTTCTTCCTTAATGCCGGAGAGCATTTTTGCCGCCTTTTTATATGACTCCGGAAGACCCGTGTTATCGATATTTTTATCCTCCGTAAAATCTCCCGTGATATAGGAAAGGAGTGTGGGATGAAGCACAAGCGGAAGATGCAAAAACGGCTTTTTTGTATCGGATGTTGCCTGTCTGTCAAGGCAGAGCATCCTGAATGCTTTGTTTTCATCCGCCAAAGTGTTTATTGCATCGTTGGTTCCTTTTTTAATAAAGGTTTCGTATAAAGCAACAAACACACCGAGGGTCGGATACTGCTGCGAAGGCTCGTTTGAAATGAATCCGTAGAGCCTTGTGTATTTCATATCAAGCTGAACCGAAAGCGCTATTACAAGCGCAAGCCTTTCGGCATCCGAAAGTTCAAAGGCTTCCCCGATCTTCTTAAGAGGAAGGAGCACCCTCTTATCCGTTTTTTCCTCGCGGTTTTTTATGAATGCAATAGCCTCGTTAACTTCCTTTGCAAAATCATCGTCGAAGCCTATGCTTTCTCTTTCCTTCGGAGCTTTAAAATAGTAGGATTCTATCTCCGCTTCCGTCATCTTCATCCCCCGGGAAAAAACAAGACCTTCGGATGAAGCTGTTCTTTTGTCAAGGTAGTGTTCGAGAAGCATATCAAGAAGATTTAAGCTGTCTTTTATCTCTTCTTCCCTGCTTTCGTATCCGGTATTTAGTTTTTCTTTTTCAAAGTAATCCGAAAAACCGAACAATTTATTCTTCCCCTAATTTCCTTTGTGACAGAATATATTTTTTAAGGTATGACGGTCTGTATGAAAATCTTATGTTATGGTTGTCTTTGTCGTTGTTTGCAAAGTCTTCCATATGCTTTATATACTCTTCATAATCCGCGTCCGTCTCTATGAATCTTGAAAAGAAAACCTCTCCGCTTTGGCCTCTCTTTTCTTCAGATTCTCTTTCGCTTTCGAGGATTTTTATAAGCCCATTTGTACGGTCAAAAAATGCTTCTATCTCGCCTTCGCTTAAGATGTCCCCAAATTTATTTTTAAAATCCTCTTCTTTTATTTCTTTTATCTTTTCGTAGAACGGGATATCGATCGCGGTATACTGTACCTTCCCCAGAATCTCCGGAGATATGCACCGCCCCGCCGACACTCTCTTTTTTATGTCGTCATATCCGTTAAGTCCGAAGGAAAGATCATGATCTATCGCCACTATTCCTTTTACGGGAATGTCTCCCCTTCCTTCCGAAACGGGCCTGATATCCGAAAAATCAATGTCCGTTAAAAGTTTAAGGTTCTTTGAATGTCTGTCTATCTGTCCGCAGATAAAATCAAACATCATAAGGATCGTAAGCTGCCTTGCGGCATTTGCCGTATAATACAGCCTGTATCCGTTCAATTCCGGAAGCTCGTTCAGACCGGAAAAAGCAACGCCTTTTGCAGCCGGCATCTTTATTCCCAAGATGCTCTCGCCCTCATATAAAAATTCAGCCTTCTTTGCCGGAGTTATAATGTCGCTTATTCCCAGCATTTCCGATAGCCGTACGGTTGCGATAACCCTGTCCGATAGATTTCTTTTTCCTTCGATCTTTACAGATCTTCTTCCGATGTTTAGGAAAAGATCCTTTCTTTCTTCGAGACTTAAAGGATGCAGATCCTCCATGTTCGGTCTTTCCGGAGGGTCTTCGGGAAAGATGACGTCCTCCTTAAAATAGAACGGCTCCTTTTCCTCATCCGAAAAGAAGAGTCTCGGGTATCGGTCTCCGACAAGCTGTATCATCCTTCAGGTGCCTCTTCGCCTTCCGTTCCTTCACCTTCCGGAGCAACCTCACCTTCAGCACCTTCCGCGCCTTCAGCTTCCGTACCTTCGCCCTCGGATCCTTCGGTACCCTCTGTTTCGGTGCCTTCCGCTTCCGTGCTTTCCGTAGTTTCGGTTGACATATCTTCCGTAAGTTCTTCGGATCCGGCTTCGGATTCAATGTCCGTTGTCTTCTTGAACATCAACATTGTTCCCATATCTTCCTTATCGTCAACCCAGTAAAGGCTTCCCTTCGCAAGATAGATCATACCGGTTCCGTCGGTATATTTTGTATTGGTATCAACTTCCGTTTCGTCGGACTTGTCCTTCGGCTCTTCCATGATATAATCGGATCTTTCGCAGTCACTATAAACAAGAGCTTTTCTGTTCTTGTTATATGATGCGGTCATCTTCCAGATCGTTATGGAATCATCCGTTTCCGAATACGTGATCGACACATTATATCCGTTTCCGTTTTTTCCGATGGTCATTGTTGCGTTCATTGTTGCAACGTCAAAATAATCGCCGGAAAAATCATAGGTATCGGATTCATCATCACCGTACGGGATAACATCCGCATCATCCATCTGTGCGTTCTGCTCTCTCTCTTTTACCTTGGCTTCGCGATTCCCCTTTACGGCGTTGAAGATAAGAACGCCGATGATCGCAAGAACAATAACTATTCCCACAATGATAAGAATCTTTTCCGTTTGTTTGATTTTACTTTTTTTCATGGTTGCTCCTTAATTGCCTTTAT
>JAFOND010000127.1 GCA_017418645.1 Lachnospiraceae bacterium | reverse complement strand
TACTTCGCAGGATCTTGCAAGATCGTCCGTGGTGTTCTTGAGGGTTCCGATAACGCCCGTAAGGTTTTCCTGCATGGTCGCGAAGGCTTTCAGCATCTGACCTATCTCGTCCTTTTGGTTCGTATTCGGTTCCGCCTGCGATAGATCGTTCTTGGCAAGAACCTCGATACGCTTTGTCATGTCCTTCATCGCCTTCGCGATGGATGACGAAACAAGAAGAGCAAAAACAAGGAGAAGAACTGAAACCACAACAAATATGATCGCCGTTGTGATTATGGTCTTCTTTATGGATGCCTTTATCGCCTTATCCTGTTCAACTGCCCACTCCACAACGATGTCACTCATCTCGTTTATGCGTTCGCGTGTCGAATCGAAATTATCCTGGAACGCAACAAAGTTTCCGGACATGTCCTCAACGTTGTAGGAGCCCTGCCACTTATCGAATTCTTCGACAAATTTATCGTATATCTGCCCGAATGTAATTCCGGTCTCACCTTTTTTATTCCAAAGAGATTTTTCTTTTTTTGCAATCTCCGCTGCGGCATTTACATTATCAAGAACCTGCTGGCTATTCTCCGCATAGCTGTTCTGATATTGTTCATTTATCTTTGCGGTAAGATGCGCGCCCGCGTTCTTCTTTCCGTGCACCGCGATCAATGCCTGATAATAATCACGATCCGCATTCAGAAGATTCTGGCTTATCTCGTAAAGCTTGTTGTAAAAAAGCTGCTCTTCTTTCTCCGCGATCTGGTTCATTTTCGTGCTGTAAAATGCACTTGAGAAAACCAGCGCGATAACAAGCGGAAGTACAAGTACCAACAGTTTGATCTGCATCTTAAGATTTTTCATTTTTATAATCCCCTTTCAAAAAATCTCTTATTTGATTACTGCCTTGCAGAATTTTTTCTTTCCCTTTTTGATAATAAGACCGTTCTTTAAGTCCTCTTTTTCAAATGCCTTAAACGGATCGTCGATCTTCTGTCCTTCCACGGTAACTCCTCCCTGCTGTACCGCACGGCGCGCCTCGTTTCTCGACTCCGCAAGACCTGTTTTTGTAAGAAGTGTTAAGATATCGATCTTTCCTTCTCTGAAATCCTCTTCGGAAACTTCCGCTTCCGGCATATGCTCGGAATCCCCCGCGCCTCCGAAAAGTGCCTTGGATGCATCGCGTGCCTTTGTCGCTTCTTCCTCACCGTGAACAAGAGTTGTAAGTTCAAAAGCGAGGATGTCTTTTGCGTCGTTTAACTTGCTTCCTTCCCAGGAATCCATCTCGTCTATCTGCTCAAGCGGAAGGAAGGTTAACATCCTGATGCATTTAAGAACATCCGCATCCGAAACGTTTCTCCAGTACTGATAGAAATCGTAGGGCGTTGTCTTTTCCGGATCAAGCCATACCGCACCGGACTGTGTCTTGCCCATCTTCTTTCCTTCTGAGTTGAGAAGGAGTGTGATGGTCATTGCATATGCATCTTTATCAAGCTTTCTTCTTATGAGTTCGGTTCCGGCAAGCATGTTGGACCACTGGTCGTCTCCGCCGAACTCCATGTTGCAGCCGTAATCCTGATACAAACGATAGAAATCGTATGCCTGCATTATCATATAGTTGAATTCAAGGAACGAAAGACCTTTTTCCATTCTCTGCTTATAGCATTCCGCGGTAAGCATTCTGTTTACGGAAAAATGTGCGCCCACTTCACGGAGAACCTCGATATAATTAAGATCCATGAGCCAGTCCGCATTGTTTACCATCCTGGCTTTTCCTTCTCCGAATTCTATAAAGCGGCTCATCTGTTTTTTGAAGCATTCGATGTTATGCTCAATTGTTTCCTTTGTCATCATCTGACGCATGTCCGTTCTTCCGGACGGATCTCCGATCATTCCGGTTCCGCCGCCGAGAAGCGCTATCGGTTTGTTGCCCGCCATCTGAAGTCTCTTCATCAAACAAAGTGCCATAAAGTGTCCAACATGAAGCGAGTCCGCAGTTGGATCGAAACCGATGTAGAAGGTCGCGCCGCCGTTGTTTATCAGGTCTCTGATCTCCGGCTCGTCCGTGACCTGCGCAATAAGTCCGCGCGCCACAAGTTCGTCATAAATCTGCATTGTTTTTTCCTTCCTTATTCTTAATCATAGTCTGTAGTAGTATAGCATTATTGCGGTTTTATTACAATAAGAAAGAAGGTTGCAAAACAAAAAAGAAGCGCTGCATAAGCAGCGCTTCCCAAACAGAATTTTTTTACTCTTCCTTCCCGTAATATTCTTCCAGTTTGCTTCGTGCACTCACGTATGCGCTCTCAAGTCCCGGATCGAACTGGGTGCCCATGCCCTCCATTATGATCCGATCAGCCTTTTCAAAGCTGAATGCCTCTTTATAAACACGCTTGCTGACAAGCGCATCGTATACGTCTGCGATGGCCATTATCCTCGCTTCGATCGGGATTTCTTCACCGGACAATCCTTCCGGATATCCTGAACCG
>JAFOND010000126.1 GCA_017418645.1 Lachnospiraceae bacterium | reverse complement strand
TCAGTTTGGGTAGATTTTATCAAAGTTATCGCAACTTTACAACTATTTCATCTTCATTCCCAATAGTATCGACGGCGTAATGTATGTCTTTCCCAGGGATTTTAATAATGAGGTGCTCTTTTTTGCTTTGTCCCGCAACACGGTGGTAAAAGCATCCCACTCTTCATCCTTAAGAAATCTTTTCGCCTTCGTCGGGTTCTTCTTTTCATATTCCTTACGTTTTTTTATTGCCGCCTGCATTCCCTGAAGTCTTTCTTTTAGCGCCTTCCTTTCTTTTTTGTTAAGAAGGCCAAGCATTTCATAATCAAGAATTGCGGGATCAAGAGCCAATATTCTTTCCGCAACGTCTTCGCTCATTGCGGGAAGTCCGAAACCTGTCTGGTCTTCCACTTTAAGGGTTTCATAATCCCTGGTGCCGAAACTTAAGTCTCCGTCTATCCCGGTAACCTTACTTATTGCATACACACCTTTTTTCTTCGTCTCTACAATCTTACTCATCCGGTTGCCCGAATGACGGTCCGTCTGTCCGCACAATATGTCAAGAACCTGAAGATTTAAAGAATCCTTTATGGCATTTCCCGTATATGTTATCAGTTTGTCCTTATGTTCTTCCTTATTTTTCCCCATAATGACTTTACTGGTTTCCTGCCCTTCGGCCTCCCCCATGATAACACCGTACTTCTTTTCTCCGTTAACCTCTATTGTTGCCATTTCGCTTGTGGGAACAACATCGCCTAAGCCAAGAAGATTTGCAAGACGAGCGGTCGCAACGTTTCTCTTTGCCATCTCCTCTCCTGCTTTGATCTTTGTGGTATGTGCCCCGATCTCTCCCATGACAAAGTCTTTCCTTATGTCGTTAAAAATTTGACCGAGCTTATCCTGTATCTCTTTTTTCTTCTTCTCGTCAGACAACTTGTCTATGTCATACACAAGCTGTCCGGTCTGTGAAGAGAACATAATTCCGAAAGTTTTTAAAGACTCTTTTATTCCCTTATAAGAATTCTCTGCTTTGCCTCCGGATAATAATCCGGCAAACAATTCATTGGTGTCGAAGCGGGATATTTCTTTGTTAAAGCACTTTAAAAATTCGTCAACGTATGACTCCACAGAGCCCTTTTCTACCGGTTTATCCCCGCGATCTTTCTTCGCATCCTTTGTCACATTCTTCATTATGGTCCCAAAGTCATCGGACGGAAGCTTCTCTTCCTCTTTGAAGAAAAACTTCTGACCGTTCTTTTCGATCACGATGACATCCGAAGTGTTTCCTCCCGTATTGCTGATCTTTACGCCATTCTTACCGTCAACAAGATGGACCGTTCGCTGGAAATTCAGAAAGTCAGTCCAGGAATTGATACGGGCCTTTTCATCTTCCGGAAGATACTGAAAGTCGTTAATCTTTTCCTCCATGCCTATGATGTCCCGCTGAAGACGGTCATTGATCTGTTTAACGATCTTCAGTCTGGCCTTTCCTTCAGCGAACCACGGATTCTTTGTGTTAACATAATTTTCCGTCATCTCGGCAAGGCTCTTAATACTTTTTAAGAGTTCATTTCCTTTTTCTTTAAAAGCCTCCGCGTTATCTTTTTCCAGTGTTGTTCCGACAATGAAATTGTTAAGGTCTTCCATCCTCGCGATTATTTTTTTCATTTCGGCGGAGTCCTTG
>JAFOND010000125.1 GCA_017418645.1 Lachnospiraceae bacterium | reverse complement strand
TAAGGGGATTATCTTTTATACTCATTATCACTTTTATCCTTGGAATGTCGCTTACAAAAGCATGCGCATTAAAGCGGGATAACTGTCTTTCATGTGTCCGTGATAAAGAGGATATTGCCGTTTCCGGAAAGATATATAAAAAAGAGATCAAAGACGATAAATTAATATACTATCTTAAGAACAAGGATTTTCGGGCAATACTGTATACGGAAGCTGATGTCGATAATATCGAGACGGATGAGAAAAAGCGAGCATTGGGAGTTGATGAAATACCGATAGGATCATATGTCACAGCCAAAGGCTCCCTTGGTTTTATGCGTAAAAAAAGAAACGAAGGAAACTTCGATGAAGAAGCATATTATTATTCAAGGGGAATATATTTTAAGATTTTTGATGCTTCCGTAACGGTAAAGAAAAGACCGCTGTTTTCACTCAGAGAGTTCCTTTTTATTCTTCTTGTAAAGATGCAGGATGTTATCGAAGGAATTCTCCCGGGAGAAGAGAGCGGAATACTCTGTGCAATATGTCTCGGCAGCAAAGCGGGGCTATCGGATGATGTTAAAGATCTTTTTAGGGATACCGGACTTTCCCATATACTTGCGGTGTCGGGACTCCATGTTTCGGTAGTCGGTATGGGGATATATTCGCTCTTAAGGAAACGAAGCCTAAGTTTTGCTCTTGCAGGTTCGATATCCGCGGCGGTACTTCTTTGCTATGGGATCATGTGCGGGAATACGGTGTCGACCGTACGCGCCGTGGGCATGTTTATCATATATATGATTTCACAGATCATGGGGGAGGCATATGATGCGCCCAGCGCTCTTTCGTTTATGGGAATGATACTTCTTTTGATAAATCCCATGTATCTTTTTTATACGGGTTTTCTGCTTTCTTTTCTTACGGTATTCGGGATCCTTTTTGTGGCAAAACCGCTTTCGGATCTTTATCTTGATTATAAAAGACTGGTATGGGAACGGACGCATAAAAAGGATGTGGGAAGAAGGTACAGGCCATCGCTATTTGACAGCATAAAAACATCGTTTGTTTTCTCCTTCGGAATACAATTGTTTTCGCTACCCATACTGCTCCTTAATTTTTACGGCGTATCCCCGTACGTTATTTTTCTTAATCTTATCGTATTGCCGTTTGTGGGGGTTCTTCTTTTTGCGGGGCTTATGGGAGGGCTGTTTGGAGCGCTTATCTCATTACTTGTCGGAGCTCTGCCGATAGGGCTATTCCATGCACTGAAATTCATCCCGAAACTTATCCTTTATCCCTGTCACCTTATCCTGTATTTTTATGAGTTTCTGATGACGAACGCTCTTAAACTTCCCTATGCAAAGATATTTTTCGGGGCACCGAAACCGGTGGTCTGCGTTATCTATTACATTCTTTTGTTTGCCATCACATATATTATTCTATGGCGGGGAAACAGATTGTCTGTTAAAGCCGCTATTCGGGAAGACAAAACCGGAAGATCGGATTTTTACCTTTCAAGGAAGGGGAAGAAAGATGCACTGATACTTGTGACAATGCTCTGCCTTTTGCCCCTTCTTGTCATTATTCATCTTCCGGATAAGTTCTCAGTAACGATGCTGGATGTGGGTCAGGGAGACTGCCTTATGATATCGGACGGACACGGTCGTCATTATATGATTGACGGAGGAAGCACGGATGTTAAAGAAGCGGGGAGGTACCGCGTGTTACCGTATTTAAAATATCACGGGATAAACAGGATAGACTGCTGGTTTGTGACACACTGCGATCTTGATCATATCAGTGGGCTTTCGGAACTTTTGGAAGAGGATTATCACATAGGAAAAATCTGCTTTGCAAAGTGCGTCGAGAAGAATGAGAACTATGAAAAACTGACCGCTCTTGCGACGGAAAAAGGTGTTCCGTTAAGCTTCATAAAAACCGGTGACAGGATAGGAAGAGAGGAGTGCTTTTTTACCGTTCTTTATCCGGGAAGTGAACCTGTTTTTTCAGGCGCCAATGAAAATTCTCTTGTGCTACATCTAAAGGCAGGATGTTTTGATGCGGTATTTACCGGGGATATCGGAGCGGAGCAGGAGAGGTATATTATTGATGAGAAAAAGACAGACAAATCTACAGTTAATGCTGATCTTGGTTTTATCGGCAATACGGACGAGATTGAGCTTTTAAAGTCTTCTCATCACGGCTCTGCAGGATCGAATGATATGGAATGGCTTAAAACACTTTCGCCTGAGTTATGTATTATAAGCGCAGGAGTCAATAACAGATACGGACATCCTTCGCCGGAAACGCTTGAACGTATGGATAAAAGTGAAGCCCTACATCTCTGCACTGCAGATTGCGGACAGATTACAGTGAAGTTGAAAAAAGAAAAAATGCTTGTTGATTATTATTTACATTGAAATACTGGAAATAATGTAGTTGTTTTTTCTTGCGGCAATGAAAACCCAAAGAAAACAAGAAAAACATTGCCGCAAGGGGGAAATAGCAGGTGAAAAAAAGGAAAAAAGCAATGAAAATCCCGCCAAAACAAGAAAAACATTGCCGCAAGGGGAAAATGGCAGGTGGGAAATAGGAAAAAAGCAATGAAAATCCCGCCAAAACAAGAAAAACATTGCCGCAGGGGGGAAATAGCAGGTGAAAAAAGGGGAAAAGCAATGAAAACCCAAAGAAAACAAGAAAAACATTGCCACAAAGGAAAATGGTGGGTAAAGAGAAAGAAAAAGGAGGAAAAAGATGCTAAATCAGAAAAGAATTGATGATGAGATTGCCCATTTGTCCGGGATAAAGGAAACAACAGAGAACCAAATGATAAAGTTGAAGAATAAAATTCCTGAAGGAAGTTCGCTTAGGGCAGCAACACACGGAAAATCCGTGCAATACTACATATGTAGTAACGGCAAAGACCGGTGCGGGAAGTATATAAAAAAGAGAAATCAAAAAATAGCATTAGCGTTGGCACAAATGGAATATAATCAGATACTGCTGAATACGATCGATGATGAGATAGCCGAACTAAGAAAGCTTAAGGCAATGCCCAAGTATAATCCATATTCAATGGCTTTAGAGAAGATGAATCCATTAAAGAGAGAACTGGTTAGACTGCCATTTGTTTCTGATGAGGAATACTGCCTGGAATGGGTGTCACAGGATTATCCGAAAATGGGATTTAATGAAAATGCGCCTGAGTATTATACAAAGAAAGGGTTAAGAGTGCGGTCGAAATCAGAGATTATTATATCCGAAGTATTGGATGAATATGAAATACCGTATCTATATGAAAAACCGCTCTCCTTTGGGGCAGAACAGATTGTCCATCCGGATTTTACAATTCTTGACATTAATAACAGAAGTGAAATAGTGTGGGAGCATTTCGGTATGATGGACGATATGGAGTATAGAAATAATGCATTCAGAAAAATAAGGGAATATGAGTCAAACGGATACTATCAGGGAGTGAATTTTATCTGGACAATTGAAACGGGAAAGTTCCCCATCAATGCAAAAATCGTAAACAGTATGGTTCGTGAATTATTCGGGAAACACAGATTAAAGTGATAAGATAAACATTCGTGCCCATAGACTATCCTTGCCATCTTGAAGGTAGTAAGTTTGTTTTTCTGATGAATCATTTAATAAGTTGTGGTAATATCTGATGGTAAAACATGCTTAAAAGGGAAGCGGCCGGAAGGCTTTTGTTAAACGGGAGGAAAGTATGCATAAAAAGAGAATTGTTGCGGTACTTCTTGCAGTTGTTATGGTGTTTTCATCATGCGGAAAAAATGCGGGACCGGGTGCCGATTCGGCTCCGGAAAAAGTGGAGACAAGCGTTCTTGAAAAATACAAAGCGATGTCCCCGGAAGAAATTGTATCGTCACTTACGCTGGAAGAGAAGGCAGCCCAGATGGTACAGGGAGCACTTTATAATATTTCGTACAACGATATGAAGGAACATGACTATGGTTCCGTTCTTTCAAAGTATGAGGATCTTCCCGCACCCACGGATGAGCAGTGGAAGAATATTGTGGACGGATATCAGAGCAGCGCCCTTTCTTCCGAAACAAAGATACCATACATCTATGGCCAGGACAGTGTTCACGGAGTGAATTTTGCCTACGGTTCGGTTATCTTTCCGCAGAATATAAATATCGGAGCGGCAAACGATCCTGAACTTACAAAGGAGTACGGGGCGCTTGTGGGCTCGGATATCATACATACAGGCATGCTCCTTAACTTTTCTCCATGTGTTGATGCGGCCCAGGATCCCAGATGGGGCAGGACATATGAATGCTTTTCGGACGACAATGAAATTGTTAAGAATCTTTCCACGGCATATTCCGAAGGGCTTTTGTCGGAGGGAGTTGTGGTCTGCGCCAAGCACTTTTTCGGAGGCGGATATACGGGATACGGAACAGGTGAAGAGTCCGACGGCACAAAGAGACTTCTGGATCGCGGTGATGCAAAGATGGCTCAGGAAGATATCGATGCACAGCTTT
>JAFOND010000124.1 GCA_017418645.1 Lachnospiraceae bacterium | reverse complement strand
GAAAAAGGCAGAAACAACAAAACCTATCTCGTCGTTCACTACGTGATCCAGATCGCGATCCTTCTCGCGTATCTTGTGGAGGTTATCAAAGGCTCGAGAACACCGCTATATTACGGTATTCTTGCCGCAATAATCCTTATCACCATGGGATTTGAGATCGGTATGTTCAAAGCAAATCCGGAGGGCCGGTATATAAGGTCCGTCGGAATCATAGGCTTTGCAATAATGTATGGCTACGTTCTTTTTACCGCGGCAAATCCGATCATCTTTGTTTACGGATTCCTTTTCATGCTGGTTATGCCGGTATATAACGACGTAAAATTTACAACAATTGTCGGCGTAGCATTCATTCTTATGAATGTTGTCGACGCCGTAAGAAAAGGCGTTACCGGACAGATCACAAGTGAAAGCATGCCGTTGATAGAGATCCAGATCATCTCCGTTATAGTATTCGTTATCTTCACTTTCATCGTAAACAAGAATTCGAAATTCAATAATGATGAGAAGGTTGCAAAGATCGAAGTTGAACAGCAGGAAGGCGCGAAGATGATAAAGACCATCGTTGAAACGGTGGATAGCATGAACTCTTCCGTTTCCGAACTCAATTCCGTAGTCGAAACTTTGAATACATCTTCCATGGAAACAATGAACGCCATGCAGGAAGTTACGGGCGGCGCAACGGAAACCGCGGATGCCGTTCAGAACCAGCTTGAGATGACAACCGAGATCCAGAACAATGTTGATGAAGTCCGTGAGGCAACGGATGTCATCGCCGAGAACATGGGGCAGGCGATGGAAGAGATAAAAGCCGGAAGAAAGAGCATCGACGATCTTCTTAAATATGTTGATTCTTCGGAAGAAGCGGGAACAAGAGTCGTTGCGGACCTTCAGGAACTTAACCGTCATACGGATGAGATGCATAACATTACGGATCTTATCAATTCCGTTGCAAACCAGACAACACTCCTTGCACTTAACGCTTCCATAGAGGCGGCAAGAGCCGGAGAGGCAGGAAAAGGTTTCGCGGTTGTTGCGGACGAGATCACAAAGCTTGCGGACCAGACATCCGAAGCTACCGGAAATATTACAGGCCTTATTGATAACTTAAGCACAAAGCTTCGCGAAGTTGTGGATTCCATCAATTCTCTCATGAAGAGTAACGAAGAACAGAACCAGTGCGCAAACGGCGCTGCGGAGAACTTCAGAAAGATCACGGAAAGCACCAACGAGGTTAACGAAAGAAGCCGTGCACTCGAGAATTCCGTACAGAAACTTGCGGAAGCGAACGCATCGATAATAGACAGCATCCAGACAGTATCCGCCATATCACAGGAGGTTTCCGCTCATGCAAACGAAACCCTTGCGGCAAGTGAAAAGAACGAGGGAATCGTTCGCGACGTACAGCGTCTTGCGGAATCACTTTCCGAAGATACAAAGCGTCTGGAGGATGCAAGAAAATAAAACAAGGAAGACATAATAAATGAAGACACCATTTTCAAAGTATTTACAGGAAACAGCTCCCGATTTAAAGGAGCTTGTTTCTTTGCTTGACGAAAAATATGAATATGTAAGCCTTCTCGCAACGGATTCCGCGGGGATTGTGCTTCAGTCAAGCAGACAGACAAAAGCCATAGTCGGGGATACGATGATGACGGAACGCGGTATCGTTATCCGTGTTATGAAAGACGGATTATACAGCGAGTATGCGTTCAACGATCTTGAACCCGGGAAAGTAAACGAAAAGGCAAAAGAGATAATCGATTCGCTTGAAAAAGACCTTGCGCTTTTAAAAGAGACCAAAACGGAAGTATACGAAACAAAGAAACTTTCCGATGAATCCCTTACGCTGTTTGTTGAGATGGAAACGGAAGAACTTCCGGAGAATGCGGATCTTGAAGTGTTAATGGAAGAGATCACAAAGTGCGGCGAAGAAGTCCGCTTAGGGTCCGAAAACATAGTAAACTGCAACGTGACGGCTCAGTCAACTCATGTTTCGAAGATGTTCCTGACAAAGAACAGGGACTTAAGACAGAGCTATGTCTACTCCGAAGCAAGCATATTATCCATGGCTGCAAACGAAGAGAAATCCGTTGTGGATTATACGGGTGTTTCGGGGAGAAAGGGACCTGAGCTTTTTAAGGAATTAAAGGACTGTGTTCCCGAAGCCGTTTCGAATATTAAGGCGATGCTTAAGGCAAAACGTATCGTTCCCGGTGAATACGAGATAATAACATCTCCGGTTGTTACCGGCCTTATTGCGCATGAGGCTTTCGGACACGGCGTGGAGATTGACATGTTCGTTAAGGAACGCGCTCTCGGAAAAGAATATATCGGAAAGAGAGTGGGTTCGGATATCGTATCCATGCATGAAGGAGCAAACGCGGTTCTCGATGTTGCATCATTTGCGTTTGACGACGAAGGAACTCTCGCGGGAGATGTTACGGAGATCGATCACGGTATATTAAAAACCGGTATCTGCGATGCTCTTTCCGCGGCAAGGCTCGGCATCGAACCCACCGGAAACGGAAAGCGCGAGAACTTTGAGCATAAGGCTTATACAAGAATGACAAATACCATGTTTGACAGCGGAGAGGATTCGCTGGAAGACATGATAGCATCCGTAAAGAACGGATATCTTCTGGAAGGCATGCAATCCGGAATGGAAGATCCGAAGCATTGGGGAATCCAGTGCATCATAGCATACGGAAAAGAGATAAAGGACGGAAAACTTACCGGGGAAACGGTTTCTCCCATAGTACTTACGGGATACGTTCCGGAACTTCTGGGGAATATCAGTATGGCAAGCACGGACCGTCTTTCCTTCGGAAACGGCGGATGCGGAAAAGGCTATAAGGAATGGGTCAAGGTATCGGACGGCGGCCCGTATTTAAAGACGAAAGCGAGGCTCGGATAAGAAATGACAACAGATAAAATAGTATCGCTTCTGAAGAAATCGGCCGCGGATATGTGGACTGTTTCGGAAAAGGAAACGGAAGCGCTTGAGTTTTATTTTATAAGACATAAACTGGATCAGAACAGAAGAAGATCCGTTAAGCATGTAACGGTAACGGTTTTTGTGGTATCGGAGGATAAGTCTACAGTCGGCTCCGCATCACAGGAGATTTATACAACATCAACGGAAGACGAAGCAAAGAAGGTTATAGACAGCCTTCTTATGCGGGCAAAATATGCAAAGAATCCCTATTTTACTCTCCAGCCGAAGACAGATGTTCCTGTGGATACAGAACCTTTGGAAGATATAGATCCGGAAAAGATTGCGAAGGATTTTATCGAGGCGCTTTCGGATATAGACGAAACAAAGACGGAAGATATCAACTCATATGAAATCTTTGTTGAGAAGAACAGACGCCGTTTTATAAATTCGGAAGGTGTCGATGTATTTGAAGAATATCCTTATTCCATGGCGGAAGTTATAATAAATGCCCGTGACGAAAAGCATGAGATCGAACTTTACAGAATGTATAAGGGAGGTCTTTGCGACAGAAAGTATCTTAAAGAAGAGATTGAAAAGACTTTGAAGACGGGACGTGACAGACTTGTTACAAAGCCCCTTCAAAATCTGGGAAGCTTTGACGTTGTATTTTCAAACGAGAACTCGAAGGAAATATATAGCTGGTATATCGCAAGGCTTTCCGCAGCAATGAAATTCCATGAATATTCGGATTTTGAAACGGGAAAAAAAATTTGCGAGGACGCGGCCGGAGATAAGGTGACGATAAAAGCCCTTAAGAAGATAGAGAATTCTTCCGAGAATCATCTTTTCGATATTGACGGATCACCCACAAGAGATCTTGTTCTTATGGAAGAAAACGTTCCGAAATCCTTTTACGGAAACAGACAGTTTGCTTATTATCTCGGGCTTAAGGATTCGTTCCTTCCCAAAAACTTCGAAGCGACGGGAGGAAAGACATCGCTTGAAGAATTGAGAAGCGGAGACTATCTTGAGATCATGGAACTTTCGGATTTCCAGGTTCATGTAATGAGCGGTGATATTGCGGGAGAGATCCGACTTGCATATCTCCATAAGGACGGGGAGGTAATCCCGGTTTCCGGCGGTTCCGTATCCGGAAACATGAATGATGTTATTAAAACGATCCGTTTTTCGAAAGAATTAAAGACTTATGACTGCGGCAGATGTCCTGCGGTTACCAGGCTTTATAATGTAAGCATTACGGGGGCTGAATGAAAAGCAAAAGGATTAATGTGATAGATACAGGTCGGGGACTTATGATGCTGCTTGTTATGTGGTTTCATCTGAGCTACGACCTGTATTATATTTACGGGATGGGCGCGCTTTATATGCAGGAACACTGGGTTTATGTTTTCAGGGACTGCTTTGTGGGAGTTCTCATACTTATATCCGGAATATCCTGCAACCTTACAAGAAGCAACTTAAAGCGCGGATTAAAGACCTTTCTCATCGGCATGGCAATAACCGTTGGAACCGGAATATTTATGCCCACGGAGTTTATTGTATTCGGTATACTACATTTCTTCGGAGCGTCCATGATGATATACGCTCTGGTGGAAAAAGCGCTGCCTGAGAACCGGAATAAAACACTATCCGTGATCGGCATCATTCTTTCGATACTCTTGTTTGCGATAACATATTATTATGTTTTTATTGTAAGGGTATCGGCACCGGAAGGAAGCACGCTCACAAAGGTTCCGCTAGATTATCTTTTTTATGTTCTCGGAATCCGGACGGGTGTTCAGTCCGCGGATTATTATCCGATAATCCCATGGATCTTCCTGTTCTTTACGGGAGCGTTTATGGGACGGGGATTAAAGGAAGATAAAGAGATTCTTCCGGAGTTTATGTACAAAGATTATTGCCCGCCGGTAAGTTTTATCGGAAGACACACACTTATAATATACCTTGTCCACCAGCCGGTATTTATGGGTATTTTATGGTTGATCACGAAAGTAAAAGGAGCATAGCATGTCCGCAAAAATCTATGTATGCACACATAAAAAATTCGATCCGCCGACGGATCCGATGTATGTCCCGATCCAGGTGGGAGCGGAAGGAAAAGAAGATCTGGGATATGTTCCGGACAATACCGGGGAAAACATATCCGATCTTAACTGGCTCTTCGGTGAACTAACGGGGCTCTATTGGATATGGAGGAACGATAACGGAACCGAAGACATCGGCATAAATCACTACAGAAGATACTTCCGCGGGTCAAACGGAGATCTTCTTACACCGTCAGAATGTGAAGAGATTATGTCCGGCTGCGACCTTATCGCATCCACACTTATGGTGGGAGATGTATCAAATGAAGAAGCGTATGGGCAGGCCCATAACGTAAAAGATCTTCATTCCCTGGGGCGTGCGGTTGAACGCGTATTCCCGGAATACAAGCCTTTCTTCGACGAGGTCATCCACGGAAACGAATCCTATTACGGAAACCTCTGCGTTATGAAACGCGAGATTTTTAACGACTATTGTGACTGGCTCTTTACGGTCTTTACGGATGTTATGCCGGATATAGACGTTTCTTCATACGACCTTTACAGAAAAAGAATCTACGGCTTTTTATCCGAACAGATGATGATGGTCTATATCAAAAAGAACGGACTTAAGGTCCATGAATGTCCGGTCATCTACACTGCGGAAAAGGCGGAGACGGAAGAATTAAAGGCAGCAGTTTCCGTTCTCTTAAAAGATAAAAAGGCGCATGATGCGGAAAAACTAATAAACGATTTTATCGAACTTCGTCCGGACGTTCTGCTCCCGCTTTCCGATATAACGGGAGATCTTTCCGTGACAAGACATATTTTATATGTTTCCGGGTTTGAACAGAACCACGGAGTGGAAGGCCTGCTTTCCTATTCCACGGATCTAAAGACCCTTCTTTCCCATTACAGGAAGGTACATGAGATCCTTGAGAAGGGGGAGGCGCGTACCGCGGAAGACGAGGCCTACCTTACGGATACAAAAGTAAGTGAATACCTGATAAAGGTCATGACGGAAGATGATCTTTATGAGAGGATTCATATGAAGAAGATATGCATGAATTAAGTTACGTTATAAACTTTATAAATATTGCTGAGCAGGAACTACCGTCCGATGCCGTCCCCCAAACCCTGGAGGTTACGGTGGGCGAGATGACGGGAGTAATGCCGGAATTTCTGCATAAATACTATCCCGATGCCGTAAAGGGCACCCGCCTCGAAGGCTCGGATTTAAAGGTTAATCTTGTTCCGGTAACAGCAAACTGCTTATCCTGCGGGAAAGATTATCATCCGGGCAAAGAAAACGGATATTCCTGTCCCCATTGCGGCAGCAAAGAAGCAAAGCTCCTCCGCGGCCGTGAGTGTGAAGTAACGAGGGTAAATTATGTCATTTAAAAAGAAAAACGTCAGCATACAATCCGATTGTTATCCCGCCATCTGCGTCCCCATAACGGGAACTACAAAAGAAGAAATAATAAGCGAAGCAAGGGAATGCACAGAACTTGATAAAAAAGTCACTCTTATCGAGTGGCGGCTTGATATGTTTAAAGACTGGAAAGATATAAAGGCAGTTTCGGATATTTCAAAAGAGATCCATGATCTTACCGGCGAAGACAGGCTTCTAATCCTTACGCTCCGCACAACGGAAGAGGGCGGCAAAGCAAAGATTTCGGGAGAGGCCTACCGCGACTATCTTTACGGCGTGGCTGAAAACTCATCCTTTGATCTTTTGGACGTTCAATACTTTTGCCTTCCGAAACCGGAAACGGAAACAGTGGAGGAACTCCACAGAAAGAATGCGCATATTATCGCATCCCATCATGATTTTACGGAGACTCCCGCGGAAGAGGTGATGGAGAACCACCTTGTAACAATGAAGGAGGGCGGAGCGGACATAGTAAAGCTTGCGGTCATGCCGAAATCGAAAGCGGATGTTCTTTCTCTGCTTACCGTAACAAGAAGGGTATGCGATCTTTTCCCGGAGACACCGGTCATAACAATGTCCATGGGAGAACTGGGGAAACCGTCAAGATACCTTAACGAACTGTCGGGGTCCGCGGTAACTTTTGCTGCCAACAAAAAAGCATCCGCGCCGGGACAGCTTTGGGTTGATGAATTGATACACATACTCGACGTATCAGAGGGGTAAATATGTTTGGAGAACACTTTGATCTAAATGAAGATACATTACGTGTGGTGGAAGAGATCGGCAAGCATATGCCCGGCGGATTCTTTATTTATCTTGCAGAGAAGCCTGAAACACTTTTGTATGCAAACCATACTGTATTTGAAATCTTTGGATGTAAGGATATTGAGGAGTTTAAGGAGTATACGGGTTTTACCTTTAAGGGTATGCTTCATCCTGATGATTATGCATCAATCTCAAAATCGATAGTGGAACAGATCGATGAAAACGATGATAACATGGATGCCGTTGAATACCGTATCATTCGAAAGGACGGAGAGGTCCGTTGGGTGGATGACTACGGTCATTATGCAAAGACCGGTAAGTATGGCGGAATATATTATGTGTTTATCTCTGACATTACGGAGAAGAAGGAGAGGATAGAGGCGGATCGCAGGCGCGCCGAAGAGGAAAATCGGCGCCTGATGGAGGAAAAAAGACTTCTTGAACAGAGTGAAACGCTGCAAAAAGCCTTGGCAGCCGCAGAGGCTGCAAATCAGGCCAAAAGCAGTTTTCTTTCGAACATGAGTCATGAGATCAGAACCCCGATAAACGCAATCCTTGGAATGAATGAACTCATACTTCGTGAGAGTAACGATGAAAACGTTTTAAATTATGCGGGAAATATTGATGCCGCAGGAAAGAGTCTGCTTAGCATCGTAAACGATATTCTTGACTTTTCAAAGATAGAAGCGGGCCGTATGGAACTGGTGCCGGCGGATTACAGGACAGACGATCTGTTTGTTGATATCATAAATCTCATAAGATTCCGTGCAGAAGAAAAGGGTCTTGTATTAAAGGCTGATATAGACCCGGATCTTCCTCAGATCCTTCACGGAGATGAACTTCGCATCAAGCAGATAATCATAAACATCCTTACCAATGCGGTAAAATATACGGAAAAGGGAACGGTAATCCTTACCTGTCGCGTGGAAGAAAAAACTGATGAGGACTGTGGTATCTTTGTATCAGTGAAGGATACCGGTATCGGAATCCGGGAGGAAGAAAAAGAAAAGCTTTTTTCCGCATTCGACCGTCTTGATGTGGTACGGACAAGAAGCATCGAAGGATCAGGACTTGGCCTTGCCATAACGGCAAAACTTTTGGATCTTATGGACAGCAGGCTGATGGTGGAAAGCAAATACAAAGAAGGCTCGGAGTTTTATTTTACGTTACGCCAAAAGATTGTTGACGGTACATTGATCGGTGAATTTGATCCCTTTGACGCGGCATTACATATACAAAAGAGATTAAATACAGCAAGCTTTACATCACCTGAAGCGCAGCTTTTGATAGTTGACGACACCCCGCTTAATCTCCAGGTTATAACCGGGCTTTTAAAAAGAACGGATGCAAAAATAGATACCGCATCAAGCGGTGAAGAGTGCGTTAAACTGTTCGGAAGCAATAAGGTTTATGATCTGGTATTTCTTGATTATCGTATGCCGGGTATGGACGGGATCGAGACACTGAACAGGTTATATGAATTATATCCGGATAAGGCAAAGAATACCCCGATCATCAGCCTTACCGCCAGTGCGGTATCGGGCGACCGTGAAAAAATGCTGGATGCCGGCTTTGACGACTATCTTTCAAAGCCGGTAAACATCGCGGAAGTTGAAGCCATGATGATAAAATACCTGCCGGATGGGAAAGTGAAACTGACATCGGACAAAGAACCGAAGGAGAACGACGAACTTAGTCTTTTGCCTGAAAAAATCCTTAATATTCCGGACCTTGATCCCAAAGCCGGGATAGAATATTGCGGAGATGCGGAAGACTATTTGATGGCGCTGGATATATTCAGGGATTCGGTTTTGGAAAAGTCCGCAGAGATAGAAAAGCTTCTCGCTCAAGGGAAAACGGAT
>JAFOND010000123.1 GCA_017418645.1 Lachnospiraceae bacterium | reverse complement strand
GGGAGATCGGGCCGATACGCGGGCCGGAGTTTGTAACAAAATGAAGATCTTATATCACACATGGAATGAATGGATGAAGAGGGATGTGACGGAAACCCTTGAAAGTATGGGGCATGAAGTCACGGTTAACGAACTGTCGCCAACGTCTTACGATGACGATCCTGCGTTCACGGATCATCTTAATAAGATGCTGGATCAAGGTGCCTTCGACTTTGTCTTTTCCATGAACTACTTTCCCATAATTTCAAATATCTGCGAAAAAAAGGGGATCCGCTATGTCTCCTGGATTTCCGACTGCCCCTGCCTTCCACTGTATTCAAACACCGTTTCGAATAATTGCAACACCATCTTCTGCTTTGACGGGGTGCAGTGCAACGAACTTTTGTCCCGGGGTGCAAACGCGTATAATCTTCCCCTTGCGGTAAACACGAAGAGGCTTGATCCGGAAAAGAATTTTGACGGATATAAATACGACGTTTCGTTTTTGGGATCCTTCTATCGCAATGCATATAACCAGATAGAAAATATAACGAACATGCCGCCTGCTTTGAAGGGATATATCGACGGCGTATCGAACGTACAGAGCCTGTTTTTCGGGGCGGATGTCATAAACGAATTCTTCGATGCGGCACACTTAAAGCAGCTTTCGGATGTTGCCCTTGTTAATCTGGGAGAAGGATATGCCGATAAAAGTAGGGAAGTATACCTTGACTGGATAAGAAAGAACGTAACGGTTCTTGAAAGAGAAAAAATGATCGGTGATATCTTAAAGAAGTTCGGAAGTGACGGGAACATCGCCATCGCATCCGATAAGCTTCCCGAGGGTTTTGAAACTCTTCCGGGACTTTTGTCTTTGGGATATGTTGATTACTGCGAAGATATGCCGAAGGTTTTTAGGAACAGTAAGATAAACCTTAACCTTACACTTCGTTCCATAACTTCCGGGATCCCGCTTCGCGTAACGGATGTCCTTGGCGCGGGAGGTTTTATAATAACAAACTTCCAGCCGGAGATGGAACTCTATTTTGAAAACGGGAAGAACATTGTCTGGTTTTCGGAAAAAGAGGAGCTCTTTGAACTTATCGCGTACTATCTTAAGAACGATGATGAGCGGGAGAGGATAAGAGTTGAAGGCCGGAAGACCGCGGAGGAAGTTTTCTCGTATGAGAGACTAATGGACATTATACTTGAGAATATATAGTGCGCGACGAAATAAGACCAGTTGTCATTCCGACGGAGCGTAGCGACGAGGAATCTTAACTATAAACTAAGGAGAACTTACGATTATGATAGAACTTGACACAACCCTCTTTCCACCTTCCTTCTTCGAAGAGGAGGAGAGAAAAGGCGAGATCATAAGCCCGGACCTTAAAAGAGTCTGGGCGGTTCAGCTTAATCTTGCCCTTTTGTTTGACAATATCTGCAAGAAGTACGGTCTCACATATTACATGGACTTCGGGACGATCCTGGGTGCGGTCCGGGAGAAGGGCTTTATCCCATGGGATATCGATATGGACTTTTGCATGATGCGTGACGACTATATGAAACTCCTGGAAGTTGCGCCTAACGAGATGCCGGAGTATTGCACCTTCCAGCCGGATTTCCTTGGGGCGGACTGCGTTAAGATCCGGGACGATCGGACAACATGCATCTATGTTCCGAAACT
>JAFOND010000014.1 GCA_017418645.1 Lachnospiraceae bacterium | reverse complement strand
TGCAGACAATCTGCGGACAAAATGCGGACATTTTGCGGACATAATAAAAAGAACCGCTCCGAAGAACAGTTCTTTCAATCTCTATTATAAAGATATCACACCTAATTCCCATTAAAAATCTTCAATCTGTCACAGTTCGCATCTGCGAGTCTGGTTAGCATCCTTTCTTCATCAATTATTGTTCCATCAAAGTGGAACGATATGTTTCAAAGCAGGGTTTAAAATAACGCCGGCACTTAGCGAGTGAAACGAGCTTACGTGCCGCTACGTTATTTTCAGAGCGAGAGCGTCCCTGCGTGAAATATATGGTGGCCTGCCGCCGTATAATTATAACTATCTATAGTTCAGTCCTTCCCTCCAGGGCGCGGAGAAGCGTAACCTCATCTATGTTCTCCAGATCCCCGCCCACCGGCACGCCGCTGGCAATGCGGGAAACCTTTATCCCCGTGGGCTTAATGAGCTTGCTTATGTACATCGCCGTAGTCTCGCCTTCAAGAGACGAGTTTGTGGCGATGATCACCTCGTCAACATCTTCCTTCTGAAGACGCTGCAACAATTCCTTTAGTTTAATATCCCCGGGGCCGATGCCCTGCATGGGAGAAATAGCGCCGTGGAGCACGTGGTAGAGCCCCTCGTACTTCCCCGTTTTTTCGTATGCGGCAAGATCACGGGTGTCTTCCACAACCATGATCTTTTTCCTGTCGCGCTTTTCGTTTGCACAGATGGGGCAGATCTCCTGATCGGTAAGGGTGTAGCATTCCTTGCAATAGTGCACGTTCTGCCGTGCCTCCGTAAGAACGGACGCAAGACGGTCCACCTCTTCCTTCGGACGGTTCAGAAGGTAGAACGCAAGGCGCTGCGCGGACTTTGAACCGATGCCGGGAAGGTTGGAAAGCTCACCTATTAAATTACTGATCTGCTTGCTGTAGTATTCCATTTTTTAGAACGGCATACCCGGGATGCCACCTGTTATGCTTCCCATCTTCTCCTGGGAGAGTTTCTCGATCTCACGGAGCGCTTCGTTGGCTGCAGCCATTACAAGGTCTTCGAGCGTTTCGACATCATCCGGATCAACGGCTTCCTCGGAGATTTTTACCTTTGTGATCTCCTTCTTTCCGGATACCGTGATCTCTACGGCTCCGCCGCCGGCTTTGCCGGTAACTTCCGCTTCCTCAAGCTCTGCCTGCGCCTCTTCTGCCTGACGCTGCATGCGCTGAGCCTGCTTCATAAGATTCTGCATGTTTCCCATTCCACCGGGGAAACCGCCACCACTTCTCTTAGCCATTTTTTATTCCTCCTCTGTAACAACCGGAACGCCTATGGATTCTCCCCGCGCCGCAAAAAACGCGATGGCGTCTTCGTAGACATCCGTGTTCTTCTTTCCTGTTTCATTCTTCTGAAGCACAACGGGAACGTGCGCCCCCACGTGCTCATCGATTATATCATTAAGCTCTTTAAAGTGCTCCTGATTCGTAAAAGTATTATATCCCAGCTTCTGCGTCTGATCCGAAAGATCAAACACGAACATAAGCTCCTTATCCTGCGATACCGAGACCGAAACCCCGCGAAGGGATTCCTCTCGCATGGGATGCAGCATATGCTTTATGGCATTCCATTCCCTGCAGGCTTTCTCAACATCCTCCGGGATCGCATCCGGCAGTTTCTGTTTAACCGGGATTCCCGGACCGCCTGCTCCGTTTCCGGCCGCAGAGCCTTCCGTACCTGCGCCGCCGGCAAATCCACCTGCTGCCGCTCCCGTTAAACCGCTTACCACAATATCTCCGGAATCCAGTCTCTCTTCGATCCGGCTCATCCGATCCACGATCGCTCCGAAATCCTCTTCCGTTTCCGGACGGCAGAGCTTTATGATCGTAACCTCAAGGAGAACCCTCTTTTGACCGGAGTATCTCATCCTGTTATAGAGCTCCGAAAGAACTCTTATGTACCGGTCCAGCACCGGCTCCTCGATCATCTCCGCTTCCTCACGAAGTGTCTTTAGATTGTCTTCGGACATATCAATTATGTCTTCCAGATCAGATATCCCCTTACAAAGGACAAGATTTCGTATGTACCATATCAGATCGGATGTAAACTGTGAGAGCTCACGACCCGATATAACAATGTCATCAACGATCCTTATGGCGCCGCCGGCGTCATGGTTAATGATGCAGCGAACGAGTTTTGAAAACGTCTCCGTATCCGCAGCTCCCAGAACATTCAGCACCTTTTCATAGGTAAGATGTTCTCCCAGATAAAACGCGATGCACCGGTCAAGGAGCGAAAGCGCATCTCGCATGGATCCGTCCGCAGCCTTTGCGATGAAGCGGATCGCCTTATAATCCGCGGTAACTCCCTCTTCGTCCAAAAGATCCGTGATACGGTCCGCAACCGTATCAATCCCTATACGCTTAAAATCGTAACGCTGAACACGGGATAAGATTGTTATCGGGAGCTTATGCACTTCCGTCGTCGCCAGGATAAAGATCACATATGACGGCGGCTCCTCAAGGGTTTTAAGAAGCGCGTTGAAGGCCGGGGTCGAGAGCATATGAACCTCATCGATTATATAAACCTTGTATTTTCCCTCACTGGGGGGATATGAAACCTCATCGATTATGGTACGGATATCCTCCACACCGTTGTTGGACGCGGCATCCATCTCTATCACGTTTACGGAATTCCCCGAAAGCGCGGCAGAGCACAAAGGACAGGAGCCGCACGGGCTCCCGTCTTCTTTTGGATTCTCACAATTAACGGCTCTCGCAAATATCTTTGCAACGGAGGTCTTTCCGGTTCCGCGGGTCCCGGTGAAGAGATACGCATGTCCTATCCGCCCCGCCTTGAGCTCGTTTTTCAGAGTTGTTACTATATGATCCTGCCCCTTGACCTCGGAGAAGTCCTGAGGGCGGAATTTTCTGTATAACGCAGTATATGCCATTATTTACCATCAGTCTCCGAATGAGATTCCGATCCGCTTAGCTTCTTTTATCATCTGGCATTCCGGATCAACCATCTTAAGCTTGCCCGCAACATCTTCAAGGGGCACACGCTTTGTCTTATCGTTAATTATGGCGATCATGTTTCCGAAGTCCTTGTCAATGATAGCCTGGGCAGCAGCGGAGCCGAGTCTTGTACAAAGAGCTCTGTCATACGGGCAGGGGCTTCCGCCTCGCTGTGTATGTCCCGGAACGGTAACCCTCGCTTCAGCGCCGGTTTTCTGCGTGATCATCTCCGCGATCTTATATGAAACGGAAGGATACGGCTCTTCCTCAAGCTTCTTCTTAAGCTCTTTCTTTGAAAGCTTTGCATCTTTCTTTGAGATCGCGCCTTCGGCAACCGCAAGGATCGTAAAGCCCTTTCCCGCTTTCTGGCGTTTCTTTATGGCATCGATGATCTTATCGTCATCATAGGGGATTTCCGGCAGAAGGATGATGTCCGCGCCGGAAGCAACGCCTGCATAAAGCGTAAGCCAGCCAACCTTATGTCCCATTACTTCTACGATGAACACGCGGTTATGAGATGCCGCCGTTGTATGGATGCAGTCGATGGCATCACAGGCAACATTTATCGCGGAATAGAAACCGAAGGTAACATCCGTTCCATAGATATCGTTATCGATTGTCTTCGGAAGATGGATGATGTTAAGTCCTTCCTCACGAAGAAGGTTCGCGGTCTTCTGCGTTCCGTTTCCGCCAAGGATAACAAGGCAGTCAAGGTTCAGCTTGTAGTAGTTTGACTTCATTGCCTCAACCTTATCAAGACCGTTTTCATCGGGGATCCGCATCATCTTGAACGGCTGACGGGAAGATCCGAGGATTGTGCCGCCGCGGGTCAGGATGCCCGAAAAATCGTTACTTGTAAGAAGTCTGTAGTTACCGTAGATGAGTCCCTTGTACCCGTCAAAAAATCCGTAAACCTCAAGATTGTCAACATTGTTTGCAAGTCCTTTAACGACGCCTCGCATTGCTGCGTTTAATGCCTGGCAGTCGCCGCCGCTCGTAAGAAGTCCGATCTTCATATGTGTGTACCCCTTTCTTCTTTCATATCATTCCGTCACCCTGTCATTCCGAACGTAGTGAGGAATCTTCATTTTAACCAACTATTTTACTTCGCTTCAATAATATTCCTAACAAATTCATACGTCCTCTTTGTTGAGGATATGGAAAGTCTTTCCTTTGGTGTGTGTATATCAAAAATATCCGGTCCCATTGCGATCGCGGAAAGTCCCGGGATCTTTGAGGAAAGGATGCCGCATTCGACGCCCGCATGGACGGATACGACCTTTAAGTCCTTACCGAACATTTCTTTATAAACCTTTACCGCTGTATCGCGGAGAGGAGATACTTCCGCATATTCCCATGCGGGATATTCGCCCTTAACATCCACCTTCGCGCCAAAGTATTCCGAAAGATACGTGATCCTTGTGATAAGCTCGCGATATGCGGAGCCCTTTGAGGAACGTACCGAAAAACCAAGGTTTAAGTTCTGTTTATCAAGGTTTGTTATTCCAAGGTTAAGGGATGTTTCCGTCATTCCCGGAAGAACGTCGGACATCCTTATAACGCCGTTGGGAAGCGCGGAAAGAAAGGCAAGAACCTTGTCCGTGCTCTCGCGGGTAAGTTCTCTTGCGTCCTTATCCCATTCGCTCTCATCCTTGACACTGAGTTCGAAGGTAACATCCGGATCCGCGGCGCCGTATTCCGCCTTGATGTGTGAAATAAAATGTTCCGCGCGGTTCCTTAAGATCTCAACCTCTTTCTTATACGGAAGGATGATCTTTGCATAAGCTTCACGGGGGATCGCGTTGTCCTTGCTGCCGCCCTTAAACTCGATAAGTCTAAGTCGTACGGAACTTTCCGCATGCACCAGAAATCTTGCCATAAGAAGAGTTGCATTTCCGTGTCCCTTGTCGATCTCCATTCCGGAATGTCCGCCGGCAAGGTTTGAAAGCTTAAGCTCAACCACCGCGCCGCTCTGCTGATCCCTTTCACGTTTTACGGGAAGCGCGATGTGCGCCGTTCCGCCGCCCGCGCAGGATGTAAGGACTTCGCCCTCACCCTCGGAATCGATATTTAAGAGTTTCTTTCCTTTAAGCATCGAAACGTCAATGCCTGTCGCGCCTTCCATGCCGACTTCCTCGGACACCGTGCAGACAAACTCCAAACGCGGATGCTTTAAGGTTTCATCCGTAAGAAGCGAAAGAGCATATGCGATGGCAACGCCGTCATCACCGCCAAGGGTTGTGCCCTTTGCTTTAAGGAAATCGCCGTCGATATAAAGGTCAAGGCCTTCCTTTTCCATGTCTTTTTCCACACCGGGATCCTTCTCGCAGACCATATCCATATGTCCCTGAAGGATGATGGGGGGAACGTCTTCATAGCCTTCGGAGGCTTCCTTTATCATGATGACGTTATGAAGATCGTCCGTATAATGCTCAAAATTGTGTTCTTTTGCGAAGTTTACAAGATATTCGGAGATCTTTTCCTCATGAAAACTGGGACGCGGGATCGCGCTGATCTCCTCAAAATACTTAAAGACTTCCTTCGGTTCTAAACTTTCTGTTACTGACATTTATTGTTTTCCGTCCTTTCACGCGCATTTGATGTGATTATAGCATATATAGCCCTCAGTTTCTATAATTAAACACAAAAAAAGCCTTCCCCCTGAGGGGAAGGCCTGTCATGGGTTTTATTCCGTTGCAAACGTAAGCGTTACCTTAAAGAGATCTCCGTCCACGGAAAGGTCCATGGTTCCTTTCATAAGTTCCGTAAGGGACCTTGCTATGGAAAGCCCAAGGCCGTTTCCTTCGGTAGTTCGGGACTCATCGCCCCGTACAAACCTCTCCATAAGTTCATCGCCGGAGATATTAAGCTGTTCATGGGATATGTTCTTAAATTCCATTATGGCTTTGCCGTCACGAACGTTTAAGTCCACATATGCCCTTGTTCCGGACTGCGCATATTTGCTGATGTTTCCCAGGAGGTTCGCAAACACGCGGAAGAGATGCCTTCCGTCCGCCATAATATGCATTTCGGCTTCCGGTTTATTAAGCACGAGCTCAACATTCGCAGCTTCCAGCTTGTCGGCATATTCTCCCACCGCCTGGGTAAGGAGCACGCCGGGATCGATCTTATCCATATTAACCTCAAGAGCACCGGACTGAGCCTTCGACGCCTCAATAAGATCTTCGATAAGCTTCTTTAGTCTGATGGACTGGCGCGAGATAACATCCATGTATTCTTTTGCTTTCTCGCCTTCGATGTTCTCCTTTTCAAGAAGATCAACGTAGTTAATGATGGATGTGAGCGGCGTCTTTATATCGTGGGAAACGTTTGTTATAAGCTCCGTCTTCATCCGCTCGCTCTTCATCTGATTGTTTACAACAAGGGAAACTCCGTTACTTATACGGTTTATGTCGTCTCCGAAATCCTTCATAAAGAATTTCATTCCCGTCGTATCCACCGGTTTATCGAGGATGCCCTCCGAAAGACGCTCAGCACCGTCCTTTATCTTTGAAAAATGCACGGAGGTAAGGGTTACAAAGAATATCTCCAGGGCTTTATATACTATGAAGCAAAAAACAGCGAACCCATACATGCCGTTGCCAGACAGCACAATGATCTGAAGGATCGTGATTATGGCTTCCGCGATAAGCACCTTTACCACAACGCTTGTCTTTCCGGAAAGCTCCTTCATCGGGGCAGTAACCGCGCCCCAGATTGCTTTACCTATAATGACTATGAGGCAGGAGTCAAGGAACCTCTTTGCTTTAAAACGGGCTATGGTCGTCATAACAAGGGCGACAACAAGGAAAGCCATGAATGCCGCAATAACGGAATATACAAAGATGAACATCCCTGCAGTGTACCGCGACATCGCGAACGAAAAGCCTTCTACGAGCAGGTACGAAAGCAGCGAATCTATAAGAACCACTATTCCGAGATACAGCTCATAGGGGAAGCGGTCGATGGCGCGAAGGTTGCCCTTGCTTCCGTCCGGACGCCGTCCGCAGGCGATGGCAAGATAAACAGCCGCTGCTACGAACAGAATTCCGAATATAACGCACATGGGAAGCGCGACAGCGGTAACGGCAAGTAGTCTGTCAGCAAACCGGTTAGCTTCGTAAAGCCTCATATCAAGGATCGTTTCGCCCTTGTCGGTATAGATGGAATCCTCGAATTTATAAAGGACTACAGGGTATACTTCGTCTATATAATCGGTGGATTCCTCTACGGTGGTCGTTGTTTTCGTTCCGGAAGATGTCTCCGTTACGGTTTCGTCCGGAAGGTATTCTATTGAAATTTCTCCCGCATCGGTATCCGTGTTCTCGCCGTCTACCGTTACGTTATAGACCGTCACATCCGAGGTTGCATTCGTATCCGCTCCCGGCTGTGCGCCGAAATCCTCTCCCGTAAGATATGCATCAACATATGCATCCAGCTCGGCATCATCTTCCGCGGAGAACGTGATCGTACTGCCGTCTTCAGCAGTAAAGTCCATGCTTCCGTCTCCGAGTCTGCTTATAAAATTATACCTCGTGTTCTGGTATACGTCATATATAACGGGTATACCGTTTTCTTCGTCATAATACAGGGAAAAATCGGACGATCCGCCTATCTGTTCTTTTAAAAGATAACACCCGGCAAGATCGTCGGGGTATTCCTCTTCAACCTCGCTCGTATTATGCATATACCAGTGAGCGGGACCCATAAATTTTGCCACGGCGGAAGTGGTATCAAAACTGTAACCCGCGGTATAGCGTCCTTCAAAGAGATAATAGCCGTCAGCCGTAAAGCCCGGACTCTTATAGATAACTTCCGCGCCTTTTTCCGGATTTTTTATGTCGTAATCCGCCGGAACCTGAAGAACTTCATAAGAGAAACTCTTAGAATCTCCGTACATTTCCGCTTCAGGATCATTCAGCCCGTCCACTTCCGAAAGGATCTGGGCCGCATAGTTCGAGCCCATGTTCTTCATCATCTCGTCCTTAACCACGGACACGGGTCTGTTGTAATAGTTCTGGTCGCCCATGACGATCGTCAGGGCTGCGCTCGCCAATGTAAGCACAACCGATATTATGCAGATTACGGTTGCCAGCGCCTTAATGGGCATGGAATAAATTATATTTTTTTTCATGTTACACCTCATCCACCGCTACGCGGTCCCTTTCTACGCTTCGCTTCGGTCGGCTCAAAGCCGACGTCCACTGGACGTCGTTCGCCCCTCAAAGAGAAGGCTTCTCTTTATTCAATGATCTTGTATCCGCGTCCCCACACTACTTTAAGGTGGCGGGGCTCGGCGGGATCATACTCTATCTTTTCGCGAAGATGACGGATATGAACTGCCACGGTATTTTCCGTTCCGAAAGGCTCTCCCTCCCAGACCGTCTCATAGATCTCGTTTGGGGAGTACACCTGACCCGGGTGCTGCATAAGAAGCTTAAGGATCTCATACTCGGTCTTTGTAAGGCTTACCGGCTCGCCGTCAAGGAAGACTTCCTTGGACTTGTCGTTTAGCTCGATGCCGCCTATCATAAGCGTATCCGGCTTCTTTTTTTCGGAACCGAGCATGGTGTATCGCCTGAGCTGGCTCTTTACACGGGCCATAAGTTCCACGGGATTGAAAGGCTTTGTAACATAATCGTCCGCTCCGACGTTTAATCCCAGGATCTTATCGGTATCTTCGGATTTTGCGGTAAGAAGGATCACAGGAACGTTTGAAAACTCTCTGATCTCGTTCATGGTCTCGATCCCGTCTTTCCTCGGCATCATGATATCAAGAAGTATCAGCTGAACATCCTCTTTTTTCATGACGGAAACCGCTTCCTCGCCGTTATACGCCGGAATGACTTTGTGTCCCTCGCCCTTAAGATAGATCTCCAGGGCGGAAACAATGTCCTTTTCATCGTCGCATACTAAGATAGTTGCCATAATGTACCTCTTTCATATATGAAATAAAATTTATCCCGTGCACTGGGATTTTGATGAATCTATACTACCAAAAAAGGGATTAAGAAAAAAGTGGGAGAATTATGAAGATTGTATTAACAAACGAAGGGAACAATATGTTATAATATAGTCTCCTGTTGTAGCTATGATAAAGGGGAATCTCATATGCTTCAAAAAACATATCTTATCGAAACCGTCGATGAGGCGAAGAAAATTGTCGCGGAATTAAAAGACGATCCAAAAGTTTCTTCTGCAAAACAGGGCATCCTTCAGGTCTTTTCATTTGTATTTACATATGAAGAAACGGAAGATATCATTCGTCCGATCCGCAATGCGTTTCCGGACCTTATCGTTTCCGGCATGTCCGTATATTTTGAGAAACCTCCGAAGCCCAGCACAGATGAACTGGCTTTTGACGAGACGCCATCCGTTCGCTTAAGCTTTATGTTCCTTGAAGAAGCCAAAGTAATTCCCTTAACATATGACTTAAAAGAAAACGACCATAAAGACGTCGTCGAAAAGATCCGGGAAAAGATCAAAAATTCCGCGGATCTTAAGGCCGTCGGAATATTTGTTGCGGGATACTTTTGCCATGTCTCGGACCTTCTGGACAGTATAACGGAAGGCTTTAAAATCCCGTTTTTCGGCACCATGGCGGATGTATACTATATCTCCGAACGCCGCAGTGAACCTTACCTTTTCGACGGGGAAAAATCCTATGATCTTGGGATAACCATCCTTTTATACACCGGAAAAGACCTTTTTGTGGAAGAACAGTATATCTTCGGCTGGAAACCCATAGGGAAAGCCATGGAGATAACCCCGACACCTTATCCTTATGATATCGGCGACAGCGTAATATCCGCAATGGACGATATACCTCCCGAAAAGATTTATCATAAATATCTCGGGATAGATTTCGACGAATACCTTACCGCTAACTGCTGCGAATTCCCGCTTGTTATCGAACGCGACGGGCTTATGATAGGACGTACGCCCTTTGGCTGTAATGACAGGAAGGAACTTATATTTATGGGGTCCATACGCCCGGAGGAAAATGTCCGCTTTTCATATGCGGTCCGGGACGAACTTATCGCAAACACGGAAAAGAACAGCCATACAATGCTACAGTTCAGGCCCCAGGCCTTCCAGCTCTATGTCTGCGGAAACCGCGCCATGCTGCTCCGCGATGAATCCATGCTCGAGCTTGAATGCTTTTCCCGTATCGTAAAAGACACAATGTATTGTGGCGCCGCAGGTGAGATTTATTATAACGAAGGTATCGGCGGGTTCTTAAACAGCGCGCTTATCGCCATTGGTTTTCGCGAAGGACCGCCCCGGGATTTTAATCTCGGAGAAACCTCCTGTCAGCTTGTTCTCCCAAAGCGCAAGGGAGTGCGCCCGCTTTCACAGCGGATCTCAAAATTTATGCAGGGCATGAGCGGCGACCTTGTGGAATACGCAAACGAAGCAACCCGGGCAAACGAGGCAAAATCCGCTTTCCTAGCTAACATGTCCCATGAGATCCGGACGCCCATTAACGCCGTTCTCGGCATGGACGAGATGATCCTTCGTGAGAGCCGGGAGCCGGAAACTCTTTCATATGCGGAAGATATCCAGTCCGCGGGACGGACACTGCTTTCCATAATAAACGATATCCTTGATTTTTCGAAGGTCGAAGAGGGCAAGATGGAGATCCTGCCAACGCAGTACGACCTGAGTTCAGTTATTAATGATCTTTATAATATGATGCGGCCACGGATGGAGAAGAAGGGGCTTTCCTTTGCGGTCAGCGTGGACGAAAACATCCCGCATCTTCTGTACGGGGACGAGATCCGGATCCGCCAGTGCGCACTGAACGTCCTGACCAATGCCGTAAAATATACGGAAAAGGGTTCGGTAACCTTCTCCGTGGACTTTGAAAAGCTGTCGGAGGATAAGATCTCTCTCATTTTTACAATAAAAGATACCGGAATAGGCATGAAAAAAGAGGACCTGGAACGGCTGTATTCACCCTTTGAAAGGATAGAAGAGGAGAGAAACCGCGCTATCGAAGGCACGGGACTGGGCATGACCATAACAAAACAGCTTCTTTCTCTCATGGATTCAACCCTTGAGGTTGAAAGTGTTTACGGCGAAGGCTCAAAATTCACCTTTGCCATTGAACAGCCGGTTGTAAAGTGGGAGCCTATCGGAAGCTTCGACGGACGTTACGAAAACGCGATATCCCGGGATTCCTATGAAGAGCTCTTCCATGCTCCGGAAGCGAGGATCCTTGTGGTTGACGATACGGAGATGAACATCACCGTTATGCAGGGGCTTTTAAAGAGGACCGGAATCATAATCGATACCGCATTATCCGGACATGAGGCCCTGGTCCTTTCCGAAAAGAACAAATATGATGCTCTCTTTATCGACCATATGATGCCGGATATGGATGGCATCGAAACCTTGAACCGGATACGGGAGACCGGACTTAACATTGAAACTCCGTCTGTCGCCCTTACCGCAAACGCAGTATCCGGCGCACGGGAAATGTACCTTGATGCCGGCTTTAACGACTATCTCTCAAAACCCGTTGAAGGAGCCAAACTGGAGCGGATGCTCCTTAACCTGCTGCCGGAGAAGAAGATCGTGACGGATGAGGTGGCGTACTCCACCCCGCAGTCCGCAAACGACGTAACATCCCTTCCCGCCCAACTGTCGAAAATCCCGGACCTTAACACCGCCGAAGGCCTTAAGAACTGC
>JAFOND010000122.1 GCA_017418645.1 Lachnospiraceae bacterium | reverse complement strand
TTTCAGCTTTAATTTTGTATACAAAAAGACGGTATCCCCGGTGGTAAGGATCATGTCTCCGCGGGGGATTTTTGTACGGTTATTCCGCCGCACCATAACGATAAGAGTCTGTCTTGATATGTCAAGGTCCCGGATCTGCATTCCTTTCCAGGGGTGTTCCGGTCCCAACGTTATCTCTTTAAGATCCACGGGATGTATGTCTTTATGGGGTTCTGCGCCGATTATGACGGAATCCCCTTCTTTCAGAACGGTGTTTCCCTTGGGGATGATCGTATCATTGCCGCGTATGACCACAGCGATAATTGCGCCTCTCGGAATCTCTATATCCTTTATCTCTTTGCCGATCCACTTGTCATCATGTTCCATAACGACCTCGATAAAGTTTATGTCTTCTTCCCTTGCATAGTCGCCGAGCCGCTTAAGCCTTGAATACTGCTCAACGAATCCGGCGCTTATGATACCGGTGGGAATGGCTACCATTCCGACGCCGAGGAAGGTTATGAAAATTCCGAAAACCTGCCCTAAAGGGGTAACGGGATATATATCGCCGTAGCCAACGGTAAGCAGGGTACTTGTTGCCCACCATATGCCCGAAAACGCGTTTTTGAAAACATCCGGCTGGGCCTCATGTTCAATTGAATACATACAGAGGGACGAGCCCAGCATCAAAACAAGGATAATGAAGACGGAGGATAAGAGCTGCTGCTTTTTGCTTATCAGAACTTCCGCAATGACATTAAGGGAATCATAATATGCATTTACCTTAAACAGTCTGAATATCCTTATTACCCTTACCATTCGAAGGGCCGTCATTCCGCCCGGTATAAAGACCGGAAGGAAAGAGGGGAGGAAGGATATAAGATCCACAACCCCCATAAAGCTTGTCATATAGGCAAGGACCGCACGGCCACCCTTCTTTTCCGGATATAATTCGGGTGCGGTAATCAGCCTTAACACATAGTCTATTGCAAAGAAAGCAACCGTTACGGCTTCTATCACACGAAAAACAGTCCCGTATGCATTATGGAGTTCATCGAAGGTGTCCATAACCTCAACGGCAAGATTTAAAAGGATCGTTACAATATTTACAACATCATAAAGAATGCTTACGGTATCTCCCGTATAGCCCACGGATATGATCTGAAAAAGCCTTATTCTCCTCAGTCTTTGTTTGTTCTTCTCCATATGTTCATCTCTTCCGCTTTTTTAATAAGTTCGTCTCTGAAATCAGGGTGGGCAACCGAGATGAGTGCTTCCGCCCTCTGCCACATGGAAAGCCCCTTAAGGTTTACCTTTCCGTATTCCGTAACGATAAACATGGTGTTTGCTCTTGAATCCGTAACGATGCTTCCCGGGGCAAGGGTGGGAAGGATCCTGCTCTGAAGGTTTCCTGCCTTGTCCTTGAAAGTTGAGGAGATGCAGATAAAGCTCTTTCCGCCTTCGGAAAGATGGGCGCCCATAACAAAATCCAGCTGTCCGCCGGCGCCGGAGATCTGCTTTGTTCCCGCGGATTCCGCATTTACCTGTCCGTAGAGATCGATGTTTACCGCATTGTTTATGGAAATAAAGTTCGGGATCGCGCGGATCGTTTCGATATCGTTCGTATAGTCAACCGGCGCGCTCATACACTCCGGATTGTCATCGATAAAATCATAAAGTTTCTTTGTTCCCGCAGCGAAAGCATAGGTCTGACGTCCGGTGTCAAAGGGCTTCTTCGAACCGTTTATCTTTCCCGCAACCGTCATGTCATAGAAGGCATCCACGAACATTTCCGTGTGAACGCCAAGATCCTTGAGATCAGAATCCGCGATCATTGCTCCCACGGTATTAGGCATACCGCCGATTCCA
>JAFOND010000121.1 GCA_017418645.1 Lachnospiraceae bacterium | reverse complement strand
GTGTCAGCCCCACAGGTGAAATGACGTCCACCAACCATATATAAAGTACCATAAAATACTGATTTTGTCAATCTTCTACAATTTCATATAGTTCTTCCCGGCGTTGAAGAAGTTGTCGTAGAGGAGGTCGCCGAAAAGGACGGTAAAGGTCTTTTCAATGACCTTCTGCTTGAATTTCAGTTTCTTTTCAACGTTTTCCACGAACCATTTTTCAACGGCATCCGTGTTTTCCTGTTGCATGATCATAACAAAGTCATTTTTCTTGTCACCTTCCTGGACAACGAAATCGATTCGTACATTTACCATCTTCTTTACCTCCTTTTTTCCTTGACACAGCACGATTAAAGTGGTATTATGTCATTCGTTGCGACGCGAAAATGCAACGAATACAGGGGAATCATACAGTGGTAGTATTGCGGTCTCCAAAACCGTTCACGGGGGTTCGAATCCCTCTTCCCCTGCTTTTTTGTACTCTTTTTTACACCTCATCCGACAGCCTTACGGCTGACACCTTTCTACGCTTCGCTTCGGTCGGCTCAAAGCCGACGTCCACCGGACGTCGTTCGCCCCCTCAAGGGGAAGGCTTAGAGAGCTGCAATCGCTTCTTTTATCGAATCTACGCCTACTAACTCGATTCCTTTTACATCCAGTCCTTTTAGCGAGACCTTGGGCATTATGACCTTTTTGAAGCCCAGTTTCTTGGCTTCGTTTACTCTCTGTTCCGATAGTGAAACCGCGCGGACTTCGCCGGAAAGGCCAACTTCCCCGAAACATATGATGTCTTCCGGGACGGTAACGTCCTTAAGGCTTGAATACAGCGCGATTATTATCGCAAGGTCGATGGCAGGCTCGTTCATCTTTATACCGCCCGCAATATTAAGATATGCATCATAATCCGACATGGGAAGATGCATCCTCTTTTCAAGGACGGCGATAAGAAGGTTCAGCCTGTTCTGGTCCGTTCCCGCTGCGGTACGCCTGGGCATTCCGAAGGCCGTTCTTGAAACAAGAGCCTGGATCTCTATAAGGATCGGTCTTGTGCCTTCTATGGAGCAGGCAACAACGGAACCGCTCTCTCCCTTCGGGCGTCCGTCCAGCATAAATTCCGAAGGATTCTTCACTTCCGAAAGACCGTCCTGCCTCATTTCGAAAACACCGATCTCGTCCGTGCTTCCGAACCTGTTCTTCACGCCTCGAAGGATACGATATGATGCATGCCGGTCTCCTTCAAAGTATAATACGGTATCAACCATATGTTCAAGGACTCTCGGCCCCGCCACCGTTCCTTCTTTGGTAACATGCCCCACAACAAAAACCGTTATTCCCATTCCCTTTGCGATCTGCATAAGGATATTTGTGGACTCACGCACCTGTGAAACGGATCCCGGAGCGGAATCAACGTTTTCGGAAAACATGGTCTGTATTGAATCTATAACACATATATCCGGCTTCTCCCGCTCTATAACGCCTCGTACGGTCTCAAGATTTGTCTCGCAGAGAAGGGACAGGTTATCCGTAAACTCTCCCATCCTGTTCGCCCGCATCTTTATCTGCTGAAGAGACTCCTCTCCGGAAACATAAAGAAGCTTAAGATCGTCATGGGAAAGGTTCCTGAAGACCTGCAAAAGAAGCGTGGATTTTCCGATACCGGGATCCCCGCCCACGAGCACCATGGACCCTTTGACGATCCCGCCTCCGAGGACGCGGTCCAGCTCTTCTATATGTGTTTTTACCCGTTCTTCGTCAGATGAGCTTATATGTGACAAAGGGGTGGGAGAAGATCCTTCCGCCGCCTTACGGACGTTTACGCTCTTCTTATCCACCACCTCTTCAACAAAGGTATTCCATTCTTTGCACGCAGGACACTGACCCGCCCATTTGGCGGATTCATACCCGCAGTTCTGACAGAAAAAAACGGATTTCTTCGTTTTTGCCGCCATATATTATGCCTTTTCTACCTCTACTTTCGTTTCTTTTCCGGCATCAAGTTCAACACCGAAAGAAAGTTTTCCGCCAAGGTTTGTCTTTATCACGCCGGCTTCTTTTCCGTTCACCGTTACCTTATACTCGGTCTCAGGTTCAAAGCCCAGAGTGATCTGTGCATCGGACGGTCCTTCCACAGTAAAGCTTGCGGATGTTGCATCTCCCTTAAAGCCTACAACCGCCGTTCCGGGAATCGATTCATAAACGAATTCCCCGTTCTTTTCGAGCCTTGTGATTTCTTTGTGAGTCTTGACCTTATAGGTTTCCCCAAGGAATTTGTCTTCAAGCTTTGCTTTTTCGGGGAGTGTGTAATCCCCAAAGCTTAAAGCGTCATTTCCTTCCTCGCGTAACAGCTCGCTTACTACTGCCATTTTTCTTTCCTCCTGTTTTTTTGTTTTCGAAGACTATTTTTTTATCTTTTAATTTAGCCGTTATCTCTTCTCCCGGCTTAACGTTTCCGTTTAATATCTCCTCTGCAAGAACATCTTCCATGTCCGTCTGGATCTGTCTTCGGAGTGGTCTTGCCCCGTATTTCGGTTCATAAGATTTATCGACAATATATTTCTTAACCTGAGCGCTTATCGTAAGATTTATCTGCATTTCGCTCTTTAATCTGTCTACGAGGGACTTTGTCATGATCGTAACGATCTTGCTCATGTCGTCCTTATTAAGCTGTCTGAACACGATTGTCTCGTCGATACGGTTCAAAAACTCCGGTTTGAAGATACGCTTAACTTCGTCCATAACGCCGCTCTTCATATCCTCATAGTCTGCCTTTTCATCCGTGGCTTCCGAGAATCCCAGGCGTTTCGGCTCGATTATTGCCTTTGCGCCGGCGTTGGATGTCATTATGATTATCGTGTTCTTAAAGTCCACTTTACGGCCCTGTGAGTCCGTTATATGTCCGTCGTCAAGCACCTGCAAGAGAACGTTGAACACATCCGGATGAGCCTTTTCTATCTCGTCGAAAAGGATTACGGAATACGGGTTCCTTCTTACCTTTTCGGAAAGCTGTCCGCCCTCGTCATAACCGACGTATCCCGGCGGAGAACCTATCATCTTTGATACGCTGTACTTTTCCATGTATTCGGTCATATCGACGCGGATCATGTTATCTTCGGATCCGAACACCGCTTCCGCAAGTGCCTTTGAAATCTCCGTTTTTCCCACGCCTGTCGGTCCAAGGAAAAGGAAGGATCCTATGGGTCTTCCCGGCTCTTTTAAACCGACTCTTCCGCGGCGTACCGCGCGGGACAATGCCGATATCGCTTCTTCCTGTCCGATAACTCTCTTATGAAGGGTCTTTTCAAGGCTCTTAAGTCTTGTTGCTTCTGATTCGGAAAGTCTTGATACGGGGATCTTTGTCCAGAGGGATACAACGTCCGCAATATCCTCAAAGGAAAGATTAAGTTCCTTGTTCTTCTTTCTTCTTTCGTAACGGCTCTTTAATACCGCGATCTCATGCTCATATTCTTCCTTGTCGTTCCTTATCCTTGCGGCATCGGAAAGCCTTCCTTCCATGAGCGCTTTTTCAAAATCCGTATCGCACTCATGAAGCTTCTGTTCCGTTTCGTAAAGCTTTTCCGGAACCTTAACGGACATGAGCCTGAGTCTTGCGGAGGCTTCGTCCATAAGGTCTATTGCCTTATCAGGCAGGAATCTGTCCTGGATATATCTCTCGGAAAGAGAAACGCAGGCATCAACGGCTTCCTCCGAGATCGTTATGCCGTGATGCTTTTCATATCTGTCCTTTATTCCGTTTAAGATGTCTTTTGTTTCTTCCGTGCTGGGCTGATCAACCATAACCGGCTGAAAACGTCTTTCAAGCGCGGCATCCTTTTCCACATGCTTTCTGTATTCGTTTATGGTTGTTGCGCCGATAACCTGTATCTCGCCGCGGGATAATGCAGGCTTTAAAATATTGCTGGCATCAAGGGCGCCTTCCGCTCCTCCGGCACCGATAAGGGTATGCATCTCGTCTATGAAAAGAAGGACATTTCCGTCGGCAATGACTTCGTTCATAACCTTCTTTATTCTCTCTTCAAATTCGCCGCGGTATTTTGAACCCGCAACCATTCCGGAAAGATCCAAAGAAAGGACCTTCTTTCCTTTTACGGAGTCCGGAACCATTCCGCTTTCAATACGCTGTGCAAGGCCTTCAACAATAGCCGTCTTTCCGACTCCCGGTTCACCCAGAAGACAGGGATTGTTTTTCCCGCGTCTTGAAAGGATCTGAATAACTCTTTCTATCTCCGACTCGCGTCCGATACAGGGATCAAGTTTTCCTTCCGCAGCTAGCTCCGTAAGGTCTCTTGAATACTGCTTTAATGTTTTGTTTCCCGTTCCTCTTCCGCCGCCGCGTCCGGACATTTCCTCACGGTATGCTTCGCCGTCTCGTCCCATTGCGGCAACAATGTCCGCAAAGAGTTTCTGCGGGCTTAATTCCATGGAATTTAAAAGACGTGAGCCTGCGCAATCCGGCGTGCGGATAAGGGCGATAAGAAGATGTTCCGTTCCTATCGCTTCCGTTTTTGTAAACTCCGCTTCGTCCATTGCGTTTTCAAGGACAAGTTCCAGCTTCGGGGTATAGCCGCTTCTGTCCATTATGGCGGCACCGCCCCGTTCCGGTGTTATAAGATCTTTTATAAGTCTCTGCACATCGGATTCATATACCTTTGAATCCGTAAGGACTTTATTCGCAACTGTGTCTTCCACATGGAGAAGACCAAGGAGAAGATGCTCCGTGCCAACATAGTTATGCTTTAATTTCTGGGAGATCTTCTTTGCGTATTGTATTACTTTTTCTGCTTTTTCAGTGTATCTCATTTTCTTTCCTACAGGTCATTAAAATCTATAATATTTACATCAGCTATAGCTTTTACCGCTTCGTCCGCGATTGCATCCGCATCGTTCGGTTTCGGCTTCGGTGCTACCGGTTTTGCAACCGCTTTGACCGCTTCTTCCTCCGCCTTGAACTTCTGCTGAAGTTCGGCTTCCAGCGCCGCCTCTATATTGTCCGCGGGAACGCTTCCCGTCTTGTACATATCCATTGCGGATCCCGCAGGAACAGCTTCCGCAGGTTTCTCTACACGTTTTGTTTCCTGTGTAAGTATCGTCGCCTTACTTTCTTCCGCAAGTTCTTTGCGTTCCTGCTTTTCTTCCTGTGCAGCCTCTTCTTCCAGAGCTGCCGTAAGGTTCGTTAATGTCTCGTCGGAAACTTCCTTTTGCGGCTCGGCATCACCCGGTCTCTTGAACTGGGCTCTCTTCTTTTCACGCGCCTCTTTTACGGAAAGCTCTTCCACTTCTTCATTGTCATCTTCCTCATCATAGTCATCGTCTTCATCGTCTTCATCATCTTCGAAGATCCTTGCAAAGAAGCCTTTTCTCCCGGGCTTTTCGTCCTCGTCGTCATCCTCATCTTCTTCGTCTTCGTCGTAATCGTCTTCGTATTCTTCCTGTTCTTTTAAGGCCCTTGCTTCTTCTTTTGCAACATATGCTTCCGCTTTACGCTCTTCTTTTTCTTCCCGTTTTCTTTCTCTCTCGGCCCGTTTTAATTCCTTCTTTGTGGGCTTATCTTCCTCTTCATCTTTCGGATCAAATTCCCAGTCTTCCTCTTCCGCACGGTCTCTGAACATACGGATGTTTACAACGATTATCATTATAACGATAAGTGCAAAAAGCCCGATCAGTATAAGGTTTCCGTACTGACCCCAGAACTCCTTAAAATCAAATTCTTTCTTTTCTTCCTTGTCCTTATCCTTGTCTCCGTCGCCGTTATCCGTAATCTCGTCCTCGGCGATTATCTGTGAAAGGACATCCGTATCCGCTCTCGATACCGTACCCGTTACGGTGTCCACCATGAACCACATCTTTTCCTGGTTCTGGTTCATTCCGTAAACGTATGTAAATTCGGATTCTTCCATACCCTCGATGTTATAGCAGGGCATCTCCTTGTCCCCGATAAGACGCGTGTTCTCCTTTAAGAGAAGGGACGGAAGATCGTCCGGAGAAAGAGCGATAACATAATTGCTCATGGTTCCGAAAAGGTTCAGAGGAGATACGGTATCCGATGCCTCGTCATAGATATAGAACACGCCGCTGCCCTGAATATTGTCATGGGGTTTTAAATATACAAGTGTCATGGAATCGTTCTTCGGTTCCTTGTATACATCCGTTCCGTGGAAAACAACCTGTGTCTTTTCAAAACCTGCAGGAACTTCTTCCGCCGTATATCTTTCGGAGATAACATATCCGAATCCGTTTATTGCATAATCTCCTTCAACGTTGGGGTCATGGGTTCCGATGCCGTTTCCGGAAGGCTGGGTTGTTACCGGTTCAGCGGGCTCCGCTGTTTCCGCGGGCTGTTCCGGCTGTGCCGTTTCCGCAGGCTGTGCGGGCTGCTCCGTTGTCTGTGTCGTTGTTGTCTGTTCAGTTGTCTGTGTCTGGCTTTCCGTGGATTCGCCTGTTCCGTTTCCGACCTTCAACGCTACGGAACTTCCTGCAAGGTTTGTTGCGGATACGCTGACATATCCTTTTCCTTCAGCCGTTGCTGTGAAGGTGAACTTTCCCTGTGTTCCCGTAAACACAAGCTTGTTTGCTTCCGATGTTGCACCACCCGCATCCGTGATCTTTAACACGCTGCTTGAGTATGTTACGGAGATCGTATCCGATGCGGAACCCTTTACGGTTACCGTTACCGTATCGCCGACCTTGGGATTCTCCGGAGAGATATGTATCGTCGTGTTGCCTTCCGCATGGGCGGTGAGGGGCAACAGGGTAAATGTCATTATGATCGTTGCAAGAAGAGCTATGCTCTTGTTTATATATTTCCTTACACTGTTTTTCATCAACTAACTCCTTTAGACATTATTCTCAATTTACGTGGAAACGGCGTTTCAGCTCCGCTCTCGCTTCCTGGCCCCCGATGATCAGCGTTCCGAGGAACACCAAAACCGCGGACATGAAAGCAACTTCCGAAAGGATCGGCCTTGTAACCACACCCGTTTTTATAAGTATCAGAGGAACAATCCCGATAAAGATGATCAAAAGCTGATATATCATATAGCTCTGCCAGTTCCTGTGGTTTACCATCATAAGAATGATGAGCACAAGGTCTATTAAAAGCAGCGTTCCCGGTATCAGGAAGTTTACGGACCATCCGCGGAATCCCGTCACAACGTCTATAAGAACGACGATGATGTTCGCGCCGATAAATCCCGTAAATATCCTGTGCAGATACCCTTTATCCCGTGCGATCATAAAGATGAGATACAAAGGATAAAAGGTTGAGAGCACAACCACAATGCTCCAGGGTCTCGGATTTATTTCAAGTGTCTGATAATTGATATACCCGGTGATGGCGCTCGTCAAGATCCAGAGGAACAAAAGCAGACGAAGGGTAAACGAAAGCTTTCTTGCCTTCTTTTTCACATCCGGATAAGTGTCTTTGCAATCGTCCGTGACCTCCAGCACGTTATGGCAGAGCGGACAATATTCCGTTATATCCGACACTTCTATTTTGCAATTCCTGCACTTACTCATAAAAAACTCCGTTGGTTTCGATGCGGACAGGCACGTTATCGTCCGCTATCTGCTGGAACACGCCTTTTTGTATCGTCGTGTCTTTTAAGAGTGACGAATATGTTAAGCAGAGCGTGTCCTTGTATGACATTATCGAGGCCTTAATGTATTGTCCAAGCGACAATGTCAGTATTGAATAAAAGGTTTCGATATACGGTTCATATTCGGGAAGAACCGTTATCGTTCCCGTATTTGTTATTGTTGATGTGTTTGCAAGAGCGTTAACGCGGTATACAACCTTCATGCCGATATTCTTAAATACCAGAGGCACCGCTCTTGCAACAAAAGCCTGTTCAAAGCCAAGGTTATACGAGAATACCTTTTCAAGGTTCTCTTTGTTTATCTGGCTCTTTAAACTGTCACGTACCGTTTCCGCAATTTCCCCGAAAGTGTAATCATCCTTCTGGGGATAAAACTCCGCGGATATTATCGCAAAGAAATTCTTTGTTGTTATCGATTCAAAAAATGGTCTTAAGTTTACGGGCACGGCAACACGTATGGGCTTTTTGCTTCTCTCTATCTTTCCCGCATAGGAACGATATGTGGAAAAGACAAAGGTCGCGATAAGATAATCGTTTATCGAACAGCCATAGGACTTTGCCGCCGCCTTAAGTTCCTTTATGGGCATAAACCCGTGGATAAGGCCGATAGCATCGTACGGAAGCTTCTCTCCCTTTATCAGGAAAGCTTTTCCGGATTTATAGTTAAGACCGCTGCTCCTTTTAAAGTTTCGCTTAAAGCTGTCTTCGCGGTCTAAGGATGTTTCCTCCGAAAGATTGTCTCCCATCTTTGACCTGAGCTCCGGATGAGCAAGCCTTAAATACTGGTATGTCAGTTCGCGGATAAAACCGATCCCTCCCATACCGTCCGTCAGCGCATGGAAAACTTCCAGGTTGATACGATTCTTAAAATACGTAACCCGGAACATGTAACTGTTGTTTTTTGTTGTGTGGATGAATCTGCATGGATAACGGTGCTCCTCTTTCACCCGGGGAGCGGGCTTTCCGTTTTCCTCGAAATAATACCAGAAAACGCCGATCCGAAGGCGCTGATTAAAGCCCGGAAATTTCGGCGTTATAATGTTTACTGCTTCCTGCAGAAGTTCGGGATCGATGTCCTCCTTGAGAACACACATTATGCGATAGGTGTTCGTCATGGATTCCCCGGCGATTACCGGAAAGATATTCGCGGTATTATCAAGTTTTTCCCATCTCAGATTCTTTGCCATAGCAGTTTATATTATAGCATATTGATTAAATAAAAAAAAGCCCGTCTGCATATGCAGACGGACTTTTTTTGAATACTTTTTAGAGTAATATGTACTTCAATACGAAGAGGACCGCGAGCACATACATGAGCGGCGATACCTTCTTAGCTTTTCCTGCGAAAAGATTAACAACAACATAAGAGATGAAACCAACTGCGATACCATCTGAAATGCTGTAAAGAAGCGGCATGGCAACCATTGCAAGGTATGCCGGAAGCGCTTCCGTGAAATCTGCGAAGTCGATATCAACAACTGCCGTGATCATAAGGAATCCGACAAAAATAAGTGCCGGAGCCGTAGCAAATCCCGGGATAGCCGTGAATACCGGTGCGAAGATGATCGCAACAAGGAAAAGAAGTCCAGTTACTACGGATGCAAGACCCGTGCGTCCACCTTCGGAAACACCTGCGGAACTCTCAACGAAAGTTGTTGTTGTTGATGTACCGAGAACGGCACCTGCGGATGTTGCAACAGCGTCTGCAAGAAGAGCCTGCTTGATGCGCGGAAGCTTTCCATCTTTGTCAAGCATGTTAGCCTTGTTTGCGCAGCCGATAAGTGTTCCGATGGTATCAAACATGTCAACGAAAAGGAACGAGAACATGATGACAAGGAAGTTTGCAACGCTTACGCCTTCCATCGCTCCAAAGTTGAAGCACTGTCCGAATGTCTGGCCGATGGCACCCAGTGAGAATGATGACCATGACGGATAAAGTGAATAGAATCCGTTGTCAACGTCGATCTGATAAAGACCCGTTGCCTGGCAGATCATGCCGAGTACCCATGTAGCAAGGATACCGATAAGGATAGAACCCTTAACGTTCTTGATATGAAGCACGATGATGATGAAAAGTCCGATGATCGCAAGAAGTGCTCCGATACCAACTGTATTGAAATTCTCCCTGAAGTCTACAACAGTAACGAGTGTTGAATCGGAATTAACAACGATCTTTGCATTCTGGAAACCGATGAATGCAACGAAAAGTCCGATACCAACAGAGATACCTTTCTTGAGCTGGAGCGGGATTGCATTGAAGATCGCTTCACGAACCCTTGTTACGGAAAGGATTACGAAAATGATACCTTCCACAAATACCGCAAAAAGAGCAAACTGCCATGAATATCCCATTGCTCCGCAGACCGTGTATGCAAAGTATGCATTAAGTCCGAGACCCGGCGCAAGTGCGAAGGGGTAGTTTGCCAAAAGTGCCATGAGAATGGTTCCGACGAAAGCAGCAAGAGCCGTTGCCATAAGGATAGCGTTCGAATCCATTCCCGATGCAGACAGGATGCTGGGGTTAACCGCAAGGATATACGCCATTGTCATGAATGTCGTAACACCGGCGATAACTTCAGTTTTCACTGTCGTGCCGTTTTCCTTCAGTTTGAAAAATGATTCCACTGAATTGTCCTCCTTATTCATAGGGTTAATAAAATTACTAAAAAATTATACTAGACCTTTAAAATGAAAAATGCCCTTAAATGAAAGGGCATTTTCTTAAAATTTTGTTTATTTTTTATAATCGGTTTTATATCTTGTACATCTCGTTATATTTGTTATACATCTCTTCAAATTCCGGCGTTGCTTCTTCCTTCAGAGTATCCAGATATTCATGGGTATCATAGGAATCTTCCGCCGTCTGGATCATGGCAACCGCAACGTTCGAGCAGTGATCAGAAACACGCTCGAAATTGATGAGAAGGTCCTCCAAAAGGATACCCAGTTCGATCGTACACTTACCCTTCTGAAGACGTTTGATATGATGCTTCTTTGCCTTTTCGTTAAG
>JAFOND010000120.1 GCA_017418645.1 Lachnospiraceae bacterium | reverse complement strand
GAAGCACGGAGCAATCCGTAATCTACACACAACACACACGGTGCCGCCTATGGAGATCAAGGATAATAAAAGAAAGATCCCCGCGGATGTCATTTGTGAATTTACGAAGGACGGAGAAATATTTCCGATGCGGGTACGTATCGCGGATGATGACGGGGAGCTTCATGCGTATACAATTAAAGAATATAGGATCGTATCCGGGAACGGGAGTTCATACGTGACGCCGGACGGTATTTACGTTACCAATGATATCATCATCTTCGAATGCCATATCACGGTCTTCAACCGCCAGAAGACCATCCGGCTCTATTACTGGACAACAAAAAGTGAATGGAGTCTGTTGGCATAAAAGAAAGATCCTGCCATTCTTCAAAAACTTCTCTCTTTCAAACAACTACCAATAGTGTTACAATTATATGGATTCTAAGGGGTGTTACATCTCTGATGCACTTAACGAGATGCAACTATACGGAAATGGCATCAAATGGGGTAGCATTTTGGCTAAGCAGAAAGTTGTAAGCACAAGAAAACTTCAGCCGGGGATGAGGATCGCTCAGGCAGTGCGCGATAAATCAGGTCGCGCCATGATCGAGAGCGGCGCATATCTTGATGACTTCCAGATAGAATATCTTTTGGAACACGGAATCGGAGCAATATCCATTCGTGAAGACGGTGATGATGACGAAATAGAGGTTTCCGAGGAAGCAAAGCGCGTCATTGAAAAGGTCCGTGTTGACGACTGTTCAAATGTTTCTCTCAAAGAAGATGTTAAAAAACGTGTCGGTGAAGGTGTCCAGTATCTTTTTAACAATACCGGATCTTCCGGCTTTATCGAAGCCACAAACAATGTTTCCGACGAGCTTGAAAAAGCCATAACAAAGAACAATGCAATCGCGATAGATATAAATAAGCTTAAAGTCAGTGACGAATATACATTCAAGCATTCCGTTGATGTTGCCACAATGGCAATGATAATCGGAAAGAAGTTCGGTCTTTCAAAAGAAGAGATTCATGAGATTGGTATAGCCGGCCTCTTGCATGATGTGGGGAAATCAAAGATTCCAAATGAGATTCTTAATAAGCCCGCAAGGCTTACGGACGAAGAATTCCTTATGATGAAGCATCATTCTCTCTTCGGATATAACATTCTGACGGAGACCGGATCGTTTTCAAAAGCCGTTTTATCCGGCGTTCTTCAGCATCATGAAAAGATGAACGGAAAAGGATATCCCATGGCTGTTGCCGGGGATAAGATCCATAAATTTGCACGCATCATTTCCGTATCGGATGTCTTTGATGCGCTCGTAACGGAACGTCCGTACAAAAAAGCATTTACTTTAAGAGACGCAGTCGAGATGATAATGGCGATGACCGAGGATCTTGATATAGATGCGATGCAGAGTTTCTTGGGCAGCGTTATCCTTTATCCCGTAGACAGTTTTGTAAAACTTTCAAACGGGGAATATTGCAAGGTCGTTGAGAACAATTCCAAATACCCGCTCCGCCCCAAGGTTGTTGCCGCGGAAACGGGAAAGATATACGATCTTTCAAGCGATGTGCGCTGCGCAAGTCTTGTCATAGTTCAGTAAAAATAAAAGATCCGTCTTTCGACAGATCTTTGAGGGGGATATATGAAATAGAAATGCACTTAAGTGCTTTTTAGCAAATTATTTGAACATGTATCCGTATCTTGCCATGCTGTATTCTTCAATACCTTCCATCATCAACTGAAAAAACTTCTTCATTTTTCTCATCTCCTTTATAAGTTCTTTCCTCAAGTTCGAGACGAATTATATTACGAAAAATGAGTGCACGCTTGCCAGATAATGGAAAGATTGTAGCCAAATCTTGCGGGGCATAACAACGCTGCTTCGCAGCTACACCTCATCCGTCGCCTACGGCGACACCTTCTCCTCAAGGCGAAGGCTGGATGTTCGTACAGTTTTGATTCCGCAGAAAACAAGATACCCGGCAACGATAACGCTGCCCACTTTGTCGAACCAGTAAGAAAAATCGGTGCCCGGAAGGACAAGAATGGATAAAAGCGAGGCGGTGATGCAGGAATCAACAAGCGATTTTGCGCCATATAGACGACCTTGCACCCGCAAAATCGAGTTCCCTTCTTTTTTGTAAAGGGAAGAATATTTTCTCCAAAAAATGAAGTTTACGATAAGACCAACAAAGGCGATGGAGAATGCGGGAACAACATTTCCCTTGTCCGTGTTCTTGGAAAGCAGGGTGACAAGGATCATAAGGGATCCGCTGATGCACATAACGATGCCGACAAAGAGGTTGGTTTTGCGCTCCATCTCCGCCTTAACATCGTCAGTTATTGTGAGATCCTTATGTGTCCGCTTGTAGACAACATAAGACATAATGATAGCAAGAAGCTCCGCGGTACGACGCACGAAATCCGAAAGCTGGGTCGTGCTCTTTCCGAAGATCAGCCCAATGCCGAGGACAAGAGGACCCGGGGAACTTAAGATTACAGAAGTCAGAAGAGTCTTCTGCCCCGAGCCTTTCACATCCGTATTCTTCGAATTCTCCACCGCAGAATCCGCTACCGTCTCAGTCACTGCATCTGCAGCCTCTTCGTTTACAGTATTATCTTCCGTAGTATGCATCGATTCCATCCGCTATACCTCGCGCCATAACACTCTGGTTACCCGAATCCGCCATATAGGTATCATCCGACGGATTGCTCATAAAGCCCATTTCGATTATGGTAACGGGCATGGTGCACCAGTTGATTCCCGTCATGGTATCGTTGCCCTGAACTGAAAGCTTTTTAATTCCCGTTGCGGAGCAATAAGAATCGAGAATGCACTGTCCAAGGCGCTGGCTGTCCGCTGCAAGATTTGAAACATAAGGATTGGAGGATGAAGGAACAAGCATCAGCGCTCCGTTTGTTGAGGACGAATCCGAACTGTTTGCATGGATCCGGACCGTGATGTCCGCGCCCACGTTCGTTGCATACTGCGCGCGCTCCATATTGCTTATATTAACATCATTGGTTTCGCGGGTCATGAAAACTATGTATCCGCGGTTTTCAAGTTCCTCCTTAAGACGAACTCCGACTTCAAGGTTAAGCTTGTATTCCGTAAGCCCCGTGGTTGTTCCCACTGCGCCGCCGGTAACCCGGGCTTTCATCGTGGAAGATCCCGGACCGTTGGGTTCCGTCTTGGAACTTCCGCTGGTCTGGTGACCCGGATCGATGCAGACGATGATGCCGTTATCCTTTGGCTCTTCGTTGGAAATAAGATCCTTGCTGATAAAACCGTCCTGTCCGTCTATGGTCACATAATAAAAACCGTTTTGCTCACCTTTAACCGTAAGCTCCGTATTTCTGTTAACAACGGTTATGACATTATCCGCTTTTTCCGCGGTCTTTCTAAAGTTAACACGGCTTGTTGTCCAACCGGTGAAAGGATCGATCTCCGTTGGACCTTCCGGTTCCTCCGGTTCTTCGATAACTTCCGGTTCTTCCGGTTCAACAGTAACCGGCGCCTCTTCTTCCTCTTCCGGTTCTTCGACCGTAACCTCTTCCGGCTCACTTACCTCCGAATCCGCTGTTTTATCTTTCTTTATAAAAGAACCGCATCCGAAAAGGGAAAGCACCAGAACAAGAGAAAGCATCAAAGCCAAAAACTTTTTCATCTTAAGATCTCCTTTATCTCATTAACGTCATCGATATTTTTTCTTTCCATATAATCTTCTATTCCCCTGATAATGTCAACAGTAGCGGAAGGATTTTTAAAATTGGCCGTTCCCACGGATATTGCCGTTGCTCCCGCGAGCAGCATTTCGATGGCATCTTCCGCTGTTTCGATTCCGCCCATTCCGATAACCGGAATCTTTACCGCCCGGGAAACTTCATAAACCATCCTTACCGCAACGGGATGAACCGCGGGACCCGACATTCCGCCGGTCTTGTTCTTTATAACAAAATCCTGCCTTTCGATATCGATCTTCATTCCCGTTATGGTGTTTATAAGCGAAACGCAGTCCGCGCCGCCTTCTTCCGCCGCCCGGGCAATTTCGGAAATGCTGGTGACATTGGGGGAAAGTTTCATAATAAGAGGCTTATCCGTCACCTTCCGTATGGACGATGTAATATCAAGAACACCCTTGGGATCCGTTCCAAAGGTGATGCCGCCCGCCTTAACATTAGGGCATGAAATATTGATCTCCAACATGGAGATTTCGGGAACTTCGGATAGTCTCTCGACGGCGGAAAGATATTCTTCTTTTGTGTGTCCGCAGACATTGACTATGATATTTGTATCGAATTGTTTTAAGAACGGGATGTCGCGTTCAAGGAATTTGTCCACTCCGGGATTCTGGAGTCCTATGGCGTTTAGCATTCCGGAGGAAACCTCGGCAACACGGGGTGTTTCGTTTCCGTCCCAGGGAACGATTGAAACGCCCTTGGTGGTCACCGCACCAAGGGCATTTATGTTTACGAACTCCCCATATTCCATACCGGAACCAAAGGTTCCTGAAGCGACCGTTACCGGATTTTTCCAGGTGACTCCCGCTAAGTTCACTTTTGTATTTTTCATTT
>JAFOND010000119.1 GCA_017418645.1 Lachnospiraceae bacterium | reverse complement strand
TGTTAATATCCCGAAATGTTTGCCCGGTAAACCATTGATAATAAGATATCGACCATCCGATCCAGTATTCCGGGGATTTATCAAGATACATGGCATCTTCGGCGTCGATCGTTCTGTCAGAGCTTTCTTTTATTACAAGTCTTGCTACTTCACAGCCGTTCTTTCCTGCAACATACGTAGGATTCCCGATTTCAAACTGATGGGCCATTCCGCATACCATAAACATATCATGATACTTGGCAATGTCAACCGACAAAGTGTTTACGGCATAGTCGTACATATCGCCCATAACGCGCTGTGAGAGCGGAAGGTAAAGTTCATCATATGCGTAGTCTGTCATCATCTATACCCCTCATAATATCCAACATATATATGTCATCCACACCATCGGGTTTTCCTTTGGTATTTGCGTATTCACGCCTGGCAGAAAGGTCACGCGCGACTTTTTGTGTATAGTATTCCTCTGCGGATACAGACTCATATTCCAAATAATTGATGGCTTCAAATGCCATTTTACTTTTCAGCACAACTTGTTCACCGAGCTTTCCAAGATACATTGCTTCCGAAAGTTTTCGAAGTGAAATCGTGCCCATCACAAAATCCTGAGCAAACGAAAAATACGAATCATCGGCGCGATAGCCGATAATAACATCATATCCGGATATGTCCGGTAAATAGTTTTCCTGAAGAAAGTCTTTTGCCTGTTCGGCAAGACTCTTTTTTTGCCAGTATCCGCGGAATCTTGTAAGCAGAGCAAGCCAATTCAGTATATTATAGGGCTCCTCATTTAATCGTAAGACGGAAAGTTCTTCCAAGTCAATCTCATATTTGGTGACAAAACCGTCATTGTTGTTTTTACAGGCCCATTCTTTTGCTATCTCAACATTTTCCGTACAGTAAAAGCCCCTGCCATAATCATTCGTCGTATTGCCAAAACCAAAAGCGGGCATATATATAATTTTCTCTGATCCATGATATAGTTGCATATAACTTCTCCGTCGATACCATATCGCTGTAGCGATACTTTTGGGGTAATTATACACCCCAGGCATTTATTTTTCAAGAAAACAGTTGACATTCTTAAAAAACAGGTATATATTGAACACAACAGTTGAACAACTGCTCAAGTGTTCATAGAATAAAACGTAAAGGAGATCAATATTATGAAAAAGACATACGGAATCGAAGTTGACTGTGCAAACTGCGCAAACAAGATGGAAGAAGCGGCAAAGAATACTGCAGGTGTTAAGGACTGCACCGTAAACTTTATGACACTCAAGATGAAGGTTGAGTTTGAAGACGGCGCGGATCATGAAGCCGTTATGCAGGACGTTTTAAAGAACTGCAAGAAGGTTGAAGATGACTGTGAGATCTTCCTCTAATATGACGCGGGTCCTGCCGGCTACGGTACTCTCACGCCGGAAAACGGCGTTCGAGCACAGCTTCGCCGTCACCCGCTGACAGGTGATATATTATGAATAAGAAACAGAAAAAATCTCTCATAAAAATAATTATCGCTGCGGTACTTGTTATCGCTCTGGCTGTGATCGAAGTACTTTCGGAGAAATACGGTGTTATCCCGGAACTTCCGAAGTGGCTTGCCTTCGTTCTTTACATGATCCCATACCTGGTTGTGGGTTACGATATCCTTTGGCGGGCTATAAAGAACATAAGGAACGGACAGGTATTTGACGAAAACTTCCTCATGGCGGTTGCCACCATCGGTGCCATAGCTCTCGGTGAATACCGCGAAGGCGTTGCGGTTATGCTCTTTTATCAGATCGGAGAATTCTTCCAGAGCTATGCTGTAGGAAAGAGCAGGAAGAACATTACGGCACTCATGGACATCCGTCCGGACTATGCAAACCTTGAAACCGCGCCGGGAGAGAGCGAAAAGGTTGATCCCGATGAGGTTGAGATCGGGTCCGTGATCGTTATAAAGCCCGGTGAAAAGATCCCTCTGGACGGAAAGGTGATAGAAGGCGAATCCGCGCTGGATACCGCGGCTCTTACGGGCGAAAGCCTTCCGAGAACGGTTCGCGCCGGAGATGATGTTCTTTCCGGATGCATTAATATGACAGGACTCCTCCGCGCTTTAACAACTGCGGAATTTGAAGAATCCACCGCCAGTAAGATCCTTGATATGGTGGAAAACGCTTCTTCAAAGAAGTCCCGCTCCGAAAACTTTATCTCAAAATTTGCCAAATATTACACACCTATCGTATGCTACAGTGCTTTGGCGCTTGCGGTAATTCCTCCCGTGGTAAACCTTATCACCGGTAACGCTCCCGGTTGGGGCAACTGGATATACCGCGCGCTTACATTCCTTGTAATAAGCTGCCCCTGCGCACTTGTTATAAGCATACCCTTAAGCTTCTTTGCCGGAATCGGCGGAGCCAGCAAGGCAGGAGTCCTTATAAAGGGATCGAACTATCTTGAAGCGCTTTCCAAGGTAAAGGCTGTTGCCTTCGATAAGACCGGAACTCTTACAAAGGGAAGCTTTTCCGTAACGGAGATTGCGCCTTCGGAAGGAGTTTCCGAAGAAGAACTCTTAAAAGCTGCTGCCTATGTTGAGAGTTACAGCACACATCCCATAGCGATCAGTCTTCGTGATGCATATGTCGGAAAGTTTAATACCGAAATAGACAAGGCGGCACTTTCGGATGTAAAAGAAGTCTCCGGTCACGGAGTTACTGCAGTGCTTAACGGAAGTAAGATTGCAGCCGGAAACGAAAAAATGATGAGGGATGTCTGCCTGTCGTATAGCAGGTGTGACAAGCCGGGTACTGTCGTATATGTATCAAAAGACGGTTCTTTTATGGGATATATCCTTATTTCAGACACTCCGAAGGAAGGGGCGAAGGAGGCAGTCGAAGGCCTTAAGAAAGCCGGTATCGAAAGAGTGATAATGCTTACGGGAGATTCACCGAAGGCTGCGGAAGATATAGCAAACAGGGTCGGAGTTACGGAATTCCACGCAGGTCTCCTTCCGGGAGACAAGGTATCACGGGTTGAAGATATCTTAAAGCAGACCTCCCTGGCCTTTGTGGGTGATGGAATAAACGATGCTCCTGTACTTACGCGTTCGGACGTTGGTATAGCAATGGGTGCCTTGGGAAGCGATGCAGCCATAGAGGCTGCGGACATCGTCCTTATGGATGACGACCCGAGGAAGGTTCGAAAAGCAATCCGGATCTCAAAGAAATGCATGCGGATAGTATACGAGAATATAGTATTCGCCATCGGTATAAAGGTATTGTGTCTCATCCTGGGCGCTCTGGGCATTGCAAATATGTGGGTTGCGATATTCGCGGACGTCGGTGTTATGGTAATCGCGGTCCTGAATGCCATAAGAACAATGTGGGTAAAGAATTTATAGGAATAAGATTATGAATGAAGAAGAATTATACGATCTTGCCGAGCTTTTTAAGATTTTCGGCGATTCAACCAGGATCCGCATCCTGTACGCCCTTTTAAACGGGGAGAAAGCGGTGTCGGAAATATCCGACGAAATGAACATGACAGTCTCCGCCATATCCCACCAGCTACGCATCCTGAAAGGCAGCAAGCTGGTCCGGGCAAGACGGGACGGCAAAAATATGTATTATTCTCTGGATGACGACCATGTATCCGAGATAATTAAACTTGGACTTGAACACGTGGAGGAGGGGTAAGTTATCCAGTATAACGCTTATCCCTTCCGGTTCCAGCAGTATCCCACAACCGCGCCGACTGCGCCGCCGATGATGTGTCCCATCTGGGAAACATTGTCGTTTGTGAAGATTCCCTGGAAAACCTGCTGGCCGATATAGATAAGGGCCACAAGGATGAATGTGAGAGGGATCTCTCCGTCTTTAAATCCCGTAAAGGATACCAGAACGATGAACGCGAAAACCACGCCGCTTGCTCCGAGGAGCGCATTCGGGGAAAGGATCGCGTTTATTATTGCGGTTGCAACCGCCGTTATAAGTATAACGATGCAGATCTTCTTCTGTCCGTACTTTTCTTCAAGGATCGGTCCAAGAAGAAGAATGTAGCACATATTGTTAAAGAAATGACTCCATCCGGAGTGTCCGAAAACATGTCCGATGGCCCGGATATATGTCAACGGATTAAGGAACGATGAGCGGTAGGTGGAGAATACAAGTGTATTTGCCGCACCTCCGGTCACGATACCAAGGATCGTTGCTATAAGACAGATAAACGCAAAGCCGAGAACGACCGGTGCGTTAAAAGAGATTTTCAGTTTTGCTTTTTTCATAATGATCCTCCGCTCTTTATTCTAAAACTTTGTAATGATACTATTTGGGCGGCATTTAGTCAATATTTCATTTAAATCGGTCCACCTTAAATCTTTCCAGTTCAATCGGCTCCCCGTCCCGTATGCCTGCCTTCTGTTTTGCGATCTCTATCTGGTATTCAACGGTATCGACACCTTCAAGATCCGGTAAAAGCAGACCGCGTTTCATTCCCGAAGAAACGATAACCCCGTATATTTTGGGGTCAAGATAGGATTCGTCCGGAATGCTTTCCGGCGTGGATAGTACGTCCACATTTATCTCCAGGGAAGCAAGCTCGTCCGGTCGGATCGGCGTAAACCGCGGATCCCGCGTGGAAGCGGAAACGGCGTTCTGCCTTATCTCTTCATAAACATTTTCCGTTGTGGGAAGGAAGGTTCCGATGCATCCGCGAAGCTTCCCGTCCTTATGGATGGATACAAAGGCGCCGGCCTGTCGGTTAAGGACAGCCTGTTCATCACTTGAAAAGGCCGAAAGATCAAAGTCCGGAACGGTACGCTTTGAGATATAGGATTCAACCGTGCCTCTTGCCACTTTAACAAGAGCGCTTTCGTTTTCCTTAGCTTTCTCAAGTTCCGCGCGCTTTTCTTCGTTCCTTAAATACAGAAATCTCCTGCTTTCATCGGCTTCACCGGGGGTAAACAGGACAATTCCGTATCCCACGCCGAAGGTTGCTTCATGAGAAAGCGACTCGGCTTCTACCCGGCGTCCGTCAAGGGCGCCCGCCATCATAATAAAGGATCTGTGCCCGCATTCGGCAGCTTTATCACAGAATCTCTCGTCGAAATCAAACAGTTCATCGAAAGCCGCGCGGCCCATAACATCCATTATGCGCTCGTCATATTCCGGGCCTTCCGGGACAAGCCCGTAGGGTCCGTCTTCCTTTTGCTTATGGGAAAGATCGCCGCTGGCAACAAAACAAGCGTTTCTTCCCAGCTCTTCAACGGCTTTGTTTATGATAACTCCGGCAAGATAGTGTTCTTCGTAGGAAAGTCCCGAAAGACCGATCCGAACGATCTTAACATCCGGAAGTTCCTTTAATATAAAGTACAGCGGTACCATGGTCCCGTGATCCAGATCTTTGTCCCGCTCCCCAAGGGTGCCCATGGGAAAACCGGCATCTTCCGCGATTCCTTCGATATAGCTTGCAAGGGTATCGTCGTACTTAACGTCAAAGGTTACCTGAGGAGCGCGAAAACCCGCCATTGAACCGTGTGCCTCTTCTCCGGGAGATACATGAAAATAATCCGCATACAGGATTGTGTGCGGGCTTGTTATTATTAGTACATCCGGTTTTCTTGCGGCAATTTCCCGCGCAGCGCGTTCGTATGCTTCCGTTGTAACCCTTACCTTTTCCTCTTCGCCGCGTCCCACCTCTTTTAAGATGATAGGCGGATGCGGTACCATAACGGCGTAGTTTATACTCATATCGGTACTCCTTTCCCCTGAAATCCCCATGAAGTAAAAGTATCATTATATTACCACAAAAGCAATAATAAACACATTGCGCTTTCCGTTCAAAGAATGTAAAATAGAATCCTATGGAATCCAAAGAAAAGAAAAAAACCACAAATCGCGGTCTTTCCGTGCGTAAATTCAATTATTTTATGTGTATAGTGGCGGTATTGGTATCGTTCGTCATGTTTTTTGCCATGCAATACACGTCAAGGCTGTACAAGGAAACCCGTATACTTTCCGACAATATGGTACAGCAGACGCGCTACGCCCATGATATGCAGGATGCGTCCGACTATCTTACGGAGCAGATCCGTTCTTTTGTCATATCCGGCGAAAAGAAATATCTCGACAATTATTTTGAAGAAGCAAACGTAACCAGGCGTCGTGACAATGCACTTGAAAAAATAGGAGAGTACAGTCCGGACTCGGAAGCATATAAAAGGCTTTCACAGGCAATGGATGAGTCTGTCGACCTTATGAATACGGAATATTATGCTGCAAAGCTTGCTGCGCTGGGATATGGCTACGATCTGTCCGAAATGCCGGCGGAAGTGGCAAATACCGAACTTTTGACGGACGATGAAGTCCGTCCTGCGGAAGCAAAGAAACAGCGGGCGGAAGAAGTTCTTTTTGATGAAAACTATAAGTCAAAAAAGGCAACGATAACGACCCATATGCAGGGGTGCTTACGCGAACTTACGGATGAACTTGCGGAAGAACAGACAAAACTCTTATTAAGGCTTGAAAGACAGGTTATGCTGGAGCATCTGCTGACGATCGTGCTGATAGTGATAATGCTCGTGATCGTAATCGTGGCATCGAGTCAGGTGTTTTATCCTCTGAGAAAGAGCGTTGATTTTATCCGCGAAGAAAAAGAGATCCCCCTTCTCGGCGCATATGAATTACGGTTCATAGCAAAGAATTATAACCTCATGACCATGAAAAACCGTCAAAAGAAGGAAAAACTCATATATGACGCGTCCCACGACAAGCTGACGGGACTTTATAACAGGCGCGGATATGAATATCTGCTTGATAATATCGACATTGAAACCTCCGCAATACTCTTTATCGATCTGGATAATTTTAAGGGGATAAACGATACATACGGACATGATATCGGCGATAAGATCCTGGTTCGGGTATCGAATGCGTTGTTAAAGCACTTTAAAGACGACTCTTATATCTGCCGTCTTGGGGGTGACGAATTTGTCGTTATCATGATACATACGGACAAAAAGAGGGCGGGTGTTATAAAAGACCGCATTACCGCCATAAACGAAAAGATTAATAAACAGAAGAAGGATATCCCGGCAATCTCAATAAGCGCGGGTGTTTCTTTCGGATCCCGCGGAAAAACGGTAGAAACCGTCTTCAAGGAAGCCGATACCGCGCTTTACAATGCGAAGGATAAAGGCCGGAACGGAATGGAATTCTTTTAAAGATCATGAAAAATCAAGTCTATAACCCATTTTTACCGCTGCACGAATATATCCCCGACGGGGAGCCCCATGTTTTCGGCGACAGGCTGTATATCTTCGGCTCTCACGACAGGGAGGGCGGGGATACTTTTTGTATGGACGATTATGTGACCTGGTCCGCGCCGGTCGACGATCTTTCCGATTGGAGATATGAAGGCGTTATTTACAGGGCTTCACAGGATCCGCAATACAAAAAACCGGTAAAGAGGTTTGTTCACGTTAAGGAAAACGATGCCCTGTCTTCCCTCGAAGACGATAAATTCCTTCTTTTACACATGTATGCTCCCGATGTTGTTCAGGGATCGGACGGGCGGTTTTACCTGTATTACAGCATGAGTTCATATTACGGCGTTGGCGGATATACATGTCCCATAAGTGTTGCCGTTTCGGACGCCCCTGCAGGGCCCTATGAATTCCTGGGATTTGTAAGGAACCCGGACGGAAGCCCCATGATGAAGTATGTATGCTTTGATCCCGCGGTTTTAAACGATAACGGGACGATCCGTCTGTATTACGGAACGCAGTATGATTATGAGGAGAGAGAAGACTTTTCGCCCGAATCGGAATATGTACGGACGGAGGTGGGGATGTTCGGTCGCACCGCGGAAGAGATCTTAAGCTATCCGGACTCGATAATGGGACCTGTAACGGTCACTCTGTCGGATGATATGCTGACGATCGCGGACGAGCCGCGGCACATAATACCGTACAGGGTAAAGAATACGGGTTTTGAAGAGCATCCTTTCTTTGAAGCCTCATCCATGCGACGAGTGGGAGATAAATACTATTTCATATATTCATCACAGCAGAATCATGAGCTCTGTTATGCGTTCAGTGAATATCCGGACAAGGATTTTTCCTTCGGGGGAACGATTGTTTCAAACGGGGATATCGGATTTAAAGGCAGGAAAGAAGCGGACCGGATGAATATGACCGGTACTACCCACGGGAGCATCATAGAAGTAAACGGACAGTGGTATGTCTTTTATCACAGGCTGACGCATAAGTCCGATTACAGCCGCCAGGCCTGCGCCGAGAAGATAAAGATCAATCCGGACGGAAGGATCGATCAGGTTGAGATAACAAGCTGCGGACTTAACGACGGTCCGCTCGCCGCAAAAGGAGAATATCCGGCGGTTATCTGCTGCAATCTTACGGACGGGCATATGCCCCACGGCTCCAACAGGATATATGACACGGTTTTTCCGAATGTGACGCATCGGGTTACGGAAGACGGTGAAACGGAGCGTTTTATCGGAGAGATCACGGACGGAACCCTGATCGGATACAAGTATTTCAGTTTTAACAGCGTGAAGAAGATCGGAATTATGGCAGCAGGTGACGGAGAATTTGATATAAGCCTGGTGCCCGGAGGAGACATTGTGGGTCGGATCTCCGTTAAAAACGGGGAAGATCGCTGGGGATACAGCGAGACGCCCGTGGACGTTCCGGACGGGATCCATGCTTTGTATCTTACATATCACGGAACCGGAAACGCATCCCTGAAGAGTATTTTATATTTGCAGGGAAAGGACATTAGTGCTATAATACCTTGAAGCAAAACCCCAACAATTGTTTGGGTTTTTAGAATTAAAAGACAAGGGGGAGGAAGCGGAATGGACGAACAGATAAAAAAGCTGCAGGAAATGATAAACGATTCGAGTAAGATCGTGTTTTTCGGCGGGGCCGGAGTCAGTACGGAAAGCGGCGTCCCGGATTTTCGAAGCGTCGACGGACTGTATCATCAGAAGTGGAAGTATCCACCCGAAACAATGCTTTCTCACAGCTTTTACGTTTCTCATACGGATGAATTCTATGAGTATTACTTCGAGAAGCTACTTGTTGAAGACATAGGACCGGATGCAAAGGGTCCAAAGGAGATAAAGCCGAACAAGGCCCATCTTAAACTTGCGGAGCTCGAAGAAAAGGGAAAGCTTATCGGGGTCGTAACACAGAATATCGACGGTCTTCATCAGAAAGCGGGATCAAAGAAGGTATTCGAGCTTCACGGCAGCATACACAGGAATTTCTGTACAAAATGCGGAAAGTTCTTTGACGGCGGATATATGCTGACGCACAATAAGGATGACGAGGGCAGGTATATTGCTCCGAAGTGCGACGACTGCGGAGGCGTTATCAAACCGGACGTTGTTCTTTATGAGGAAGGCCTTGACGGAAACGTTTTAAACGGCGCCATTGATGCGCTTTCAAGAGCGGATATGCTCATAATCGGCGGAACATCGCTGGTTGTTTATCCGGCAGCAGGACTTGTGGATTATTTCCACGGAAAGTATCTTGTGGTAATAAATAAGACGCCCACCGGAAGAGACGGAATGGCAGATCTTTCCATAAGCGGCAGCATCGGAGAAGTGCTGGGACAGATAGAGGTTTAAAAAATGGATCTTACGGAAACAAAAAAGAAAACACCTTCGCGGAAGGAATGTGAAGAGGCAATAAAGAAAATTCTGTCCAGGGAGATGCTCCTTGAGGAGGGCAGAAACCACCATTTCAAGACCGCCGTAGATTTTATGGGATATTTTGAATCCCTTTATCCGGCCAGCGCGGCGCTTACAAAACAGGTGCAGCGCGCGGTTAAGAATATGGATATGCCGAAGGACGAAAACGGATATTTCATAATCAACAAAACCAAAACGGAACTTAGGAAGGAACAGGAAATAACCCGTGTTCTTGTGGAAACGGAGGCGCATCTTAAGGACTATGACAGTCCGCTTGAGGTGGTGTTCCTGGAAGTGGACAAGACCCGTCGCGGATACCTTATGGAGCTCTTTTACGAATCGGAAGCCGTTCGTGAAAAGTTTGTCACGATGGTGGAAGCTGTTAACGGAATTGTATTCTATACCGAAAACAGAAATCAGCTCAGCGTTATGCTGAGAAGTTTATTACGGGAGGAATCCGCACAGTAAATGGGTAAAATATTCTGCCTGATGGGAAAGAGTTCATCGGGAAAAGACACAATATATAAGGAACTTTTGTCAAACGAAAAGCTTAAACTCCGTCGTATAGTTCCCTATACCACACGTCCGAAGAGGGAAAACGAAACGGAAGGTGTTGAATACCATTTCGTGACCCGGGAAGATAAAGACCGGCTTTTGGACGAGGGAAAGATCATTGAGATCAGGACATATGAGACCGTCCACGGCCCCTGGGATTATTTTACCGTTAACGACGGCAAGATCGATCTTAACAAGGGCGATTATATCATGATCGGGACCATCGATGCCTATGAAATGCTGAAAGAATACTTTGGAATCGGCGTTGTTCTGCCGATATATATAGAAGTAGACGACGGTACCAGGCTCGAAAGAGCCCTCCTTAGGGAAAAACAGCAGGAAAAACCGAAGTATGAGGAGATGTGCAGGCGTTTTCTCTTTGATAGCAAGGATTTTTCAAAGGAGAGACTGGAAAGCGCTGGAATCAAAGAGATATTCAGAAACGACAGTCTGGTGGAGACCGTGGAGAGAGTCAGCGAGTATATTGAGCGGAGCGAAGTAGGGTAAATGGATCTTTCAAGAGTTAATGAAATCTTAAGCGCAGCGAAGCCTGAAGCGGTAAAAAACCCGGAGAAACCCGACGGGGAGTTTAAGTTTACGCTTGCTTCAAAGATAGAAGATGCGGAGCTTTCCGAGAAACTGCAGAATCTTATGAAGGATATCGAGGAGCAGGGGCAAAAGATCGCTAAGCATATGGATATCCGCGATATGAAGAAATATCGCTCACTTGTAAAAGATTTTGTTAATGAGGTTGTTAACAGAAGCCACAGCTTTTCAAGGGAGAACTTCCTTGACAGGAGAGGCCGTCACAGGGTTTACGGGATGGTAAAGCTTGTGGACAAGAATCTTGACGATCTTGCGCAGGAACTTGTTTCGGAAGAGAAGGATCATCTTTCCATCGTGACGAAGATTGATGACATAAGAGGTTTGTTGTTGGATATTTCGACGTGAAATTTGCAGATATAATCGGTCAGGAAAACATTAAGGCGCATCTTAAGGGCGCTATATCGGCCGGCAAAGTAAGCCATGCTTATATAATTGCCGGAGAAATGGGAAGCGGCAAGAAGAGCATTGCAAATGCTTTTTCGAAGACGCTTCTTTGTGATACGGGAGGAAATGATGCCTGCGATAACTGCATCAGCTGTCATAAAAGCGATACCGGCAATAATCCCGACATCATAAACGTATATAAGGATCCGGAAAAAACGGTTCTTTCCGTGGAAGACATTCGCGAACAGCTGGTACATACGATAGACATCCGTCCGTACGAGCATAAATATAAGATATACATTGTTCATGAAGCCGAGAAAATGAACGAGGCAGCGCAGAATGCGCTCTTAAAGACAATAGAAGAGCCGCCTTCTTATGCTGTTATCCTTCTTCTTACGGAAAATGCGGAAAGCTTTCTTCCCACAATCCTTTCGAGATGCATACGCCTTAATATTGTTCCGCTTCCGGAGGAAACGGTTAAGGCAGAGGTTATGAAGCGGGAAAATCTGCCGGATTATATGGCGGAAACGGTTGCCGCTTTTTCCCGCGGAAATCTTGGAAAAGCCCTCCTTCTTTCGGGATCGAACGAGTTTATGGACAAGAAGGAAAATGTTGTCCGGATTGCCCGAAAACTGTATGATATGACGGATGGAGAGCTTATGGACGAGGCAAAAAACATTACGGAAGATAAAGAAAATACAAAAGATTTTCTTTCTATGCTTCAAATTTGGTACCGTGATGTGTTATTATATAAATCTGTGCGAAAAAGAGAAGACCTTATTTTTAAGGGAGATGCCCCTCTTGTGGAGAAACAGGCGGATGCACTTTCGTACGGGGCAATAAACAAAAACCTTTCGGCAATAGAAGAAGCCGGTGCGTATCTGAAGGCAAACGTTACGCCGGCGCTTACGGTATATACAATGTTCCGGAGCATGAAAGATGCCGTATAAAAAGGTTTACAGAGTTTTAGGAGGCAATATATTTAATGGTTACAGTTGTTGGCGTACATTTCAGAAACGCCGGAAAAGTATATTATTTTGATCCGAAGGATCTTCCCGTAAAGATGATGGACCGAGTTATAGTTGATACGGTCCGCGGACTGGAGATCGGAACATGTATGACGGACAAGCGCGAGATAAACGAGGAGGCCATACAGCTTCCGCTCCGCGAAGTTATCCGTTTTGCGACGGAGGACGATGAGGAAAGGGAAAGAAGAAACAAGGAAAAAGAAGAGGATGCTTTTATCCGCTGCAAGAAAAAGATAGCGGAACACGAGCTGGATATGAAGCTTGTGGGCGCAGAGTATTCTTTTGATAACAGTAAGCTTTTATTCTATTTTACGTCCGACGGACGTGTGGATTTCAGGGCGCTTGTAAAGGATCTTGCTTCGGAGTTCCGTACACGTATAGAACTTCGGCAGATAGGCGTCCGTGACGAAACAAAGATCATGGGCGGCATCGGAATCTGCGGAAGAGAGGTCTGCTGCAAGTCTTATCTTGCGGACTTTGCACCGGTTTCCATAAAGATGGCGAAGACGCAGAATCTCTCTTTAAATCCCACAAAGATAAGCGGAATCTGCGGCAGGCTTATGTGCTGTCTTAAGAACGAGGAAGAAACCTATGAATACCTGAATTCCAACATGCCGCGTCTTGGCGATGAGGTCAGGACGGAAGACGGTATAGTCGGCGAGGTTTCAAATCTAAGCATTTTAAAGCAGAAAGTAAAGGTTGTTTACGAAAACAACGGAATCCGCGAGGCAAAGGAGTTCCCCGTAAGCGAGATCACGGTTCTTTCCCACAGAAAGAAGAACAAGGGAAATCAGGCGCCGGAAACGGAAGAACTTAAAGAAACCCTCGATGCGGATGAAGAGAAGGTACTTGAGGAGCTTGAAAGAGAAGAGGAGATGACGGCTCCCGCTCAGGACGAAGCCTCCGAGGGCAGGGAACAGTCCCAGAAACCGTATAACCGTGATCGAAGAAACAATAAAAACAACCGCAGGGATAACAGAAACAACAAAAAACAGGCAGAAGAAGCAAATACTTCAAACGACACGGAGAATCTGGCAGAAAAAAGCGCAAACCGCGACAACAGACAGGGCGGAAAAAACAATTATAAAAAGAAAAAGAATTATCATGGAAATAAAGGGAACAGAAAGGATAGACAGCCTTCAGAGGGACAATCTTAATATAATACAGGATCCCTCGGATTTTTGTTTCGGAATGGATGCGGTGCTTTTATCCGCGTTTGCAAGATTAAAGGATACGGATAATGTTCTTGATCTTTGCACGGGAAACGGTGTGATACCGCTCCTGTTATCCGCAAGAAACAAAGGCGTTAAAGAGATAAAAGGACTGGAGATCCGGGAGAAGAGCGCGGACCTTGCAAAAAGATCCGTGGAGATGAACGGACTATCCGAAAGGATCGGTATAGTACAGGCGGATGTTAAGGATGCGGCGAAGATCTTCGGCGCATCTTCTTTTAGTGCGATAACATGTAACCCGCCGTATATGAAAAAGCAGTCCGGTCTGAAGAATCCGGACGAATGGAAAAACATAGCCCGCCATGAAGAGCTGATAACCTGGAAGGAGATCGTATCCGAAGTTAATAAACTTCTGAAAGAAAAGGGGCGTTTCTTCTTTGTTCACAGACCGTTTCGACTTCCGGAACTCATATTCGATCTTAAAAACGAAGGCCTTGAGCCTAAACGTATGAGGCTGGTTTATCCCTTTATAGATAAGGAACCGAACATGGTCCTCATGGAAGCCGTAAAGCATGGAGGCGAAGAATTAAAATGCGAGCCGCCCCTTATTATATATGAGGAGCCCGGAGTATACAGAGAGGAGGTCCGGAAGCTTTATGACGAATGAAAAAGGAAAACTCTATCTTGTGGCAACGCCCATAGGAAACCTCTCGGATATGACTTTTCGTGCCGTGGAAACACTCAAAGAGGCGGATCTTATTGCGGCGGAGGATACAAGAAACACCATAAGACTGTTAAATCATTTTGATATTCATACGGAGATGACAAGCTATCACGAGCATAACAAGATAGAAAAAGCGGATTATCTCCTTAACAGACTGGAAAACGGAGAAAACATTGCTCTGGTAACGGATGCCGGAACTCCCGGAATATCGGATCCGGGTGAAGAACTTGTAAAAATGTGCTACGAAAGAAGTCTGGAAGTCTATTCCGTCCCGGGAGCCGTAGCTTTCGTGAATGCCGCGGTAAGTTCCGGACAGCCCACGCGCCGGATAGCGTTTGAGGCATTCCTTCCGAAGGATAAAAAAGAGCGCGAGAGGGTTCTGAAGGAGATGGCGGCAGAAACCCGTACCATTGTTCTTTACGAAGCGCCGCATAAATTAAAAAAGACGATCGAAGAACTGTATAAAGTCCTGGGAGACCGGGAGCTTACGATATGCCGGGAACTTACAAAGCTTCATGAAGAAAAGGCAAAAACAACCCTCGGGGCAGCAGTGGAATATTATAAGGATAACGATCCCCGCGGGGAATATGTTCTTGTAATACATGGAAAAACCAAAGAAGAATGCGAAACGGAAGCCCGTGAAAAGTGGGAAAACTTAAGCGTGGAAGAGCATGTGAAAATGTATGAAGACAAGGGAATGTCAAGGAAGGACGCCATGAAGGAAGCCGCAAAAGACCGCGGCGTCAGGAAAAGTGATATATATAGGGAACTGAACGTGGATTAACAATAGTTTGTCATTCCCATGGTATTTGTGGTAAAATATAACGATGCGATTACGAAACATTCCGGCGGCTTATCCCGCCATAGAAGAGAGTCCGTTCTGCGTAACGGACGGCACGAAAGTAAAAGGAAAATGGAATACGGTCTTTCCCGAAGAACACCCTCTTTATATTGAGGTCGGAACGGGAAAGGGACGTTTTATTTTAGAGAACGCAAAACGGAATAAAGATAAAAACTATCTTGGGATAGAGCTGTACGAAAGCGTTTTATACCGCGCTCTCCAGCGATTTTTAAAGGAAGAGGAACCGGTTTTAAACTTAAGGTTTCTCCGTGCGGACGCAAACGATATCCTTGATATGTTCGAAAAAGAAGAGGTGGACGGTATATTTCTCAACTTTTCGGATCCATGGCCGAAGAAACGGCATGCCAAGAGAAGATTAACGTCCCCGAATTTCCTTGAAAAATACGATAAGATATTAAAACAGGGTGGAGTGATAGAGTTTAAGACGGATAATGCCGGCCTGTTCGAATATACAAAAGAAGTGCTTGAAGAGTCAAAAACCTGGAAGATAAAGGAGATCACAACGGATCTTCATAACGACCCGAATATGAATGAAGGGAATATTATGACCGAATATGAAGAAAAATTCTCTTCCGCAGGTAACCCGATATATAAGGTAATAATGGAAAGGGAAGAATGAAAAAGAGAGGTATTTTTAAAGGTGTTGCGGGAATGCTGTTGCTGGCAATGGTGTTATCGACGGTCCTTCCCGTATTCAAAACGACAGCCTCGGCGGAAGCCGTATGGCCGGAAGGGGTTTCTCTTTCGGACGGAGATGAAAGCGCCGTTGTTATGGATGTTGCCACGGGAACCGTTCTTTACAGTAAAAACGGGGATGTTGTACATTATCCCGCAAGTATAACAAAGGTAATGACCGCGCTTCTTGCGGTGGAAAACGGGGACCTTTCGAGTACGGTAACATATTCGAAAAATGCGATCTATGATGTTGAGGCAGGTTCTTCTTCCATAGCAAGAGATGTGGGCGAGGAGTTGACTCTGGAACAGGTACTCTATGCGGTAATGCTGGAATCCTGTAACAGTTCGGCATATGCAACGGCCGAACATATTGCCGGAACCAAGGATGCCTTCGTTGATATGATGAACGAGAGGGCAAAGGAGCTGGGCTGTACCAACACACATTTTAACAACCCTCACGGCCTTCCGGACGAGAATCATACAACGACGGCTCACGATATGGCGATAATCGCATGCGAAGCGTACAGAAATCCGAAATTTGCAACGATCACCGGGACAAAGAAATATCAGATCCCGCCCACAAATAAACACAGCGATATCACTTATCTCAACAATCATCATTCGATGCTCAATTATTACAAGACAAACGAGTATCTGTATGAATACTGTGTCGGCGGAAAGACGGGATATACAACGGTTGCGCGCAGCACGCTGGTAACGTATGCAAAGAAAGACAAGATGACGCTCTGCTGCGTGGTCATGAATGCAAACAAACCCGCGCATTATGTTGATACAAGAAGGCTTTTCGATTATTGTTTCGAGAATTTTTCCGTCTATGACACAACGGAAAACAAGGACCTTTTTGATATTTCAAACGAAGCGGACACCGGACTTCTTTCCGACAGAGACGGAATAATAAGCATAGGCGACGGAGTTGTGATACTTCCCGCCGGAGCGGAATTTACGGATTCGGTAAGAACGGTTGTGCCGGCAGAGGATCCGGATAACCCCGATCTTATCGGAAAGGTTGTATATACATACGGGGATAAGACCGTGGGAAGCGTTGATCTTCTGTTTACCGCGGAACCGGTAGTGGAAGAAGAACTTCCTTTCCTTAATACTTCCGAGGATCCGGAGGTAAAGGATTCGTATGTTGAAGTTGATTATAAGAAGATACTTACAAGGGTGTTGATCGCGGTCGCCGCAATAGCACTGATCATACTTATCATCAGCCGTTTTGATAAGATATTGCTCTGGAAACACCGCGCTTTCCCCACAAGAAAAAAGACAAAAGGAGATCTTCCCACGATAAAGAGAAGGAAAGGAAAGAGAAGGAGGAGAAGAAGATGAATAATCAGGAGATTTTAAGCAAGGTGGATCATACACTTTTATTACAGGGTTCCACCTGGGATGAAATTAAGGAAATATGTGACGATGCCATGAAATATAAAACCGCATCGGTCTGCATTCCGCCCTATTATGTAAAAAAGGCAGCGGATTATATGCAGGGAAAGATCAAGGTCTGCACGGTTATCGGATTTCCCAACGGAAATACCACGACGGCATCCAAGGCTTTTGAAACAAAGGAAGCCCTTGAAAACGGAGCCGAAGAGATCGATATGGTAATAAATATCGGTATGGTAAAGGCAAAAGACTATGACAGCGTCCTTGAGGAAATAAAGACATTAAAAGAAATCTGCGGCGACAAGGTTCTTAAGGTGATAATCGAAACCTGCCTCCTTACTGACGAGGAGAAAGTTAAGATGTGCGAGATCGTAACACAGTCCGGCGCGGATTTCATCAAGACATCCACCGGTTTTGCCGGCGGCGGCGCAACTTTTGAAGATGTTGAGCTTATGGTAAAAAATGTCGGAGAGAACGTTAAGGTAAAGGCTTCCGGAGGCATAAGCAGCCTTGAGGATGCGGAGAAATTCATTAACATCGGCGCATCACGTCTCGGAACGAGCCGCATCGTTAAGATAATGAAGAGTCTGGAGAATAACGCATGAAATACTTAGAGGATTTACAGGAAGGCTCTGCGGTACAGGACATATACCTCGTAAAGAACGTTCAGAATATGGTGACAAAAGCGGGAAAACCCTATATTTCCCTGCTTGTACAGGATAAGACCGGCACGGTTGACGGCAAGGTGTGGGAGGTGGATTCTCCCGGAATAGAAGAGTTCTCATCTCTTGATTATGTCTTTTTGGGCGGAGATGTTACGCTGTTTAACGGCGGCCTCCAGATAAACGTAAAACGTGCGAAAAAGGCATCGGAAGGAGAATATGATCCGATGGACTATCTTCCCGTTTCGGAAAAAAACGTGGAAGAGATGTATGCGGAGCTTCTTTCTTTGGTAGACAGTGTAAAAGAGCCGCATTATAACTCGCTTCTTTGCAGCTTCTTTAAAGATGACGAAAAGTTTAAAAAGAAGTTCTGCTTTACGTCTGCCGCAAAGAGTGTTCATCATAATTATGTGGGAGGCCTTCTTGAACATACTCTTTCGGTTACGCAGCTTTGCGATTTTTACGCAACCCATTATCCGATGCTTGACCGCGATCTGCTTATTACGGCGGCGATCTGTCATGATATCGGAAAGATAAAGGAGCTTTCGCCTTATCCGGAAAACGATTATACGGACGAAGGCCAGCTTCTCGGACATATTATTATCGGAACGGAAATGGTTTCGAACAGGATAGCAAAGATTGAGGGCTTCCCGCCCATAAAGGCTCGTGAGCTTTTGCACTGCATTTTGGCGCATCACGGTGAACTGGAGTACGGATCTCCGAAAAAGCCTGCGCTTATAGAAGCGGTCGCTCTTTCGTTTGCGGATAATACGGATGCAAAAATGGAAACTTTCAGGCTCGCATTAAAGACGGTGCCGAAGGAAGACTTTAATTTCCAGGGCTTTAACAGATACATTGAATCGAATATCAGAAGGACGTCCGTCTCACAGTCCGGTGAATGATGATAAAAAAGAACGATATAATATCGCTTGAAATTGAAGATATGAGCGTCCGCGGCGAAGGTATCGGGCATTATGAGGGGATGACTTTCTTTATTCCCGGTGCCGTTACCGGCGATGTGATAACGGCGGGCGTTACAAAGCTTAAAAAGACATACGGCTATGCCAGGCTTGTCTCCATCGACAAGCCGTCAATACACCGTGTGGAAGAGGAATGTCCCGTCGCGAAAAAATGCGGAGGCTGTGCTCTTCAGGCGGTTTCATACGACTATCAGCTTGAACTCAAGGAAAAGCGTGTTCGGGAGGATCTTATAAGGATCGGAGGCTTTTCGCCGGAACTTGTCGATTCCGTAATGAAACCCATCGTTTCGGACAGGGAACATGTTTTAAGATACCGCAATAAGGCGCAGTTTCCCGTTTCGGAGGATAAGGACGGCGAAACACTTATAGGTTTTTATGCTCCTCATTCGCACCGTATAGTACCTATAGACGATTGTCTTTTGCTTCATCCCGTAAACGAAAAGATAATTTCCGTAATACGCGGATACATGCGGGATAATAACGTATCTTCATATGATGAGGAAACGGGAAAAGGGCTTATACGGCATATCCTTACAAGGGTAGTCTTTAACAGCGGACAGATTATGGTCTGCATAGTGATAAACGGATATGAACTTCACCAAGCGGATCTGCTGTGGAAGGAGCTTTCCGGGATTCCGGGAATGACGTCGTTTTCGATCAATATAAACACGAAACGCGCCAATGCGATCTTATCCGACAACACAAAAACGCTTTTCGGACGGGATACTATAGAGGATACGATAGGTGAGGTCCGTTTTAAGATATCGCCGAATTCCTTCTATCAGGTT
>JAFOND010000118.1 GCA_017418645.1 Lachnospiraceae bacterium | reverse complement strand
CATGGCGAAGTCGAGATGATAGAGTTTAATACAACGGAAGGGGAGATCGGTGTGTATAAAAACCACATCCCCCTTACAACCGTGCTTGCGCCGGGGATCGTTACCCTTCATGAAGAAGGAGGGGAGAAGAAGGCGGCGGTTCATGCCGGCTTTGCGGAGATCCTTGGTGATGAGGTAACGCTCCTTGCGGAAATCGCGGAGTGGCCGGACGAGATCGATGTTGCCCGTGCCAAGGCTGCGGAGGAACGCGCAAAGGAGCGACTGGACGGAAAGGCGGCGGACCTGGATTTCAAACGCGCGGAATTTGCGCTGAAGAAATCCCTTGTTCGTCAGCAGATCGTGGCCTAGATTAAATTTACAATTAACGGATGCACGCATCCATATATCTTACGCGGGGACGCTCTCGCTCCGGCAAAAACGCAGCGGTATGCTAAGCACCGGTGTTTTTCTGAAGCCCCTCTTTAAGATATATGGATGCGTGCATCCTGTGTGTAGGTGTATAGGAAAGGAAAACTATGGCGGGTATAGCTTTAATAATAGTATTAGGGACTTTGGGTACGCTGGCGGCTTTCAAGTGGCTGCCGGTTAATTTCCTGTCCAATAATCGCAGCTTTGTTAAAGCTGCGAGCGTTGTAACACTTGCCGCCCTTCCGCTCCTCATGCTCTGTATGTTCGACCTTCCCTGGGATGAGCCTCTTTTTAAGATGGGTTTGAAGCACCTGCTTTTGAACTATGTCATCTGCGCGCTTATCCTGCTTTTTTTTATCTGTATTGCTTATAAACCGATCCACGGAATCTATCTTGCAATCATCGTTTCGGCATCTTTCGGTGTTGCGAACGCGGAAGTTATCGGCTTTCGCTTTTACCCCATCGCTCCCGTGGACATTCTTTCCGTCCGGACTGCGGCTGCCGTTGCCGGCGGATACCAAATCTTTTGTACAAGGAATATTGCGCTCACGTTCATAATGATGTTTGTTTGCATCATATGGACCGGGCTTCTGAATAAAGCGTATCACTGCAACCGCGGGGACGGTTCTTGTGATACGAAAGCTATCACAAGAACCGTCCCCGTGGTTCACAATCTCCGTCGCGCCCGCTATCTTATCGCGATCTTCATCGTCTGCATTTTGGCGTCCTGGATAAATCTTGTGGACTTTTATGATAAATATGATATGGAATATAAGGACTGGGATCCTTTGTTTGCATACAAAGACTACGGTCTTCCGCTGACCTTTACCGCCCAGATCCATACAATGTTTCCGGACCTTCCGGAAGGCTACTCCGCCGCCAAAGCGGATGAAATAATTTCTACAGGTGCAGAAAGCCTTCCCATTGAGGTGTCGTCGCCGGAGGCGACGGATGAGGTGGACAAGTCACAGTCTTCCCCCGTCGTTCTTGCCATCATGAACGAATCCTTCACGGACTTTGATATGCTGGGAAAATTGGACTGTAACAAAGAATACCTGAAGAATTACTACGCTTTAAAAGACGACCCGGGAACACTGGAATGGGGCTGCACCTATACAAGCACCTACGGTGGAGGAACATATAAATCCGAATTCGAATATCTTACGGGAAGCGCCATGGCAAACATTCCCGGCACGATCCCCTATATGATGTTTGATTTCACAAAGGTTTCTTCCCTTGTGGAAGAATATAAAGCAGAAGGCTATAAATGCGTTGCGGCCCATGCCTTCCTTCCCACGGACTGGCGGAGAGACAGGGTCTATGCGGACATGGGCTTCGATAAATTCCTGGACATCCGGGATTTTGACCGCGAAGGAAAGATAGACAGCCGCGGATATCTTTCGGATGAAGGAAATTATGAAAGAATGATAGAAGAGATAAAAAACACGGATGAGCCGCTGTTTCTCTTCAATGTTACGATCCAGAACCACGGGGGCTATACAGAGGGCGAACTTCCGGGAGTAGCCGTGGATGTTGATCCGAAATATAATGGATACGAGGATTTTCGGATCTTTGCGGGAGATATGAAGAAGTCCGACGAGGCGCTGAAATATCTTCTGGATGAATTAAGAAAGATGGAAAGGCCCGTAACGGTGGCATTTTTCGGGGATCATCAGCCTTCCCTTGATACGGAATGTCTTGATATTCTCCTTGAAAGCGAAAAGGATACGGCATCGAACGATGCGGAGTTTGCCCAGAGAAAATACATCACTCCGTATTTCATTTGGACCAACCACAATAGCCTTCCCCTTGAGGGGAAGCCGACTGATGAGGTGTCCATCATCACCCCCACCTACCTCGGCGTGGCAACCCGCTACTACGCAGGATGCGAACTTACGGACTTTGATAAATATATGCTGAATCTTCGATCAAAGCTTCCGATGCTGAACATAAACGGTCTCTATACGGACCGGACCGGGTTCGTTGCCAGCACGGAACTCGACACGATAAGCGACGAAGAAGTAAACGAACTTCTTCGCGGATATTCCTATGTGGAATACCGTCGCGTATATGATAAATAGGCTTTTTTGTAAGGATAATATTATTTGGAAGGATTAAATATAAAAAAACCTCAGTTCATAAGGGCGCTGATACTTTCAGCGATCTTATCGCCATGTCTTTCCATAAAGCTTATGAAGACAATAGATCCCACCGGAGTATACCTGTTTTTGGATACTTCGGATCCGGTCATGGTCTTTTGGAGAAATCTTTATCTTTCATTTTCCAATAATCGTATCCATCTGCTCTTAACGGGCATCGCGCTGACCACCCTGTTCTATTTTGGTATGCAGATCAAGGGGACGGTTTACCGTCCACTTGATGCGTTAACCGCACTTCTCGCAATAATCTTCTCCCTCTGCCAGTTCATCGCGATCTGTTATAAAAAATACGGGACCATGCGGGTTGTCCTGGAAGCGGAAGACCCGGTTATCCCCTTCCGCGCCATATTAAAATACGGCGCCATGGCGGTTGTTGCATATTATGTTTTTATAGTATTCTTGGAAATCGTAGATAAAAACTTCACGCAGAAAAGGGCCGGAAAAACGAGGCCGGACCTTAGCATATTCTTTATTTCCGCAGGGCTCTTCTTTATCGCATTCCTGCCGTACTTTTTGATCTTTTACCCGGGAACCTCCAACGAGGATACGACCCTTCAGATCATGCAGTACTTCAATGTTAAGAGTTACATCCATGATATGACGCCGCTGCGCGGCGATGAAGTCCAATACACGAATCATCATCCCTATATCGAAACCCTGATATTCGGAGGCTTTGCGAAACTGGGTCTTGCCCTGGGGGATATAAGACGCGGCGTTGCGCTTTATATATTCCTTCATATGATCTGCACCTGCCTTGTTTTCGCCCTGGGCATCTGCTATCTTCTCCGGGCGGGAGTAACGCTTAGGAGGACAGTCCTTGTGCAGGGAATCGTTATGATCCTTCCGATCTTTCCCATGTATTCCATATGCATGATAAAAGATACAATATACTCTGCGTTCTTCTTTATAATGACGCTTATGATCGCGGAGATGGTGCGGACGAACTTCAAAGTGCTGAAGGATATGCGGTTCCTTGTGACCTTCTCTGTTAATGCATTCTTGTTTATGATGTCGAAAGTTTATGGGAAGCACGTGCTTATATGCACGGTAGCGGTAATTGTTGTCGTGCTACTTGTTAGAGCTCGGAAATTATCTTCCTCAGGGTCGCTATCAGGTACCGCGCCGCTCCTCATAGCCACCCT
>JAFOND010000117.1 GCA_017418645.1 Lachnospiraceae bacterium | reverse complement strand
GTTATTGAAGGAGGCAAAGAATCAATCCTTGAAGACGTTGCATCATCCGACGGGACGTCGTTTTTTGTGCGGAACCTGTTTTACAATACTCCTGCAAGACGGAAGTTTTTAAAGTCGGAAACAACGGAAAACAACTATATTGAAGAACTTATCACAAGGCTTTCCCTTTCCAATCCGGATATAGCCTTTACCTTTATCGCAAACGGTCGTGATCGTATTAAGACAACGGGAAACGGTAATCTTAAGGATACGGTTTTTTCCGTTTACGGCAAGGAAGTTTATAAGGAACTCCTTCCGGTTTCGTATGAGGGCGAAAACGTTGTAATAAAAGGAGTTGTCGGAACGCCCGGACTTAATCGCGGAAACAGGAATTACGAAAGTTTTTTTGTTCAGGGAAGATATGTGCACAGCAGACTTCTTGAGAGAGCGGTGGAAGAAGGCTATACCGGTTTTCTTATGCAGCATCAGTATCCTTTCTGCGTCCTTTTTTTTGAATTTCCCGCCGGTGAAGTAGACGTAAACGTTCATCCCACAAAGATGGAGGTACGGTTCAGTCATGAGAAGGAATTGTATTGCGCGGTCAGCGATATGGTGCACGATGCACTTTCCGTCAGAGAAGACGTTAAAGAAGTAAAGTTCTATGATGAGCCGAAACCCTTTGAACCCGGACTGCCGCTTTCGGCGGAAGATAAAAAGGAAACCGATGACAACAAGGTTGATGTAAGACAATACGAACCGGTTCCCTTTACCGAAGAAAAAGATATAATTCCGGTAAAAACTGAGAGTTTCAAACCTGTCACGGAGTATGATTTCGATAAGGACTTCGGAAAACAGATGACGCTTAAGGAAGATGCCGTATTTAAGAACGAAAGGAACCTTCCGGATTTTAAATATATCGGTCAGGTTTTCGGTACCTATGTGATAATTGAATTCGAAGACAAAATGTATCTTATAGATCAGCATGCGGCACATGAGAAGGTACTCTTTGAAGAGACTATGAAAAATATAAAGGATCATACCGTTACATCACAGAATCTTATGCCTTCAATAGTTGTTACCCTTACGGGGGCGGAGATGGATTTTCTTTTTGAAAACGAAGAAAGTTTTTCTTCCATCGGATACGAATTTGAAAGATTCGGCGGTAAGGAAGTCAGGATAAATGCGGTTCCGGCCAATCTGTATTCCATAGACGTTAAACAGTTTTTCCTTGATATGATAGCACAGTGCTCCGAAATCCGCGGAAAGAATGCGGATACGCTTATAACCGAAAGGGTGGCGTCCTTAAGCTGTAAGGCCGCTATAAAAGGCAATTCATACCTTTCACCGGCAGAAGTACATGAACTTATCGGAAAACTTCTGACGCTTGACAATCCTTATCACTGTCCCCATGGAAGGCCGACCATTATCACCATGTCAAAGTACGAACTTGATAAAAAATTTAAGAGGATCGTATGAAAAAACTTTTGATATTAACCGGACCGACAGGAGTTGGAAAAACATCCCTTTCCACGGAACTGGCAAAAGAACTTTCCGGAGAGATAAAATCCGCTGATTCCGTTGCCGTATACAAAGGGATGGACATAGGTTCCGCAAAAATAAAACCGGAAGAGATGGGGGGTGTTCCCCATCATCTCATTGATGTTCTGGATCCAAACACACCGTTTACCGTCTATGACTTTAAAAATATGGCAAAGGCAGCAATGGAAGGGATCTATGAAAGAAATCATCTTCCGATAATAGTCGGAGGAACCGGGTTTTATATTCAGTCCGTTTTATACGATATAGATTTTACCGAAGAGGAAACGGATCTTACTCTCCGTGAAGAACTTATGAAAGAAGCGGAAGAGAAGGGCGTGGATGCTCTATACGAAGAACTCCAAAGAATTGATCCGGAAGCAACGGAGTACATCCATAAGAATAATGTAAAAAGAGTGGTAAGGGCCATTGAATATTACAGACTGAATAACGAAAAGATTTCCGAGCACAACAAAAGGGAAAGGGAAAAGAAATCCCCTTATGATTTTAAATATTTTGTTTTGATCAAGGACAGGGAGGAACTTTACAAAGATATTGAAAAGCGCGTGGATCTTATGATGGAGGAAGGCCTTGTTTCGGAGGTGGAGAGACTCTTAAACGAAGGGGTAAAACGTGAGAGCACTTCAATGCAGTCCCTGGGGTATAAACAGATAGCAATGTATCTTTCCGGAGAAATATCCCTAGACCGGGCAATATATCTTATAAAACGGGATACCAGACATTTTGCCAAGAGGCAGCTGACCTGGTTCAGGCGTGAAAAAGACGCAATACTCATTAGAAAAGAGGATGTTATAAATGACAGAAGCATTATTACAAAAGCAATATGAAGATCTCGGGATAAAAAAGGAAGTATACGAATTCTGCGAAAAACAACTGGATTCTTTGAAAGACAGATTTTCGGAGATAGATAAGGTTGCCGAGATAAACCAGATGAAGGTTTTATCCGCAATGCAGAAAGCAAAGATATCCGAAGCATGTTTCAACAGCGCCACGGGTTACGGATACGGTGACATAGGAAGGGAAAAGATAGAAGAGGTATATTCGGAAGTATTCCATACGGAAGATGCCCTTGTACGACCGCAGATAACCTGCGGTACCCATGCGCTTGCTCTTGCCCTTTCATCTAATTTAAGACCGGGCGACGAACTGTTATCGCCTGTGGGAAGACCCTATGATACCCTTGAGGAAGTTATAGGCATAAGGGAATCAAAGGGGTCTCTTAAGGAGTACGGTGTATCTTACAGAGAGGTTGCATTAAAAGAAGACGGTAGTTTTGATTATGACGGAATAAAAAATGCGATTAACGAAAAGACAAAACTGGTAACGATACAAAGATCCAGGGGCTATGCCACAAGACCTTCTTTTTCGGTTAAGAGCATCGGGGAACTTATAGCTTTTATAAAAAACATAAAACCGGATCTTAACGTTATGGTGGATAACTGCTACGGTGAATTTGTGGATTTAAACGAACCTTCGGATGTGGGCGCGGATCTTGTTGTAGGGTCGCTTATAAAGAATCCGGGAGGCGGACTTTGTATCTCCGGCGGTTACCTTTGCGGAAAAAAGGAAATGATAGAAAATGCATCCTATAGGCTGACAACGCCGGGGCTGGGAAAAGAAGTGGGAACCACCTTTGGAATAAACAGAAGTGTTCTCCAGGGGCTTTTCCTTTCTCCGACTGTGGTTTCGGGTGCTTTAAAGGGCGCAATATTTGCATCCAAAATATATGATGAACTGGGCTTTTCGGTATTTCCCGGACCTGATGATGAAAGAAACGATATCATACAGGCCGTATCTTTCAATGATCCTGATAAGCTTGTGGCATTTTGCGGGGGCATCCAGGCTGCTTCGCCTGTAGACTCCTTTGTAAAGCCCGAACCGTGGGATATGCCCGGATATGACGATAAAGTAATTATGGCCGCGGGGGCCTTTGTTTCCGGGTCTTCCATAGAGCTTTCCGCCGACGGTCCTTTAAGATCTCCGTATGCAGCTTATTTCCAGGGTGGTCTCACCTGGTATCACGCCAGGTTCGGAATAATGAATTCATTGGAAAAACTTTATGATGCCGACCTTGTAGCTAAAGACGCTTTGTGTTAAAATAGCGTGGGGCGTCCGGGAAAAAAACAAGTATCGCTCCATGAAGGATAATAACACGTTAAAGGAAAAGGGATTATTCGAAAACCCTTACAAAAAATTCGAAGCGTTCGGTGAGGAACGTCTCAGCGACGAGGAACTCCTTGCCATTATTTTAAGGACCGGCAAAAAGGATCTTAGCGCACTTGAACTTTCAAGAAAGCTTCTTTCCGAAAACCAAAACGGTATTTTGAATCTTTCCAGCCTCTCATTTGACGATATGAGGAAACTTCCCGGCATCGGGAAAGTTAAGGCCATGGAATTAAAATGCGTTTTTGAACTGGCAAAAAGGATAACGTGCACCGTATATAAAAAATCGATGTCCGTATTTTCTCCCGAAAGCATGGCGCGGGTCTATATGGAAGGCTTAAGGCATGAAAACCGTGAAAAACTGCTTGTCGCCATGTTTGACACGAAAGGCAGGTTCATGGGAGATGAAATCCTTACGGTAGGGACTTTTTCAAAGACGATAATATCGCCGCGGGATGTATTTTCCGCAGCGTTAAAGAAGAACGCCGCATGTTTCGTGATGCTTCATAACCATCCCAGCGGTGTGCCGAAACCAAGCGATGATGATATCAGGATCACATACGATATCGGAACGTTGGGAGATGTAATGCAGTGCAGACTGCTGGATCATATCATAATCGGCGACAATACATATTTTTCCTTTTTGGAAAACAATCTTATAAAAACTAAGTAAACTTGGAGGAACAAAATGACAAACGGATTCGGAATAGATCTCGGAACCGAAAATCTTAAGATCTACTCGACATCGGACGGTGTCGTTACAAACGTAAAGAACACAATAGCGGTTGTTGATAAGGATAAACTCTATGCCTGCGGCGATGAAGCCTATGCAATGTATGAAAAGGCTCCTGAATCGATTGCCGTTTCTTTTCCCATAGTAAACGGAGTAATCTCCGAATTTGATAATATGCAGTCCATGCTTATCCGTGTGCTTGAAGATCAGGTTAACGCAAAGATAAAGAGCGCGGACGTTGTTATCGCGGTTCCCACGGATATAACGGAAGTTGAAAAGAAAGCGTTTTATGATATATTTGCAAAATCAAAGACAAAGACAAGATCCGTAAAGCTTTGTGAGAAGCCCTTGGCGGACGCTATGGGAATGGGCCTTAACATAAATGAACCCACCGGTATTATGGTGGTGGATATGGGGGCGGATACAACCGAAATCTCGGTTATTTCCCTGGGGGGTCTTGTTCTTTCGGAACTCCTTCCTTACGGCGGAAATAAACTTGATGAATCCATCGTTACATACCTTAAGAGAAACTATAACCTTCTCATCGGGCAGAAAACGGCAAAGGCTCTTAAGGAACAGATCGGTTCCGCTTATGACGGAAAGACGGATTCCATGGTTGTTGTGGGGCGAGATGTCGTTTCGGGACTTCCCGTGGAAAGAACGATAGACGGAACGATGGTATACGAAGGCATAAGGGAAGATCTTAATTCCATTTGCCAGTCCATCAAGATCATACTTGAACGCGTTCCGCCCGAACTCGCTAAAGATATTGTATATTCGGGTATTTATTTTACCGGCGGATCCGCAAAGATCGAGGGACTCTCGGATTTCTTTACGGAAGTAACCAATATAAAAGTCAACGTACAGAAAAACGGCGACGAGACTGTTGCAAAGGGTCTTGGTCGTGTGCTTACGGAAAGTGATTTCAAGCGCTTCGGATATGCTATGAAAACACGGATATTTTCTTAAGGAGCAGAGATGGAGAAAAAATCATCCGGAATACCGGCCCGGCTAATACTTACATTTCTGGCTATTATTTGCGTCGTCCTTTTATTTATCGATTATGCGACGGATTTTTCCGCAGGACCTGTAAATGTCGTTGCGGATTATTTCTTTGTGCCCATGCAAAAGGGAATCAACTTTGTCGGCACAACCATATCCGTTAATTCCGATGAAGCCAAAGCAAAGAAGGAACTTGTTGAAGAGAACAAAGCGCTTAAGGCTCAGGTAAACGAGCTCACCACTCAGCTTACAAATATGCGCCTTCAGCAGACGGAACTTTCCATGCTCCGTGAACTTTATCAGTTGGACGAACAATATACCGACTACGAAAAGATCGGAGCACATGTTATCGCAAAAGGAGAAAGCAACTGGTTTTCAACCTTTACCATAGATAAAGGTTCCAAAGACGGTATCGAACTGGATATGAATGTTATTGCCGGTTCGGGTCTTGTCGGCATTGTGACCGAAGTCGGCAAGAATTATTCCGTATGCAGAGCGGTAATAGACGATACGTCATCCGTCTCCGCAACGGTTCTTGATACGTCGGATCTATGCATAGTTTCAGGAGATCTTACACTTATGACAGAAGACGGAAGGATCAGGTTTTCAGGCTTATCCGACCCGGAGGATAATGTGACTAAGGGCGGAGCCGTAGTAACAAGCAATATCAGTGATAAATATCTTTCCGGTATTCTTATCGGATACATAGACAGTATTGAAAACGATGAAAATCATCTGACGAAATCCGGCACGATAACACCTGTCGTGGATTTTAAAAAATTACAGGAAGTACTTGTAATTACAACCGTAAAGAAGACTAAAGACTGATGGATTTTAAGAAATATCTGAAAAAGACCGTTATCGG
>JAFOND010000116.1 GCA_017418645.1 Lachnospiraceae bacterium | reverse complement strand
TCTCCTGGATCATGCTTCATGCGGAGGAGGTTATCCGTGATCTTGCCACAACCCAGGTTGACGGACATTTGATCCAGCATGAAAAAGAAGAGCTTAAAAGAAGTGATGCCGGGGATGCGAGACTGATCCATCAGGTTAATTATTTCTGTCAGTTAGCGTGTGCCATAACAGGTGTCGTTAAGCCATATATGGGTATGGATATGGATTCGGATTTTATTATGGCCAAGGCAAAAGAAGAGTTGGATAAGGCTGCTCCCGATGTTGAGTATTTAAAGTCCAATCCCAAGAAGGTTAAGGAAGATAAAAAAGCGGAGTGATATTATGAGTTATCTTTTTCATGTAAATAACGGCAAACTTGATTCTTTGTCTTCCATTGTACCGGAGGATATTATTTCTTGGGCAAAGGAATCTTCCGATGTTCTGATATATGGAATCGGAGAGGACGAAAAGACCATAGGTGCCGCCGCTGTGAGGCTTTCCGGTACAAGGGCGGAACTTCTTTGGTACTATGTGGATTCTGCTTTTCGGGATTACGGTATCGGAAGCAAAAGCTTTTACAGCCTTCTTTCCGATATTTATGATCTGGGGGCCCGGGAAATTGCCGTTGAGATTTATCCCGATACGGATAACGGAATTAAGAATCTTATACGCGGATATCATGTAAATTACGAAGAATTGCCGGTATGTTTTGTCCGTTTTAAGGCAGGGGAAATAACAAAGGTTCCCGAACTTTTAAGGACCTCAAAACACAGTATTCCTCTCGGCTCATGCAGTAAAGAAGAACTAAAGGGTCTTCAGGAAAAACTGGAAAAAACCGGTAATGACCTTATGGATATTACTGCAGAGGGTTACATATCTTCCCTTTCCACTGTTTATAAAAAAGACGGGGAAGCTTTAGGCGTGCTTCTTTTTGAGAAGAAGAGCGAAGATGAGGTTACATTATCCTTTGCGGCATCCGTTGCCCGGGATGCGGTAAGTATTTTGGATATGTTAAGACATGCTGCCTCCGGAATAAAGCAGCTTCCTCCCGAAATCATGGTAGGCATGAACATAGTAAATCCCAAAATGAGGGACATGGCTTTGAAACTTCTAATGCCGATTAAGGATATTGAAACGGAAGAGGCAAAACTTGCCGTTTTGTCACTTGATTTTATTAATGCCATCCGCGCGAAGGCAGATGGCATATCAAAGCTTTTATTGCTCAGGGAAAAGGGGAGATGGGCTTAAGCGGTTTAATGTCCGTATTTTGTTCGTAACTGCTTTATAACGATAAGATAAAGCACAAACGAAAATATACCCGTCGTAAGCCATGCCATGGCATCGCCCATAACCGCCACGGAATAACTTTGTATCTTTAAGGATACGAAGGCCGTGGAAAGTCTTGCAACAAGTTCCATAACACCGAGCATCAGCGCCGTTTTACCGTATCCGCATCCCTGCATGGAATTTCTGTATATGAATATCATTGCAAGCGGAATATACATCGGCGCGGAAAAATACATATATGTTTTTGCATACGGAAGATAATCCGCAATGTTTACTCCCTTATCAAAGAACAGGGAAACGATCCCGGGTAGCGCAACTATCGAAAGCACGCCGACGATCAGGGAATAAACGGTCATAATAAGCATTGCGCTCTTTGTGCCCCTGTGCACTCTGTCAAGATCCCCTTTACCGAAGTTTTGGCCGACGTACGCCGCCATTGTCTGTCCGATGGAAGGCATACCGGCTGTCATAAGGTTTGCAACCTTTCCTGCCGCCGTAAAGCCTCCTACGGCGATTGAACCGTATATGTTTATTGAGGCCTGCATTACCATGGTTCCCGATGCCGTGATACCGAACTGGAGCGCCATGGGGACACCGATGTTAAGCTGTTTTGCGGTATAGATCTTATCCGGACGCCAGTCACTCCTTTTTGGCTTTAAAACATCAACTTTCTTCAATATGTATAAAAAGCAGAGTACCGCGGATGTACCCTGGGAAACGTCCGTTGCAAGAGCTGCGCCGAAGGTTCCCATATGAAAGACCACGATAAAGAGAAGATCCAGTCCGATGTTTAAACAGGCGGAGAGTATAAGGAAATACAGGGGAGTCCTGCTGTTTCCGATGGCACGAAGGGAAGCCGCAAAAAGGTTGTAGCCTATGATCGTGATGCATCCCGCACAGATCGTTGTTATATATGAATAGGCGTCGTTATAGATATCCTCCGGAGTGTTCATTAAATGAAGCAGAGGATTCATGATCGCAACCGCGATAACCGTTATTATCGCCGTGCTGATAACGCCGAGGATTATTGCGTTAACAAAGGAACGTCTTGTTCCAACCAGATCCCCGGCACCGTATTTTTGGCTTATAAGGACGGTATATCCCGTCGTAAGGCCGCTTGCGATGCCGATTATAAGAAAGTTTATGGTTCCCGTTGAACCCACGGCGGCAAGAGCCTCCGGCGATACAAAACGGCCGACGATAATCGTATCCACCATATTGTAAAGCTGCTGGAAAACAAACCCCAGGAATATGGGAAACATGAACTTTATCAGCAGTGTGAGGGGACGTCCCTCCGTCATTTTAGAATCCATATTATTACCCCTTGATTCTACTATCGCGCACTTCAACAGTTGAGAGTTTATTATATACACATTTTTCCAATTTGCAAGCGTTCATTTTCACGTTTTTTGCCCCGCTTTTTGTTTACTTTAAGGCACATTTCCTGTAAAATAAACTATGTATGTGGTTTTCATAAAGGAGGGAAATATGATACGTCAGATCGAAGGGGATTGTCCCGCATTTATACTTGATACGGACAACACGACCTATGCTCTTAAGGTGCTTCCGTCAGGGCAGATTGAGCATTTATACTACGGAAAAAAGATACGTGTGACGGATACGGAAACGCTTAGGGAAAAGCATGCGTTTGCTCCGGGAAATACGATTTTTTACAATAACGACGACCAGAGTTTTTCTTTGGAAGACATGTGCCTTGAAACTTCCGCCATAGGAAAGGGTGATATCAGGGAACCAATGGTCTGCGTGGAGAATCCGGACGGCAGCAATACGCTGGACTTCGTCTATATCGGCTGCGAGATAACGAAGGGAAAGAAGGAATATAAGACACTTCCGGGTTCATACGACGACAATAACGACATCGACACCTTAAAGATCAAATTACGGGATAAAAACGAAGGATACATCCTTGAACTATATTACCATACATTTGAAAAGGAAGATGTTATAACACGTTCCGCAAAGTTCTTAAACGAAAGCGCTCATGAGGTTAAGCTTACAAGAATGCTTTCCATGCAGCTTGATCTTAACGAGAACGACTTTGTCATAACCACTCTTCACGGCGGCTGGGCAAAGGAGATGAACATAAAGCGCACCCGTCTCGGAGGCGGAAAGTTCGTAAACGATACGAGGATCGGATATTCATCTTCAAGATCAAACCCGCTTTTTGTCCTGGGAAAAGAGGATACGACGGAGGAAAAGGGCCGTGCGTTCGGAATAAACCTTATTTACAGCGGAAATCATTATGAAGCCGCGGAGGAGAATTCCTTTAAGAAGACAAGGATCGTTACCGGAATAAATCCGGAGACCTTTGAATGGCACCTTGCAGTGGGAGAGGAGTTTGAGGCTCCGGAGGCTGTCCTTACATATTCCGAGGACGGATATAACGGCATGAGCGGAAATTTCCACAAGTTCGTTCGTAAGCATATTGTCCGCGGGCAGTGGCGGGATAAGATCCGTCCCGTTCTTCTTAACAGCTGGGAGGCAGCATATTTTGACATAAACGAAAGCTCCCTTCTTAAACTTGCAAGAGCGGGAAAAGACGTGGGAATCGAGCTTTTTGTAATGGATGACGGCTGGTTCGGACAGAGAAATGACGATAAAAAGGCTCTGGGAGACTGGGACGTCAACTTAAAGAAGCTTCCGAACGGCGTTAAAGGCCTTTGCGACAAGGTTAACGCGTTAGGGTTGGACTTCGGTATCTGGATCGAGCCGGAGATGGTTAACGTGGATTCGGACCTTTACCGGGCACATCCGGACTGGGCCATAGATATACCCGAAAAACATCATTCCGAAGGAAGAAACCAGCGTATTCTTGATTTCTCAAATCCGGAAGTTGTTGATTATATAACGGAAAAGATATCTGCGGTTTTAAGATCCGCCAATATCGCATATGTGAAGTGGGATATGAACCGGATCTTCTCCGATTATTATTCACATTATCTTCCGAAAGAGAAGATGAAGGAGTTAAATCACAGATATACTATGGGATTTTACCGCCTTGCAAAAGCCCTTACGGAAGGATTCCCGAATATACTCTTTGAAGGCTGCGCATCCGGCGGAAACCGTTTTGATCTTGGTGCGCTCTGCTTCTTCCCGCAGATCTGGGGATCGGACAATACGGATGCCATATCCCGTCTTGCAATACATAACGGCTACAGCTACGGCTATCCCATGAACTGTGTGGGGTCCCACGTTTCGGGCTGCCCGAACCATCAGACACTTCGGATCACGCCGCTTGAAACAAGATTTAACGTTGCATCATTCGGTTCTCTGGGCTATGAACTTAACCTTTGCGACGCAAAGAAGGATGAACTTGACGAAATAAAAGAAGAGATAGAAATCTATAAGAAATACAGAGAAACCATGCAGCACGGCACATTCTACAGACGCCGCGCAGGAAATGTCTATGAATGGACGGTTGTTTCGGAAGATAAGAGCACAGCTGTGGGAATGGTCTGCAGGATCCAGACAATGCCGGGAGAGATGTATGAGGTTTATTTTGCTACGGGACTTAAGGAAGACGCAAAATACCATTTCTTCGGCCGGGAGATGAAGTATAACATCAAGCATTTCGGAGACCTTATAAACACGGCTGCTCCCATTCATGTTAGGCAGGATTCCGTTATCCATAACATTATCGCAAAGATGATAAAGATGGACGGAGAAAAAGAGGATTACACGGCATATGGTGATTCAATGATGTATGCCGGGGTTAAATTAAAACAGAGCTTTGTAGGGACCGGATATTCGGATCAGGTACGTTTCTTCCCGGATTACGGCTCAAGACTTTATTTTATGGAAGAGGTTAAGGAGTAATGGCAGAAGAAGCGATACATATTATTGTAAATCCCACGTCGAGAACCGGAAAGACGAAGGAGATATGGGAGAGTATAGAAAGAGAACTTAAGGCAAAAGAAATCCCCTTTGTTCTGCATAAAACAGAGCGCCGGGGACATGCGACGGAGTTTGCGAGAGAGATCTCGGAGGAAGCCGCAAAGGAAGGAAAAGACAAAACCATCTTTCTTATCGGGGGAGACGGTACCGCAAACGAAGTCGTAAACGGTATTACGGATTTTAAGTATGTCCGTTTCGGCTATGTTCCAACGGGATCGGGAAACGATCTGGGAAGAGGGTTGGGAATAAAGAGAGAACCCAGGGAACAGATGATGCATCTTCTTTCCAGTACGGACGAGTTAAAGATGGATCTCGGAGAGGTTATTGTTTCAAACGGGACTCACAGGAAATTCACAATCTCGTCGGGAATCGGACTGGATGCAACTGTATGTAAACAGGCTTTGACATCAAAGTTAAAAAGCTTTTTAAATTTCTTTGGACTTGGTTCCGCAACCTATGGGATCCTTACGGTGTACGATCTTTTCTCAATGAAAGTTGCAACCGGGATAGTCTCATACGAACGCGACGGAAAGCATAAAGAGATAAATGAAAAGAAGATGATAGTAACGGTCGCAATGAACCATCCGTGGGAAGGCGGCGGTGTTCCCATGTGTCCGAAAGCTTCTGCTTCCGACGGGCTTTTATCCATGTTATCCATATCAAACATACCCAGGTTAAAAACATTTTTAACATTCCCGAAACTGGTTTCCGGGAAGCATGAGGGCGTGAAAGGGTTCAAGGTCTTCAAGAGTGAAGTAACCACCGTTAGACTTGACACTCCGATGGTGATACATGCCGATGGAGAGTACATTGGGACAGAAAATGAAGTCACGTTTAAAGTTTTGCCGCGGCTTCTTAGAGTGATAATTTAAACAAGGAGATAACAAGAAAATGAAAGAAGAGAAACTTAGAGTTGGACAAACAATAAGGATAGGATTCGCGTTCCTTTCCATCTGCGCATTCTGGCAGCTGTATAACAACATAATGCCCCTTATCCTGACCGGGACATTTAAACTTGGGGAGACAGTATCCGGTGCGATCATGGCGGCGGATAACGTGCTGGGGCTTTTCCTTCTTCCGCTTTTCGGAACTTTTTCCGATAAGTGTAAGAATAAGATGGGAAGAAGAAAGCCTTTCGTATTATTCGGAACCATTGCAGCGGTTGTTCTTATGATACTTATTCCCATGATCGATAACAGCTATTTTGCAAATCCCGGCATGGGAAAGAAGATCCTCTTTATCGCAGTTCTCGGTGCGCTCCTTGTTGCGATGGGAACATACAGAAGCCCTGCGGTGGCTCTTATGCCGGATCTTACACCGAAGCGCTACAGATCCCAGGGTAATGCCATAATAAACCTTATGGGGGCAGTCGGAGGAATCCTTTACCTTGGACTTGCGGCTGTTCTTTATCCCCAGAGCAAGACGGACGGAATGGAACATGTGGATTACATGCTGATATTCCTTATCGTTGCGGGAATAATGATACTTGCGCTCATAATCCTGATGCTTACCGTTAACGAAGCAAAGATTATGAAGGAGATGGAAGAGTATGAAAAGCAGCATCCGGAAGAAAACCTTGCGGTAGACGACGGATCCGGAAACGAAGTTCTTCCTCCGGAAGTAAAGCGAAGTCTTGTGTTCCTTCTTTTCTCGGTTGCGCTCTGGTTCGTTTCGTACAATGCAGTTGAAACCTGGTTTACAAAATATGCGGAGATGACCTGGGGCAAGGGAATAGGCGGAGCGTCCACCTGTCTTCTTATCGCAAATGCAGGTGCTATCCTTTCATATGTGCCGGTAGGCTGGCTTTCCGGAAAGATCGGAAGAAAGAAGAGTATCCTCGGCGGTATCGTCCTCATGACGGCATGCTATATCTTCGGACTTATCTATACAAACGCAAACGACAGCTTCTCCAACATCCTGTATGTTGTATTTGCACTCATCGGAATGGCATGGGCTGCGATCAACGTAAACTCCCTTCCCATGGTTCTTGAAATGTGTAAGGGCTCGGATGTGGGCAAGTTTACGGGATATTATTACACCTTCAGTATGACGGCGCAGATCATCACACCGATCTTCTGCGGATTCCTTCTCGAGCATATCGGATACGGGATCTACTTTATATATGCGGCGGCATTTATGATCTTCGCGTTCTGTACAATGGTATTTGTTAAGCACGGTGATGCAAAAGAAGGCAAAACCGGACTTGAAGCTTTTGATGTGGAGGACTAAATATGAGTAACACTAAGGTTTGGGCGCACAGAGGCGCCAGCGGCTATGCGCCGGAAAACACACTTGAAGCATTTCAGATGGCAATAGATATGGGAGCGGACGGAATCGAGCTTGATATCCAGCTTACAAAGGACGATGAGATCGTAGTTATCCATGATGAGACCGTGGACAGAACAACGGACGGACAGGGCTGGGTAAAGGATAAGACTCTTGCCGAACTGAAGGAACTGAACGCAAATTACCAGAACGGAATGAACATAGGAAACATAAACGGGAAGGGCGAGAAGGTAAACGGACCCATCGTTTATCCCGAATATGAGATGGTTTATATTCCGACCATGAGGGAAGTCTTTTTGATTATCGAACCCACGGATCTTACCATAAATATTGAGATTAAGACAGGTGTTGTATTCTATAAGGACATCGAAAAGAAGATAATCGATATGGTAAAGGAATTCGGGATGGAAAAGAGAGTCTGCTATTCATCCTTCAATCACTATACCGTTAAGAAGGTAAAGGAACTCGATCCTTCCGCGGAAGTGGGATTCCTTTATGCGGACGGTCCCATCGACATGCCTGCCTACGGCGTAAAGCACGGAGTAAACGCGCTCCATCCCGCGCTCTACAATCTCCAGTATCCGGGATTCGTGGAAGAGTGCAAGAAGAACGGACTGAAACTCCATGTCTGGACCGTAAACGATGAAACCTATATGGAATCCTGCGCTAAGATGGGCGTCGAAGCAGTGATCACAAACTACCCGGATCTTGCGAGAACTGTTATTGGGAGATAATAATGAATATAGAAAACCTTCTCATAGGAGAAGACGACTTTGAAATTAAGATGGAAAACGTGGTGGTGCCCTGGGCAAAAGACAACGTCCGCGACACATACTTCACCGCATCCGACGGCGCGAGACTCCATTACCACTTTGCAATCCCCGAGGATCCGAAGGCTGTTATCGTAATGGTACACGGCTTCTGCGAATTTTATCCGAAGTACCATGAAATGTCCTATTACTATTACCAGATGGGCTATGCCTTCTTCTTCCTTGAACAGAGGGGGCACGGCTTCTCCAGAAGATATGTGGAGGAGATGGATAAGGTTACCGTGGATTCATATGATTCCTATGTCCAGGATCTGAAGGAATTCATAACCTTTGTAATAGACAGGGAAGAGAGTGTAAAGCGTTTAAAGAAGATACTCTTTGCACACTCCATGGGCGGAGCGGTATCATCCCTTTATCTTATAAAGAACCCGAACACATTTGATGCGGCAATTCTTTCGTCTCCGATGATAAAGATGTCCATCGGAAACCACAGCGAGTTTTCGGTTAGGATGCTTATGGCTCTTTCCGTGATCCTTCGCTGGAACGAAAAGTTTGTGCCGGGACAGAGCGGTTTTACGGGAGTGGAAGACTTTGAGAATTCAAGCACACTGTCTCCGAAGAGATTCCATTATATCTTCACCCAACGGGTGAATCATAAGCAGTATCAGACCTGGGGCGGAACATACGCATGGACAAGGGCATCCATAAAAGCAACGGATTACCTTGATAAGAATCTGGAAAAGATCAAAACCCCGGTCCTCCTTTTCGAAGCCGGAAGGGATAACAAGGTGGAAGCTTCCGGGATCCAGGCCCTCCGTAACCGCGGAAAGAACGTACAATACGAATACTTCTCCGAGTCCAAACACGAGATCTTCAATTCCACGGACAAGGACCGCGAGAGATACTACAAAATACTTTTCGATTTCATTGAGAAGCAGTTAATATAAATAGACTAAAGCAAGTGTGTGATGCAGCACACACGAGAGGATTATCAGTATGAAAGATGACAAGGAAATGAAAAAAGAAGACGGCTATGAAGACGTCTGCTACATCTGCCGCCGTCCGGAGAGTTCCGCGGGAAAAATGATAACGATTCCGCAGAACATAAAGATCTGCCAGGACTGCATGCAAAAGACCTTCGACTCAATGTCCAGCTTCGGCTTCCCGCCCATAAACATAAACCAAACGCCCGCAAAAAGAAACGGCGGGGAAAATAAGGACAAAGAAGGGGATGCCGACAAAAACGAAGAAGAGAAGAAGGAAGATCAGAACCTGAATAATGTTGAAATGCCGGGCATGGGCATGTTTAATTTAAATGACATCTTCGGCATGCTTCAGGGCCCGATCCCGCAAAAAGTAAAAACGAAAAAGAAGAAAAAGAAGGACGAGGTTGCACCTGTCTTTGATATAGAACATATCCCGCATCCCCACGAAATAAAGGCAAAACTGGATGAATACGTTGTGGGACAGGAGAAGGCAAAGAAACTGATATCCGTTGCGGTTTATAACCATTATAAACGTGTTGCAACGAACACCATGGACGAGATAGAGATCGATAAGTCGAATATCCTGATGATCGGTCCCACGGGCTCCGGAAAGACATATATGGTACAGACTCTTGCAAGGCTTCTTGATGTGCCCCTTGCCATAACGGACGCCACCTCCCTTACGGAAGCCGGATATATCGGCGATGATATAGAAAGCGTGGTATCAAAGCTTCTTGCGAATGCGGATAATGATGTGGAAAGAGCCGAACAGGGAATCATCTTCATCGACGAGATAGATAAGATTGCAAAGAAGAGGAATACTAACCAGCGCGATGTTTCCGGAGAAGCGGTTCAGCAGGGAATGTTAAAACTACTGGAAGGAACGGAGATAGAGGTGCCCGTGGGCGCATCCTCAAAGAGCGCAATGGTTCCCATGACAACGGTTGATACGAAAAACATTCTCTTTATATGCGGAGGAGCGTTCCCGGAACTTGACGACATCGTAAAGGAACGCCTGAACAAGGAAAGTTCCATGGGCTTTGTTGCCGATCTTAAGGACAAGTATGACGACAACCCGGATATCATAGAAGAAGTGGAAGCGGAGGACCTTAGGAAGTTCGGGATGATCCCGGAATTCATCGGCCGCCTTCCGGTTATCTGTACATTGAAGCATCTTGACGAGGACATGCTGGTACGGATCCTTACGGAACCGAAGAATGCCATTACAAAACAGTATCAGAAGCTTCTTGAACTTGACGAGGTGAAACTTGAATTCGAGGAAGAGGCGCTCCACGCGATAGCCAAAAAGGCAACGAAGAAGGAACTGGGGGCAAGAGCGCTCCGTGCGATAATAGAAGAGTTTATGATGGATATCATGTATGAGATACCGAAGGATGATAACATCGGAACGGTAACCATTACAGGCGATTACATTGAAAAAAAGGGTGGCCCGAAGGTCGCAATGAGGTCCGAATAATTAATTCAGAGGCTTAATCAATAGGAAGCAAAGTGCTCCAAAGCCTTAAATAATTTATATTTTAAATCAATTATTAACCCTTTACAATAGACCTTTTAAGTGATAGTATGAAACTGTGCTGATTTGCAGGTAGTATTTTTTAGATCGACACAAATATTTTCGGAGGTACTTTGCAATGAAAGGTACAGTTAAGTGGTTCAACGGTAAAAAAGGTTACGGATTTATCTCTGATATGGACGGAAATGATCTGTTTTTTCATTTCTCGGCCCTGCAGATGGATGGATATAAGACCATCGATCAGGGTGCAGAGGTAGAATATGAAGTAACAGAAGGGGAGAAAGGACCGCAGGCGATTAACGTTAAAGCAGTATCATAGGCGTTATCAGCAATAAGTAACTTTCCGAAAGCGCTATGTGAGGTTTACATAGCGCTTTTTCTTTAGCAGGATTGTAAAATGAAATACGAAGAAATTGTCCAAACCATTGAAAAAAAGCGCCGTTTTGGCGAAAAGTGCGGGAGGGAGATAATAGAAAGCGTCCTTCCCGTTGTGGATCATCCCGATCTTGGCATGAAGATAATACATGTTGCGGGAACAAACGGAAAAGGACAGACAAGTGTCTATATTGCCGGAATCCTGCAGGCGGCGGGGATGAACACGGGTCTCTTTATTTCGCCGCATCTTCAGGATTTCACGGAAAGAATCTCCGTTAACGGACAACATATATCAAAAAAAGATGTCACGCGTCTCGGAAACAGACTTCTTGACATGGATTGGCCCGAGGAAGGCACCATGTTCGATTATTGTCTCCTTATGGCGCTTCTTTATTTTCAGGAAAAAAAGGTGGATTATGTCGTGCTTGAGACAGGCCTGGGAGGCAGGTTGGATGCGACCCGCGGGATAAAAGAGACGCCGGTCATATCCGTCATCACAAACATCGGCCTGGATCATACCGCGATCCTGGGAGAAACGGTGGAAGAGATAGCCCGGGAGAAGGCAGGCATACTCAGACCCGGAACCCTTGCCGTTCTCTCGGAAATGCCGGAAGAAGCGGAGGAGGAGATAGCAAAGGTCGCAAGACATCTTGGCGTTAAGTATATCACGCTTTCCGAAATGGAAGGGAGAGGAAAGTCTTCCTTCGATCATACGGACAGGGCTCTTCCGGATATAAAGGGAACCTTTCAACGAATAAATGCGGCATGCGCGGCCCTTGCAATACGTATGCTTTATGATAAGGACGACGACCTTCGCGAAAAGGTAACGGCGGTGCAGATATCACAGGCGATAGAGGAGGGGCTTCGGAAAACCGTATGGCCGGGAAGGCTTGAGATCGTCGGATACAATCCGCTCCTCATTCTTGACGGGGCCCATAATCCCCAGGGCGCGACGGCGCTTTCGGATTCTTTGAAAGCGATGTTTCCGGGAAAGAGATTTCTCTTTATGTGCGGATTCCTTGCGGACAAGGATTACGAAAAGATGGTGGAAGACATGGAACCTCTCTCGGACGGTTTTTATACATTGACACCTCCGGGAGAAAGAGGCTTGAATGCCGCTTTGCTTGCTGATAAAATAAAAGGGCACGGAATTTTTGCCGAAGCATGCGTGGATTTTCAAAGCGGTTACGAAAAGGTTAAGAAGATTGCAAAAGAGACGGGACGCGGGATTGTTGTCTACGGATCTTTATATCTTATCGGAGAGGTTCGGGAATGGATTTCAAAACAAGAAGGGAAGCTTTAGAAGCGCTTCTTCTTCCTCCGTCTGCAGACGAGGAGGAGGTTAAGACGGCATACAGGGAGCTTCTGAAAAAATATCATCCCGATCAAAATCCCGGAGTTGATACAAGAGAGGAATATGACCGCGTCGTAAGCGCATATTCATATCTGGCGGCGCATCCGGCACTGCCTGTGGGAAAGATCATAGGAAACGCATCACCCGGAAGGAGCAATGCGGTCCGTCAGCAGGAGATCCAGCTGCAGAGACGCAGGGAATACCGGGCAAAGCAAAAAGAACGGGAACTTGCCAGGGAGAAAGAAGAAAAAAGAAAAAGAAAAGAAGCCCATGACGAAGCCGAAAGGCGTTTTTGGGAAGAAGCGAAGAGAAAAGAAGAAGAATATAACGATGCAATGGAAAAGATCGCGGCAATCCGAACCGCAAGGGCAATAGAAGCCGCGCTGGATGTATTCAGAGAAAGGGAGGAAGAATCATAACATGAATCCGGTTTACGAAAAATTACAAAAATGCTACGAAAGCGTAAAAGACAAGGTGCCGTATGCGCCGAAGGTAGGGCTTGTTTTAGGCTCGGGTCTCGGCGATTTTGCGGATACATTAACCATCGACGGAGTAATATCCTATAAGGATATCGAGGGCTTTCCGGTATCTACCGCGCCCGGACACAAGGGACAGTTTGTCTTCGGGAAAGTCGGTGACGTTCCGGTCTGCTGCATGCAGGGAAGAGTGCATTATTACGAAGGATATGACATGACGGATGTTGTGCTTCCCATACGTCTTATGAAGCTTTTCGGCGCGGAGATCCTTTTCCTTACAAACGCATCCGGCGGCGTACGTCATGACCTTAAAGCCGGGGATCTTATGCTTATAGAGGATCAGATATCATGCTTTGTTCCTTCACCTCTTCGCGGGGAAAACATAAAGGAACTCGGAGTACGTTTCCCGGACATGAGCAGCATCTACAACAAAGAACTTTCGGATATCGTAAAGAAGACGGCTTTCGAACAGGGAATAGATCTTAAGGCGGGAGTTTATGTTCAGACCCAGGGACCGAACTATGAATCCCCTGCGGAGATAAGATTCCTTCGAACCATCGGAGCGGATGCAGTGGGAATGAGCACAACTTGCGAAGCGCTGGCTGCAAATCACGCGGGAATGAAGATCGTCGGTGTTTCATGCATTTCAAACCTTGCGGCGGGAATATCCCCCACACCCCTTTCGGAGCAGGAAGTTATCGATGCGGGAAAGAAGGTTGCAAAGGACTTCGGTAATCTTGTAAGAGAGAGTATTAAGAAGTTTTAATTCGGATGACATAATATGAACATAAGATTCTATAACGCAAGGATCTTGCGTACGAATGACAATCATACTTTTAACATTACAAAGGGCGAACTTTGGGTAAAAGGAAATAAGATAGTTTATATCGGAAACGGAAAAGACGTTTCCTCCGCCACAACGGGAGACGAAGTCCTTGTCTGGGACCGCTCCATCGATGCGGAAGGAAACCTTCTTATCCCGGGATTTAAGAATGCACATACCCATACCGCCATGACGTTCTTACGATCTTTTGCGGACGATACAACCCTTCAGGACTGGCTTTACAATCAGGTTTTTCCCAGGGAAGGACAGCTTACGGAGGACGATATCTACTGGCTTGATATTCTTGGAATAATGGAGTATTTAACCTCCGGAATAACATCTAATTTTGATATGTATTTCTTCCCGCCGAAGAACCAGAAGGCATCCGTGGACTGCGGTTTCAGAACAGTTCAGACCAGTGGACTTAACGATTTCGGAGGTTCGGTGGAAATACTTGAAGAAAACTATAATATCGTAAACGATATGGGAGAACTTGCATCCTTCATTATTGGGTTCCATGCGGAATACACAACGTCCAAGGACAAGATGGAAGGCGTTGCGAGACTTGCGGAAAAATATAAGAGCCCGGTTTTCATGCATAACGCGGAGACAAAGAGGGAAGTGGATGAATGTAAGGAACGCTGGGGCGTAACTCCTACACAGCTTACGGATTCCCTGGGAATGTATAAATACGGCGGCGGCGGATACCACTGCGTATGGATGGAAGATAAGGATTTTGAGATTTTTAAGGAGAAGGGACTTTATGCGGTAACGAATCCATGCTCAAATCTTAAACTGGCATCCGGCATCGCACCCATAAAGAGATATCTTTCGGAAGGCATAAACGTTGCCATCGGAACGGACGGTCCGGCATCCAACAACGCTCTGGATTTCTTCCGTGAAATGTATCTTATGAGCACGCTTTCAAAAGTTAAGGAGATGGATCCGGAAGCAACCAGCGCGGAAGAAGTTCTTTATTCCGCGACGGCTGTGGGAGCAAGATGTATGGGACTTAACGACTGTGACTGCCTTGAAGTTGGAAAGATCGCGGATATCGCCATGATAGATCTTTCGCAGCCGAACATGCAGCCCATGAACAATATCGTAAAGAATCTTGTGTTTGCGGGTTCGAAACAGAACGTGAAGATGACGATGGTTAACGGAAAGATCCTTTACGAAGACAATGAATTCTACATCGGATTCGATAAGAACGAGATATACGAGAGGGCAAACGATATTATCGGACGGATGAAGTAAAT